>JACQDQ010000183.1 GCA_016201015.1 Pseudomonadota bacterium | reverse complement strand
GCCTGCTACGACCTCTATGTCGAAATGCCGGTGCCGACGCGCGACGGCATGGAGGCTGTGGGCCGCGCCTATCGCGACGTCGGCATGCGCGCGGTGATCGCGCCGATGGTTGCCGACCGCAGCTTTTATCAGGCGATTCCCGGTCTCATCGACGCGCTACCGGCGGCGCAGCGCGGTGGCGTCGAGCGCTTTGTCTTTTCGCCCTGGGACAAGACCGTTGACGCCTGTCGCGCGCTGTTCAAGGACTGGCCGTTCGACCGCGACGCCCTCCGGCTTGCCGTGGCGCCGACCATTCCGCTGCACTGCGCCGACGAGTTCATCGTCGCCTGCGGCCGCCTGGCGCGCGAGCACGGCGCCGGCCTGCATATGCATGTCGGCGAATCCAAGCTGCAGGCCGTCGCCGGCCACAGGAAATACGGCAAGACGCTGACCGCGCATCTCGACGCGCTCGGCTTCCTCGGTCCCGATTTCACCGCGGCGCATGCGGTGTGGCTGGATGGCGACGACATCAAGCGCATGGCCGATCGCGGCGCCTCGATCGCGCATAATCCGGGCAGCAACATGCGGCTCGGCTCCGGACTCGCCGCGGCGCGCGAGATGCGCCAGGCCGGCGTCAACACAGGCATCGGCACCGACGGCGCGCAATGCTCGGACAACCAGAACATGTTCGAGGCGATGCGCTTCGCCTCGTTTGTGTCGCGGGTGCGCAGCCACGACTACCAAACATGGCTGTCGACCGACGAGGTGCTGGCGATGGCGACGTCGGGCAGCGCCCACGCGCTCGGCTTCGGCGAGACGATCGGCCGCCTGGCGCCGGGCGCCAAGGCCGATATCGTCTTCCTCGATCTCGGCAATCTCAATTTCGTGCCGCTCAACGACCCGATCAATCAGATCGTCCACTGCGAGGACGGCAGCGCGGTGGACAGTGTGATGATCGGCGGCAGGCTCGTGCTGTGGCATGGCAAATTCACCACCATCGACGCGGTTCGCGTGCGGCGCGAGGCCGAAGCCGCCGCCGAGCGCCTCGGGGCGCTCAACCACGATCTCAAGCGCCTGCTGGTCAGCCTCGAGGACGCGGTCGGGCAGTTCTGCGTCGGCCTGTCGCGCCAGCCCTATCACGTGCATGCGCTCGCCGGGCACGATCACTAAGCGCGACTCCTCGGCGCGCATCCGGCCGGCGCGCACGGAGGAAGCCGACGCTCTGTCGGCGCTGTGCCTGCGCTCGAAGGCGCATTGGGGCTACGATGCCGCGTTCCTAGCGCTGTGCGTCGACAGCCTGCGCGTTGGCGAAGAATCGATCCGAGGCGGATACGTGTTCGTCGCGGCGGGTGACGACGATCGACCCGTCGCCGTATACGAGCTCGCGGTCGCCAACGCGGCGGCCGACCTTGCCAAGCTGTTCGTCGATCCGTCGGCGATCGGCCGCGGCATCGGCCGGCGCCTATTCGCCCACGCCGCTCAGCGCGCCCGCGCGACCGGCTGCCACGAGATGACGATCTTGTCCGACCCGAACGCCGCGGCATTCTACGCGGCAATGGGTGCGACGTTCGCGAGAATGGCGCCATCGGACGCCGTGCCGGGCCGCATGCTGCCGCTCTACCGGCTGGTGCTGGCAAGCGGCGGCGTGGCCACCATCACGACGTCGTGAAGGCAGCGGGCGCTGGCCCGGCCGGTGGAACCTTGCTAACCTTAGCTAGGCGGCCGCTCGGCCGTTTTGGGGGAGCGCGATGCGCGGGGACAAGCCGATTTTCGTGGTCGCCTTCGCTGTCGCGGCAGTTGCGTCGTGGACGGCGCTGGCTGCCGTCGATGTGCTGATCACGCAGCACGACCGCAAATTCAGTCAGGCCTCGATCGCCATCAAGCGCGGCGTCCGCGTCGGCTTTACCAACGACGACCCCTTCATCCACCACATCTTCGTTTCGGCGCCGACCATGCGCTTCGATTCCGGCGAGCACGCGCCGAGCCGCACGATCGAGGTGCCGTTCGATCGCATCGGCAGCTTCGAGGTGCGCTGCGCCATCCACCCGAAAATGCTGCTTGAGGTGACCGTCACGCCCTGAGGCGTCAGCGGATCGCGGTGACGACGCGAAAGCGGTTGTCGAGGCGGATGCGACCGGCCTTCGTGCGATGCGCGACGAGTGCCTTTTCGACCGCCGTTTTCAGCGTCGCCTCGCCGACTTCGCGCAGCGCCGCCTGCAGCGGCCCGGCCGAACGCTGGCCGCGCCACGCGGTCGAGATGTCGGGATACTCGAACGGCGCGTCGACCTGCTCCGTCATCACTGCGCGCAGGCCCGCGCTCGCCAGCAGCTCTTCGAGCGCGCCCGACTGCGACAACGCGAACGGGCCGAGTTCGTCGGGCGGGTCGGGCAGCACACCGCGCACCGCCGCAAACACGTCGCGCATGTCGCAATCCGCGGCGCGGCCCCACACCGCGATGGTGACCCGCCCTTCCGGCGCGCAGACGCGACGCAACTCGCGCAGCGCGGCGATGGGATCGTTGCAATACTGGACAGAACTGCAGGCGATGACGGCGTCGAACGAATCTTCGGCGTACGGCAGTTCCTCGATCTCGCCGACGCGGAACACCGCGCCCGGAACGCGCCGGCGGGCGATGGCGATCAGCTCGGCCGAGGCATCGAGACCATGGACGTTGGCGCCGCGCGCGATACCAAGCATCGCCGCGCCGCCGGCGCCGCAGCCGGCATCGAGCAGCCGCGTGCCGGTCGTCACGATGGCGGAATCGAGAGCCGCGGCCCACACCGGCTTGGCCGTGACTTCCTGGATCTTCGCCCAGTCCTGCGCGGCGGCACCCCACAGCTCGCCCTGCACCGTTGCCGAGCCGACGCTCCGCCGCAGCGCCGCACCAAATGGGGCATCGACCCCCGAAGTCATCGCTTCACCTTCGTACATCACCTACTCCTTCAATGACTGATCTGAGAGATCACGCGCCGACGAGCCGCGGCCGAAGCGGCGCCGCCTCCGATGCCTGCTGCAGCTTCTGCCGGAGCGACGCGATCAACCCGTCAATTCCCTCGCGCTGCGCCACGGAGGTGAAATCGTCGCGCTTGCTCACCAGGAGGCTGACGCCCTCGACAAAGATGTCGATGACCTTGTCGTCGCGGACGCGCCAGCCATATTTCAACGGCGCCCCCTTCGGGCGCTCGATCAGCGTTTCGACGATGACGTCGTGATCGCTGTTTTCATTTGCCGAGACGATCGCAAAGCGGGTCACCGTCTCGCCGGCAAGCTGTCGCGCGTAGGTTTGAGTCACGAAATCGCGGAACACGCGCCGGTATTCATCGCGCTGGACCGACGTGGCGCGGTTCCAGTACTGACCCAACACGAAGCGGCCAATGAAATCGAGGTCGAAGCCGTCACGAAACAAGGCCTGCAGCCGCTTTTCGCGATCGGCGAGCGGCGCTTGCGACTGCAGCACGGTTACCGCCTCATTGCCTAGCCTGGTCACCAAATTCCTCGCGTCATCGACGGCGGCATAGACTTGGCCGCCAAATATAGGAGCGGCCGCCAGACTGAGCAGCGAGACGATGACCATGGTCCGCGCGTGCCTTTGCATATGTCCGTGCATGTGACTCCTCCTTTGCCAGACCTGCGTGCCAAGCGACGTGCGGTCGACAAACTTCGCGATTTCGCACCCGGTCGCCATCCGGTCGGGTCGCTGGAACCTGCCGTGCAGACCCGTCTCAACCCGTGACGCCTCCGACTTGCCGGCATCCGGGGAAATCGGACGAAATTCAATCCGGTGGCCGTCGTTCCCCGACCGCGGACTTTCGGCGCGCTGACGCGTCGGCCGACCAACTCGACTGTGATTCGCCACGTCCTACATCTAGGAGCGAAGGCGGCGCGCAGCCAGTGATAAAGAAAGGTCGATGATGTGACATATATCGGTCATGGTCGGATATGTCCGCGCGGCCGGCTCCATCGCGAACGGGAGCCATGGCCCGCGCCGTCGATCGGGAAGGTGTCGCCGCCCGAGTTCGGGGACTATGCGCGACGCCTCCCCTTCGTCGCCGTCGCCGCGACGAATTCAGTCCGGTGGGCCGCCGGCCAGGCGTGAGGCGGCGGCGCGTGGCGGCGGCTTTCGTTCGTCGGCGCGCGACTGTTCGAGCGCCGGCAGCTCGACCGTCATCTTGAGGCCTCCCGTCGCCCGGTTTTCAGCCCAGACGCGGCCGTGGAGCGCCTCCACATTGCGCCGCACGACCCACAAGCCGATGCCAAAATGGGCTTCGGCGGCGCCGTTTTCGCCGTTGATCTTGGGTCCGGGCACAGCGGATCGGGTCGAATAGTAGCGTTCGAATATCTTCTCCAGCCGATCGGCCGGCACGCCGGGGCCCTGATCTTCGACCGTCAACGCGACGACGGCGCCGCGCCGAACTACGGTGAGCCGCACTTCGCCGTGCGGCGGCGAGACGCTGATCGCGTTCTCGAGAATATTCTCCACCACGGTCTCGATCATCTCCATGCCGCCGACCACCATCGCGGGCCGGGCGATGTCGCCGGCAAGGCGGATGCCATCTTCCCGCGGGGCATGCGCATGGCCTTCGACGATGCCATGGCATAGCGCCGAGAGATCGATCGTCTCGCGCGGCGGATCGAGAACGTCGGCGGTCGTTTCGTCGAGCTGCCGCGCCGCGGCGACCAGTCCGTTGAGCCGATCGAGCGCGGTCTCGATGGCGGCGATCGCTTGCCGCCCGCGCTCGTCGCCGGCCGCCAGCCGCCGGCGCATCGGCTCGAGCGATTGACGAATGACTCCGAGCGGCGTCTTGAAAGAATGGGCGGTATCCTCGGCAGCGCGTCGGATGCTCACGGCGGAGCCGCGCAACGCCTGAACCATGCCGTCGAATTCGCGGGCGACGGCGCCGAGCTCCGGAATGATGTTGCGATCGGCAAATCGGGCCGCGCCCTGGTCCGTGCGCACGGCGCGCGCCAAGCGGCCGAAGCGCAGCAGGCTCCGCCACAGATCGAAGAAGATGCCGATGGTCAGCACCGCCAACGTGAAGTAGATCACCGCCGCGACCTGTACTTCCGGCGACTGCCAATACGGCCGACCGAGCGGCGTGCCCAGCTTGTCGAGCTGATGCGACACGATCAACGCCCAGCATCCGCCGGGCGTGCGGACCGGCGTGATCGAGGTCAGAAGCTCGCTCAAGCCGCCCGGCAACTCGAGCCTCAGCGCCAGCGGCACGTCGCCTTCGCAGCTCTGCGCGAGGCGCGGCAGAATGCCGTCGTCGATCAGCCGCTGCCGTTCAATTGCCAGCGCATCGGTCGATACGGCCGGCGCCGACGCGATGTAGAAGAAGCCGACCGACCCCGGCGTCGTGCTTGCCGGGCGGAACAGCAGCTTCAAAGTGACCGGTCCGATGACATACTTCGCCAGCTCCTCGCCGCGCCGGAAATACGGAATGCTGTCGACGCGCATGAGGAGCGGTTCGAGCGCGCGGCCGATGAGCATGCCCTTGTTGCGCACGGTCTCGAGCAGGAGCTGCTGCTTTTCGACGTCGGCGGCCTGCAGCCGCGCGTAGATGATCACCGGCACGACGCCGAAGATCACGACAAGCAACACCAGCCGCACGATCAGCGAGCGGGACAGCGACCGAAGGCGCGCCCATGGCGTCACAGGTGATTCGCGGTCAGGGCCGACCGTCATCAACCCAACGATAGCCGAAACCGGGGTAATTTTCGAGCGACACGAAGCCGGGGTCGATGGCCTTGAACTTCTGGCGGACGCGCTTGATCAGCGCGCGGACATTGGCACGGTAGCCCTCGTCGCCGACGCCGGCACGGAATCCCTCGCCGCGCATCACGTCGTAGATCTCGCGATACGACACGTCGCGGCCTGGACGCGCGGCCAGCAGTCGCGCGACCTTGAATTCGGTGAGCGTCAGATCGACCCGCTGTCCCTGCCACAAGACACGCGCGCTTGCATCATCGAACTCGAGACCGGTGGGCGGAGCCACGGATGACGCGGCCGCGTCGATCGGCGTCTTGGCGCCGGCGAGGACGATCTTGAGCCGACTGAGTATCAACGCGAAGCTGCGCGACTTTTCCACGAAATCGACGGCGCCGCGCGCCAAGGCCGCTTCCTCGTAGATCGGCTGATGCAGGGCGGTGAGAAAGAGCACCGGCACGCGCGAGCCGGAGTCCCGCAGGTGCTTGAGGACCTGCGGGCCATCGACGCCCGGCATGTGCCAGTCGAGCAGCATGGCGGCTGCCGGATGACCGCCGGCGAAATAGTCGATCGCCGCCTGTCCACTCTCGAACGGAACCGCGCGGAATCCCGCGTCCTCGAGATTGAGGCACAATGTCTTCAGAAAGAGCGGATCGTCGTCGACGACGACGATAGGTCCGCCGGCGGCGCGATCATCGGCGGCGTTTGTCATCGTAGATGCGGCGCAGGCAGCGGTCGCCCTCGGCGGTTGGCGTCGGTGCCGTTCGCGATGGGGCGGCCGACCCGCCGCGAGCCGCATAATGCAGCGCGTAGAAGCCATTGCGCGACACGTCGAGATAAAAATAGACGTCGAGGACGCAGTCCCGGCCGCGATACTCCCACAGCTTGGCCGGCGCCGCGTCGGACTCGGCCGCCGGCTGACCGAGCAGGACGATGGTTTCCTCCTCGCTCAGGCCGACCAATTTGATCTCGACCGCCGGGGTCGGCGCGGTGCGGATGCCTGTTTCGGGCGCTGGCCGCGCCGCCTGGCGCGTCGCCGGCGGGGCGGCGGGACGTGGTCCGACGCCGCTCTCCGAGCCCGGGCTTGGCGCCGACGGCGTGCCGCCGGGGAGATTGTCGAAGTCGAAACCGCTGCACGCGACAAGATCCACCCCCGCCAGCACGGCGGCTGCCAACCAAATCGCGCGGCAGGCTACGAATCGTCGCATCGGTTCGGCCGTTCTCGGAGCAGGAACACCGTGACAAATCATAGTCCATGATGCCCCCGCGTGCAGCGCCGGATCGCGACCTGTATTCGCCGCATAACTGGCAAGAAAATCAAGCCGTTTTCAACACTTTTCATCGCGCCGGCACGACCGCGCCGGTGGCGCCGCCGCAGCCGGCCGTGACAATTCGGTGAAAGATCGATGACCGGATGCGGCGGCCTGTAGCAAATCCGTACCTCGGTTGAATGAAACGCCCGCCCTGCGCATTGTTCATGTACTGGAAGAGCCCGTGCGGCTCGGCCGGGCGGGCAGCCGTCCGGCATCACGAGACCGACGAAGGAGGGCGAACTGTGAGATGCATGAAGATGTTTGCGGTGCTTTGCGCCGTAGCGTTGGGAACTGTGGGATGCTCGAACATGACGCAGCAACAGCAGCGCGCGTTGAGCGGCGGCGCAATCGGCGCGGCCGGCGGCGCGGTCGCCGGGGCGGTGATCGGCGGCGGCGCCTTGACGGGTGCCGTTCTCGGCGGCGCGGCGGGTGCCGCGATCGGCGCATTCACCAGATAGGCAGCGCCGCCTGCAGCGAGTGGCGATCCATGTCGAGCGTCGCCCCCTATCCGTCCGCGTTGGCATGGCTTTCGGCGCTGGCCGTCGCCGTGGCCTGGGGCTGCGGATTGCCGGCCACCGCGCTGGCCGATCCGCCGCCCTGGGCACCGGCCAGCGGCTACCGCGCCAAGCACGTGCAGGACGGAACGGCCGACGGCGCCTACGCCGTCTATGCGGTGCCGTACGGCATCGATCGCGGCATCTGCGATCGATCCGTGCTGTCACGCGAGTTGCTGGGCGGCGCGATCGGCGCCGCCGCCGGCGGACTCGTCGGCCACCAGATCGGCAGCGGCTCCGGCCGGACCGCTGCGACCATCGGCGGCATCGTTGCCGGCGCGCTGGTCGGCAGCACGATCGGCCGGGCGATGGACATCGTCGATCAAAACTGCGTCGGCTTTACACTCGAGCACGCGACCGACCGCCGGCGGATCGTATGGGACAATGCCGAAAGCGGATATCAGTATTCCGTCGTGCCGACCCGGACCTACCAAACCAGCGAGGGCCGTTATTGTCGTGAATATCAGACGATGGCAACCATTGGCGGCCAACGTCAAGGCGTCTACGGCACAGCCTGCCGCCAGCCCGACGGAACATGGCGGATCGTCAACTGAGCGATCGCCGTGCCGCCGTCGGGAAGAAATATATGCACGGTGGCCGATGCGGCCACGGTCCGATCGACGAAGGCAACCAGTCTCGTTCCCGTGACCTCGCTTCGCTCGCACAATTGGCAAGGAGATGGCTATGATGAAATCAAAGCTTCGCACACGCTGCGCAGGATTGGTCGCCACCGGCGCGCTGGCCGCTGCGCTCGCGAGCATCCCGGTGTCGGCCGACTGGAACGCGGGAAGCTTTGGCCTCTCAGCCGCGCTGGCCAAGGGCGGCGGTGGTGGGGGCGGAGGCGGCGGTGGCGGCGGCAATGGCGGCGCTGGCGCCGGGAATAGCGGCCAGGCCGGCGCCAGCCAGAGCGGCGCAGACACCGGTGCCGGCCGCGGCGGCGGACGGGATTCGGCGCCCGGTCAGGCGGCTCGCAGCGACCAGGACGTGAATGACGCCGCCGCGGGAGCAAATCATGGTCGTGCGAATGGCGCAGCAGGCCGTGGCCCGGATGCCGCGGCGGCATCCTCCGGCCGCAGCAGCAATGGGGCGACCGCCAACACGCTCGGTGCGCTCAATGCGGCGCATGCCTCCGCCAATGCCCGCGATCATGCCGCGCCGAACTCGCGCGTCGGACAGATCGCCGCCTACGAGGCGGCAATGAAGGATGCGCTCGCGATGCCACCGGGGCCGGCCCAGACTGCCGCCATCGCCGCGGCGCGCGACAAGCTCGCCGCCGCCTCGAACAAGCCGGTGACCGACAAAGTCGTATCCGAAGTCAACGGATTGCTTGGCCTCAGCGCGCCGTGACGGCTCAGCCGGTCGGTCGCTGCGGATGGGTCAAGTACGCCCGCGCAGATCGCTGCGCAAGGCATCGACAAGCGCCGGGGTAACACTGGCGGCGCCGTCCAAACCGTTGGCGCGCGCATAGTCGGCGATCGCGGCACGTGTTCGATCGCCGATCCGGCCATCGATCTGCCCCGGATCGTAGTCCCGGCGCGCCAGCGCGTACTGCACGAAGAGGATCGTCGGTTCGTCCGAGTAGTTGACTCGTATGACCCCTGGCGCAAATGCCCGCGCCTCCGCTTCGGCGCGCTGTCGCTCGGCGTCGCTTAGCCGTGCCTTGAGGGCCGACCGGTAACGCCGGGCTTCGGCATGGCCGGCGCCTTCGGCGATCGTCAGCCACTTATACGCGTCGACGGCATCGGCCGGCGCGCCGCGTCCGGCGATCTCGATCAGCGCCAACTGAAAGGCCGCATCCTTATGTCCGCCCAGCGCGGCGCGCCGGTACCAGACGGCCGCCCAGGTCGGCTCCGCTGCCACGCCCCGCCCATTCATGTAGCAATCGGCGAGGGCGAACTGCGCCTGCACATGACCGTGCCCCGCGGCCTCGGTCAACCACGCGATCGCCCGCGCCGGTTCATGACCCGGGGTGCCCGGCTCGCCGAGCAGAACACCCAATAGATATTGCGCATCGATTTGACCGTGATTGGCCGCCGACTCGATCAGCGCGGCGGCGCGTTTTTCGTCCCGCGGCACCCCGTCTCCGTTGAGATATTTCAGGCCAAGCAGGTAGTTCGCATCGGGACTCGGCTCGCCGGCGGCATTTGTCGGAGCGACCGTGGCGCCGGGCAGCGCCGGCCGACCGACGATCGAGGAAAAGACATCCTTGAAATAGCGATCGGCCCGGTCGAGGCCGGACTGCACATCGCTGCAGGCAGCCAACAATCCGCCGACGAGAAGAATCGCTACATGTCCGATTTTGAGCCGTGTCCACATAGGATCAGGAGCCGGTTGTCCATGGTCAGGAGATCGATGCCCGCCCGGCCAAATGCACAGCGCTGAGAGCCATCGATTATGCCAAGCGGTTGGGCGACAATATGGCAATCAACTTTTAATTTTTCATAAACCCTAAGGGCCTCTGGCGGCCGACAGGTCGGACTTGCGCCGACCGGCAGGTGTGTCGAGCGGTCGCGGAACGCACCAAGCCCATTCTGAAGCTCCCGTTGGCCGGCGGCAGCCACGTATAATCCCGACCAGCGCGCCTGGCCTTCGTCCCGGAAAATGGTCCGGGTCGGATGCGTGCCGATCCAGGCGGGGGGTGTCCATGTCGATCCGCAGCAAGCTCATTCTCGCGATCATCGCAATTCTCGCGCTGATCGCGCCGTTCGGCGTGTTCGCCGTATTCAGCGTGATGCGCACCGGGCAGGTCGCAGTCGAGACCTTCGACAAGCCACTGATGGCGATCAACTTCGCGCGCACAGCACAGAACGATTTCGAGCGCATGCTGTTCCAGGCCGCACGCGCGCTGGCCGCCGGCAGCGGCGCGACGCCGGCCGGCTTGGACGCGGCACTCAGCCGCAACTTCCAGGAAGATCTCGACATCGCCCGCGAGCGCAGCCTGTCGGACGAGGCCAAGCGCACCGTCGCGACGCTTGAACGCGACTATAAATCGTGGAACGCAACGCGCCAAGATATCGCCGCGACCGGCTTGTGGAGCGACGCTTTCGACCAACTTACCCAGACGCTCCGCGACGGCTTCGAGCTGCTGGCCGAGCAGGCGGCCGGCGACGGCTTTCGCTTCCGCGTGCAAGCGGCGCAAGCCGGTGCCGAAGCCGAGAACGCGCTGCTCGCCGTATTCGGGGCCCTGCTCCTCTGCCTCGGCGCCATCTTCGCCTGGCTGTGGTACGGCATCGCCCAGCCGCTGCGCGCTTCGGTCGCCGTCGCCAATCGCATCGCCGGCGGCGACCTCGAAGCCGACATCCCCGCCGGTCGCCACGAGACCGGCGTACTGCTCCAGGCGCTGTCGGTGATGCAGGGCAAGATCCGCACCATGCTGCAACAGGAGATCGCGCTGCGGCAGACGGCGCAACTCCATCTGCGGGCGGCGATCGCCAGCATCGAGGAGGGCTTCGTGCTGTTCGGCCCGGACGACCGCATCGTTCTTGCCAATGACTGCGTGGCGCGGCTGCTGCCGGAATTCATCGATCTTTTCGCGCCCGGCGCAAGTTTCGCCGAGACCATGGACGGCATGGTCGCGCGCCTGCGCGCCAGCGGTGTGCGCGAGATCGACGACGACGCCGTTGGCGCCTGGCTCGAGCGCCACCGCGCGGCGCCTTACATCGTCGAGCAGAGCTTGGGCCGCGGCCGCTGGATGCGCTTCAGCGAGAGCCGCATGGAGCAAGGCGGCGCCGTGATGGTCGTCACCGACATCACCGAGCTCAAGCGTCGCGAGCGGCAACTTGCTCGCCAGGCCGCGTTGCTCGAATCCACGGTCGAGAGCATCGAGCAAGGCATCCTCGTGCTCGACCCGCGCCGCAATATCCTGCTGGCCAATCGGCGCTTCCACGTCCTCGTCAACGCCCCCGAAGGGACCGCCGCCATCGGCCGCCCGCTTGCCACGCTGCTCGCCGGCCTCGAGGCGCAGGGCATCTACGGCGCGGACGAGATAGCGGGCCTTTTCGGCGAGCCGCGAGAGAGCACGAGCGCGGTCCACTCCTTCGAGCGCCGCCAACCCGATGGCCGCACGCTGATGGTCAATATCGGCCCGATGCCGGGCGGTGGACGCGTCTACGTGTTCACCGACGTGACCGAGCACCGCCGCGCCGAGCGCACGATCCGTCGCGAGCGGCGCCTGCTGCGCACCATCATCGACGCCGTTCCGGCGATGATCCATCTCAAGGACCGCGCTCTGCGCTACCAGTTTGTCAACAGCTTCGTCGCCGATTTCCGCGGCATCGCGCCCGACGAGGCGATCGGCCGCACCGCGGGTGAGCTGATCGCCGCCGGCCATGCCGAGCCGTCCGACGCGCGCGACCGGCGGATCGTCGAAACGGCGGAAGCCGTACCCTTCTACGAAGAACGGCTCAGCGGTGCCGGAGGTGCGCGCGACTTCTGGACGACCAAGCTGCCGCTGATCGATGAGGACAGCCAGGTGTCGAACGTGCTCACCGTCGCCCTCGACATCACCGAGCGCAAGCGCGCCGAGGCGAAACAGCGCGAGAGCGAGGAGCAATACCGCCATCTGGTCGAGGGCTCGCTGCAGGGCATCCTGGTCCATCGCGGCGACAAGCCGCTGTTCTGCAACCAGGCCTTCGCCGACATCTTCGGGCTCGAATCCTCCGAGGCGGTGCGCGCGCTCGCCGATGTCTGGGAGCTGGTCGCGCCCGAGGAGCACGCCCGACTTGCGGAGATGACCGAGCGGCGCCTGCGCGGCGAGGCGGCGCCCAACCATTACGAATATGTCGGCATGCGGCCGAACGGCGAGCGCATCTGGCTCGACAACCGCATCACGCTGCTCGACTGGGAGGGCGCACCCGCCTCGCTCGTCACCGTGATCGATATCACCGAGCGCAAACGCTACGAGGAGCAGCTTGTCCACGACGCCTTCCACGACAAGCTGACCGGCCTCGCCAACCGCGCCCTGTTTCTCGATCGTCTCGACCAGGCGCTGCGCCGCGCCGAGCAAGGCGTGGCACCGCGCTTCGCCGTGCTGTTCCTCGATCTCGACCGCTTCAAGCTGGTCAACGACAGCTACGGCCACAGTGCCGGCGACAAGCTGCTCGTCAGCGTCGCCCAGCGCCTGGCCCAATGCCTGCGCCCGATCGACACGCTCGCCCGCTTCGGCGGCGACGAATTCACCATCCTGCTCGAGAATCTGCGCGACGACGACGAGGCGACGGCGATCGCGGCGCGCATCAAGGACGATCTCGACCGGCCGTTCACGCTCGACGGACGTGAGGTCTTCGCGACAGCCAGCATCGGCATCGCCTCCGGCTCGGCGTCAACGGCGCGCCCGGCCGACCTGCTCAGCGACGCCGACCTCGCCATGTACCGCGCCAAGGAGCTCGGCAAGGCCCGCTACGAGCGCTTTGAGGCGAAGCTGCGCCAGCGCGCGGTGAGCGAGCTGCAGGTCGGCACCGATCTCCGGCGGGCGCTCGAGCAAGGGCAGATTCACCTGCACTATCAGCCGATCTTCCATATCGCCGACATGCGCGTCGCCGGCTTCGAGGCGCTGCTGCGCTGGTACCACCCGACGCGCGGCATGATCTCACCCGTCGAATTCATTCCGGTGACGGAGGATACCGGCCTGATCGTGCCGATCGGCGCCTATGTCCTCACCGAAGCGCGGCGCCAGCTCATGGCCTGGCGCGCGGAAATCGGCCCGGCGGCCGACGATCTGACGATGGCGGTCAATCTGTCGGTCCGCCAGTTGCGCGACCCGGAGCACATCGCCGTTCTGCAGCGGCTGATCGAGCTTGGCGGCCTGCCGCCCGGCGCGCTCAAGCTCGAAGTGACGGAAAGCGCCATCATCGACGACACCACCGGCATCGCCGAGCGCTTGCACGCGCTCAAGGCCTGCGGCGTGCAGTTGAGCCTCGACGATTTCGGCACCGGCTACTCGTCGCTGAGCTATTTGCACGCCCTGCCTTTCGATATCCTGAAGATCGACCGCTCCTTCATCAGGCGCATGAACGACGGCGCGCGCAACTTCAACGTCGTACGCGCCATCGTCGATCTGGCACACGATCTGGGCATGACGGTGGTCGCCGAAGGCGTCGAGCGGTCGGCGGAGATCGACATGCTCAGACGGCTTGGCTGCGAGTTCGGCCAGGGCTATCTCTTCTCGCCGCCGCTGCCGGCCGGCAAGGCGACCGAGCTGCTGACGAAATCCTGGGTTGCCTGACGATCCGGTCGTTCCGCCGCCGCAGCTTCGCACGCCTCAGCGCAAGGCGAGACCGAGCGTCGCCTTGAACATCTGCCGGCCGCGCTTGGTCAGCCGCAGGGCACGGCTGTTGGGGAGACGCTGCACCCAGCCATCCGCCAGGCAGCGCGAGGCCAGGGCCGAGCCGAGCGAGCCGGCGAGATGCGGCTGCCGCTCGCTCCAGTCGAGGCATGTGCAGGCAAAATTTTGCCGATGTTGGCGCGCCGTATCGATATCGATTCCCATGTTTCGCAAGGTGGCTTCGCCGCGCGCCGTCAAGACGAAACGGTCATCGCGCGCCCTGAGATGCCCGCGCACGACCAAACGCTTGGTAACGGCCACGCCCAGTTCCCCGGCAAGATGGTCGTAGCACATGCGTGCTCGCCGCAGCACCGGACTGCTGATCGGCGGCTTGTGGCGATAGGAATGGCCATTGACGGCCAATGTGCCGAGAGCCTTGAGCGCCTGAACGACCGTGTGGCCGGCTAGACGGAAATAGCGAACGCGTCCGAACCGCTCGACGACAAGCAGCCGCTTCGCCGTGAGTTTGCCGAGATGCACGCCGGTCGCCTGTTGCGACAAGTCGGCCCGGCGCGCCAGATCACTCGCCGACAAGACACGTCCGCCCATGAGAGACGCCAGAATGCGGGCGCGGGCCGGGTCGCCCATCAACGCCGCGATGTCGGCGAAATTCTCGGCTTCGTTCATGATCCGATGGTACTTAAAAACGACATTAAGGCAATTCTAAGTCGGTTGTGGCGATCGGCCGGCCGCAACCTGTGGCACGGCGCGGTGCGATTCGCATCCCCGCGACCACGGACTAAGCCAGGTTGGTCGTGGCAATGCCATCATGGCCAATCCCGTCGTCGCGACGCAATCGTCGATGGCCGGCGCTACGAGGCTACAGCTTGATGCAAACGTTGCGCAGCTCGGTGTAGAACTCCAGCGAATGCGCGCCGCCCTCGCGGCCGATGCCCGACTGCTTGGCGCCGCCGAACGGCGTGCGCAGGTCGCGCAGGAACCAGGAATTGACCCAGCAGATGCCGACCTCGATGCGGGCGGCGACGCGATGCGCGCGTGACAAGTTCTGCGTCCAGATCGCGGTGGCGAGGCCATACGGACTGTCATTGGCCAGCGCGACCGCTTCGTCCTCCGCATCGAACGGTCGGACATGGCAGCACGGCCCGAATATCTCCTCGCGCAGCACCGGCGAGGTCTCGGGCAAGCCGGTCCAGATCGTCGGCTCGATCCACGAGCCGCGATCATACGGCGCGTTCATCCGCGGCACGCCGCCGCCGGTAATCACGCTGGCGCCCTCTTCCCCGGCGCGCTTGTAATAGCCCGCTACCTTGGCGCGATGCTCCTGGCTGATCAGCGGCCCCATCGACGTCTTCTTGTCGAACGGATCGCCGCGCACCAGCCCTTCCGCCTTCTGCTTCAGCGTCGAAACGAAGCGGTCGAAGATCGGCCGTTCGACATAGACGCGCTCGGTGCCGAGGCAGACCTGGCCGCAATTGGCGAAGACGGCGCGCATCGTCCCCTCGATCGCCGCGTCGAAGTCGCAATCGGCGAAAACCACGCTGGCGTTCTTGCCGCCCAGCTCGAAGGAGACCGGCCGCACGCCCTCGGCCGCCGCCTTCATGATCGCGGTGCCGGTGCGCGTCTCGCCGGTGAAGGTGATGCCGTCGACGCCGGGATGGCGCGTCAGGAACTCGCCCGCCGAATTGGGACCGAAGCCGTGGACGACGTTGTAGACGCCCGACGGCACCCCGGCCTCATTCATCACCTCGGCCAGCATCGTCGCCGTGGTTGGCGTCTCCTCCGACGGCTTCACCACCACCGTGTTGCCGCAAGCGAGCGCCGGCGCCACCTTCCACGTCATCAGCAGCAGCGGCAGGTTCCAGGGACAGATGACGGCGATGACGCCGCGCGGCACACGGATGGCGTAGTTGAGCGCACCGGCGCCGTCCGGCGTCGCCATCTG
>JACQDQ010000177.1 GCA_016201015.1 Pseudomonadota bacterium | reverse complement strand
CAGATGGACTTCAAAGGACGCTTTCCCTTGCACGGTCGCCGCTGGTGTCATCCCCTGACGATGGTCGACGATCACTCGCGCTATGCGCTGTGCTTGAAAGCGTGCACGAACGAGCAGGGCGACAGGGGTGCGTGGGCATCTTGAGCGAACATTCCGCCGCTACGGATTGCCGGATGCTTTTCTGGTCGACAACGGCTCGCCGTGGGGCGATGGCCCTGCCCAGAGTTGGACGGGGCTCGGGGTATGGCTGCTCAAGCTCGGCATCGATGTCATTCATAGCCGGCCCTATCACCCGCAGACCCGCGGCAAGAACGAACGCTTTCACCGGACGCTCAAAGCCGAGGTGCTCGCCATGCGGGCCTTCCATACCTTGGATGACGTTCAGGCCGCCTTCGATCGATGGCGCAGTCTCTACAATCACGAACGTCCGCACGATGCGCTCGGCCAGGACGTGCCGGCGAACCGCTACCGCCCAAGCCGCCGATCGATGCCGGACAAACTACCGCAACCCGAATATGGGCCCGGCGAGATCGTGCGCGCCGTCGGCACCGCCAAAGCCTATGTCAGCTTCAAAGGAAGACTCTGGCACGTCGGACAAGCGTTCTTTGGTGAGCGTGTTGCACTGCGACCGCTCGATGTCGACGGCAGGTATGGAATCTTCTTCGGCTCCCGTCAGATCAGCAGCTTTGACTTGCGGGAGCCCCGGAACGATGTTCGATGAACCCGTTACCTATGTCCCCGAACACCTGTTACCCATGTCTCCGGGCTGAACACTTGTCACGGCCACCCACGTCTTCTATTCCTGAGAGAAGTTCGTGGATGGCCGGGACTCGCCGCTGCGCGGCGGCCCGGTCATGATGGTGAGAGGGATGTCGCACCGGAGAAGTCGGCGCCGATGGACAAACTGCCGATAGAGCTGCCGCCGTTCGAGCCCGGCTGGGTATGGCTGGTCGGCGCCGGGCCCGGCGATCCCGGCTTGCTGTCGCTCTACGCGCTGCATGCGCTGCGCGCGGCCGAGGTCGTCGTCTACGATGCGCTGGTCGACGCCCGCGTCGTCCAGTTGGCGCGGCCCGGCGCGACGCTCGAATATGCCGGCAAGCGCGGCGGCAAACCCTCGGCCGAGCAGCCGGACATCACGGCGAAGCTGATCCGCCACGCCCGCGCCGGGCGGCGCGTGCTGCGGCTCAAGGGCGGCGACCCGTTCGTCTTCGGGCGCGGCGGCGAAGAGGCGCTGGCGCTGGTCGCCGCCGGCATACCGTTCCGCCTGGTGCCCGGCATCACCGCCGGCATCGGCGGGCTCGCCTATGCAGGCATTCCGGCAACCCATCGCGACACCAATCACGCGGTCACCTTCGTCACCGGCCACGGCACCAGCGGCGACGTGCCCGACGGGCTCGACTGGCCGGCACTGGCGCGCGGCTCGCCGGTGCTCGTGCTGTACATGGCCCTCAAGCATCTCGCAACGATCACGGCGATGCTGCGCGCCGCCGGCCGGCCGGCCGACGAGCCGGTGGCGGTGATCAGCCGCGCCACGACGCCCGACCAGCGCGTGCTCGAGTCGACGCTCGCCGCGGCTGCCGCCGATGTCATCCGGCATGGCATCGAGCCGCCGGCGATCGTCGTCGTCGGCAAGGTGGTGCGGCTGCGCGCCGGGCTCGACTGGCTCGGCGCGCTGGCCGGCCGCGCGCTCGATCCCGATCCGCTGGGGCTCGGGCGCAGGCGCGACGCGGGTTGAGCGCCGCCGGCCGCGCACCTATTTAGTCTCCATGCAGATCCCTCTGTTGCTGCTTGTCGCCGCCGCCGCGCTCACCGCCTGCGCCCCACGCACCGAATGGGTGAGGAACGGCGCCACGGCCGAGGATTTGCGCCAGGATCGCGAAGCCTGCGCCCACGGCGCCGCCGATTACGGCTTTCTCGACCGCGGCGCCAGCAGCCAGCAGTCGATCCAAGCCACCTATTATCGCGACTGCATGGAGGCCCGCGGCTGGAAACGTCAGCGCGGCGGCGCCACGGCATCGCCATGAGCATCCTCACGCGCCGGCGCCTGATCGGCATCTTCGCCGCAATCGTGCTCGGCGTCGCGATCGGCATCGGCGGCCGGGCCTTGCTGGTCGGCGGCAGCTCGTCAATCTTCGGCGAGATCAAGATCGGCGGGCCGTTCTCGCTGACCGACCAGGACGGGCGCCGGCGGACCGACGGCGAGTTCCGCGGCAGGCTGATGCTCATCACCTTCGGCTACACGTTCTGTCCCGATGTCTGCCCGCTCGATTTGCAGCTGATGAGCGACGCGATCGATGCCTTGTGCGCCGACGGCGACAAGGTGCAGCCTTTATTCGTCACCGTCGATCCCGGCCGCGACACGCCGGCCGTGCTGAAGTCATATGTCGAGCATTTCTCGCCGCGCATCGTCGCCCTCACCGGCACGCCGGCGGAGACCGACGCCGCGGCCCGCGGCTACAAGGTCTACTACAAGGTCAATGGCGATCCCGCGCGCGACCCGAACTATCTCGTCGATCATTCGGCGTTCATCTATCTGATGGGCGGCGACGGCCGCCTGCTCGCCTATTTCACGCACGAGACGCCGCCCGACAAGCTGGCGGCGGCAATTCGCGCCCGGCTGTGAGCGCGCCCGCCGCAGCACCCGGGCTGATCCTCGCCGCGCCTGCTTCGGGCAGCGGCAAGACGATCATCGCGGCGGCGCTGATCCGGTCGTTCCGCCGCGCCGGCGTGAGCGTGGCCGCCGCCAAGGCCGGCCCCGACTACATCGATGCCGGCTATCTCGCGGCGGCAAGCGGGCGCCCGTGCCTCAACCTCGATCCCTGGGCGATGCGGCCGGCCACGCTGGCGGCCCTGGCGCAGCGGCTGTCCACCTCGGCCGAGATCGTCTTGTGCGAAGGAGTCATGGGCCTGTTCGACGGCATCGACGCCGCCGGCGCCGGCTCGACCGCCGATCTTGCAGCGGCGACGGGATGGCCGGTCGTGCTGGTCGTCGATGTGCGCGGCCAGGCCGCCTCCGCGGCCGCGCTGGTGGCCGGGTTCGCTGGGCATCGCTCCGATATTCGCGTCGCCGGCGTGATCTTCAATCGCGTCGGCGGCCAGGGCCACGTCGACACGCTGCTGCAGGCGATGGCCGCCACGCTGCCGGGTCTGCGGGTGCTGGGCTGTGTCCCACGCCATGCGGCGCTTGCCTTGCCCGAGCGCCATCTCGGGCTGGTGCAGGCGCGCGAGCACGGCCATTTGGACACACT
>JACQDQ010000176.1 GCA_016201015.1 Pseudomonadota bacterium | reverse complement strand
CTTCATGAAGCACTACTTCATGGTGGCAAAGGACGTGGGCGATCTGACGCGCATCTTCTGCACCGCGCTGCAAATCGAGGCCGAGAAGAAGCCACGCTTCAATCTCGCCGCCCTCCCCTTGCCGCGCTTTCCGTGGCGGCAGAAGCTGATCGACGGATTCGCGGTCGAAAGCGACCGCTTGACGGTCGCCAAGCCCAAGGCGTTCGCCGACGACCCGCTGAACTTTCTACGCTTGTTCCGCGTGGCGCAGGAGCACGGCTTCGAGATCCATCCGTATGCGCTGAGGCTCATCCGCCAGAACCTGCGGCTGATCGATGGGCGGCTGCGCGCCAACCGCGAGGCGAACCGCCTGTTCATGGAGATCATGACCGATCCGCGCGACGCCGAGGAGACGCTGCGGCGCATGAACGAGGCCGGCGTCTTCGGGCGGTTCATACCGGATTTCGGGCGCATCGTCGCGCAGACGCAGCACGACATGTATCACGTCCATACCGTCGACGAGCACACGATCTTCGCCATCGGCATCCTGCACGGCATCGAATCGGGAACGCTCAAGGCGGATCACCCGGTGGCATCGGACGTGATCCACAATATCCAGTCGCGCCGCGCGCTCTATCTTGCGCTGCTGCTGCACGACATCGCCAAGGGCCGCGGCGGCGACCATTCGCTGATCGGCGCCGACATCGCGCTGAAGCTCGGCCCCCGGCTCGGCCTGAGCGACGAGGAAACCGAGACCGTGTCCTGGCTTGTGCGCTATCACCTCGCCATGTCGAATACCGCCTTCAAGCGCGACATCCACGACCGCCAGACGATCCGGGATTTTGCCGCGCTGGTGCAGTCGCCCGAGCGGCTGCGGCTGCTCCTCTGCCTAACCGTAGCCGACATCCGCGCCGTCGGCCCCAATGTGTGGAACAATTGGAAGGCGGCGCTCTTGCGCGAGCTCTATTATCGCGCGGAGGAGGCGATCGCCGGCGCCGCGCCGGAGCAAGGCGCCGCCGCGCGCGTCGCCGCGGCGCAGGCGGCGCTCAAATCCGAACTCACCGAATGGTCGGCCGGGGATCTCGGGGCGCATTTCGCCCGTGGCTATCCGGCCTACTGGCTGTCGCTCGACACGGCGACGCAGGCCCGTCACGCCCGCCTCGTGCGTGGGGCGGAACGCGACGGGATACCGCTCGCCATCGACACGCGGATTGATCGCGCCCGCGCCGTTACCGAGATCACAATCTACGCCGCCGACCATCCCGGTCTGTTCAGCCGCATCGCCGGCGCCATGGCGTTGTCCGGCGCCAACATCGTCGGCGCGCAGATTTTCACCCTCGCCAACGGCATGGCGCTCGACACCTTCCTGATCCAGGAAGCGTCCGGTCTCGCCGAGGGCGCCCGCGTCGCCTTCGATCGGCCGGAGCGGCTCGCCCGCCTGTCGACGGCGATCGAGCACGCGCTGTCGGGTCGCCTGCGGTTGCGCGAGGCGCTGGCCAAGCGCCCGGCGATCCCGAGCCGGACGCGGGTCTTCACGGTCGCACCGCGCGTTCTCATCGACAACGCGGCCTCCGCCACGCACACCCTCATCGAAGTCAATGGCCGCGACCGGCCGGGATTGCTGTTCGAGCTGACGAGCGCGCTCACCAGCCTCGGCCTGTCGATCTCGACCGCGAAGATCACGACCTATGGCGAGCGCGCGGTCGACGTGTTCTACGTGAAGGACGTCTTCGGCCATCGGGTCGACGAGGAGCCGAAGCTGAAGCGCATCCGCGAACGCCTGCTCGCCGCGCTCGCCGATCCCGACGCCGCGCCGGAGGCCGCCGCGCTGCCTTCTGGCGTACGCCGGCGGGCGCCCGCCGCAAGCGGCGCCGCAGCGGGGTGAAACCCGTAGCGCGGCGTCCCGCGACCGCGGTCATGTGTCAGGCGCGAGGAGCGTGATGCGCCGGCGCGCGCGGCGGATGCGGCCGGCGGCTTCGAGCCCGGCGAGAGCGCGATAGAGCGCTTCATGGCTGAGGCCGATTTCGGCCGCGAGGTCCTTGAGCGGGCGATCGAAGCTGATGGTGCGTGCCTCGCCGCCGGCGGCCAGGAGCAGCGCCTGCCAGACGCGCGCGCGCGCCGACCGGACATTGCGCAGCTCGAGCCGGGCCCGCAGGCCCTGGACAAGATGGGCCAGGCGCGCCGTGAGCGCGGCGAGCAGGGCCGGCTCCTGGTTAAGCGCCGTCAGCAGCGCGGCTTTGGGTACGACGACGATTCGCGCCGCGGTCTCGGCGATCGCATCGCAGTGATAGACCTCGGAGAACAGGGACGCCTCGGCGAAGCTGTCGCCGGCGCGGGCCACGTGCAGGATGACGCGCGCCCCGTCGGCGGTCACCCGCTGCAGGGATAACCGCCCGGACTCGACGACATAGACGGCGCTGGCCGGATCACCCTGGCGAAACAGCGCGGCGCCGCGCGCCAATGCGCGGTGCGCCGTGCGGCCGGCGAGGGCCGGCGGCAGCCGTTTCAGGCCGAGGAGGTCCATCGGCCGAGCAGTCTAATCCGTTGCGGCTTCTTTTTGCCGGCGAATTCCAGTACCAAGGCCGCATGGCGCTGTTCCGCTCGATCGCCACCGTCGGCGGCTACACGATGGCGAGCCGCCTGCTCGGCTTCGCGCGTGACGTGCTCGTCGCCGCCTATCTCGGCGCCGGGCCGGTGGCGGACGCCTTCTTCGTCGCCTTTAAGCTGCCGAATTTTTTCCGCCGCCTGTTCGCGGAAGGCGCGTTCAACGCCGCCTTCGTGCCGATGTTCGCCGGCGTGGTCGCGGCCTCGGGCCGGGCCGCCGCCCGGCGATTCGCCGAAGACACGATGGCCGTATTGCTCGCCGTGCTGGCGCTGCTGGTGGTTGCGGCCGAGCTCGGCATGCCGTGGCTGATACGCGCGATCGCGCCGGGTTTCGTCGGCGACCCTGGGAAATTCACGCTGGCGATCGAATTCACGCGGTTGACCTTACCCTACCTGTTGTTCATCTCGCTCGTTTCGCTGCAGGGCGGCGTGCTCAACTCGATCGACCGTTTCGCCGCCGTGGCGGCGACTCCGGTCGTGATGAATCTCTGCCTGATCGGGGCGCTGATCGGCCTCACCTATCTCACGCAGACGGCGGGACACGCCCTCGCCTGGGGCGTTGCGCTGGCCGGCGCGGCGCAGTTCCTGTGGCTCGCCTGGGCCTGCGGCCGCGCCGGCATGGGGCTCGCCCTGCCGCGGCCGCGCGCGACGCCCGAGGTCCGCCGGCTGCTCCGCATCATGATGCCGGCGGCGATCGGCAGCGGCGTCGTCCAGGTCAACCTGGTCGTCGACGTGGTGATCGCTTCGCTGCTGCCGACCGGTGCCGTGTCGTACCTCTATTATGCCGACCGCATCTACGAGCTGCCGCTGGCGGTGATCGGCATCGCCATCGGCACCGCGCTGCTACCGCTGCTGGCACGCCAGGTGCGCACCGGCGCGCATGATGCGGCCATCGCCACGCAGAATCGCGGACTGGAGGCCGCCTTGCTGTTTTCTCTGCCGGCTGCCGGCGCGCTCATCATCCTTGCCGAGCCGATCATCTCGGTGCTGTTTCAGCGCGGTGCCTTCGGCGCGCGCGAGGTGCAGGCGAGCGCGGCGGCGCTCACCGCCTATGCGCTCGGCCTTCCGGCCTATGTGCTGATCAAGGTGCTGACGCCGTGCTTCTATGCGCGCGAGGATACGGCAACGCCGGTCAAGATCGCGATCGTCTGCGTCGTCGCCAACACGGCAATCGCGTTGCTGCTGCTGCGGCCGCTCGCCTATGTCGGCATCGCGCTCGCCAGCGCCGCGGCGGCCTGGCTCAATACGGGATTGCTGGCGATCGCGTTGCGGCGCAGCGGCTATTTCGCGCCCGATGCCCGGCTCAAAGGGCGAATCCCGCGCATGGTGCTCGCCAGCCTGGTGATGGCCGCCGCGTTATGGGCGGCACTCGGTTTGGTTTCGCCGTGGCTCGGCGCCGGGCTCGCCGCGCGCATGACGACCCTGGCGGCGCTTGTCGGCCTCGGCCTTGCCGTATTCTTCGTCGCGGCGCTGAGCATTGGCGCAACCTCGCTGGCCGAGGCGCGCCGGCTGTTCGGCGCAGCCGCGCCGTCTTAGGCGGCGCGAATCTCGCCGAGGAAGCGCGCCACCTCGCGGGCCAACGTCTCGGACTGGCGCGACATCTCGCGTGCCGATTCGAGCACCTCGTTTGCCTTGGTCTTGGAGCCGGAGGCTGCCCGCACGGCTTCGGCGACGTTCGCCGAGGCGG
>JACQDQ010000175.1 GCA_016201015.1 Pseudomonadota bacterium | reverse complement strand
TGACGGGTGTTGCGCTGATCGGCATCGCCGGGATCGCGACCGGCGCCAGCGCGGACACCGTGACCGGGAGCGCCGGCGACGATGTGATCGACGGCGGTATCGGCAACGACAAGCTCAAGGGCGGTGCCGGCAACGACACCATCGAAGGCGGCGCGGGCAATGACGCAATCGACGGCGGCATTGGCAATGACGTGCTTTCGGGAAGCGCCGGTGCCGACGTGCTCACCGGAGGGGAAGGGGACGACACGCTGATCGGCGGAACGAGCCGCGACACTTGCTCGATCCGCACCGGCAGGCCGTGGAAGCGCTCGCGGAAGGTGTGGGCATGCTGGCGAGAGAGCAGGGTCGTCGGCACGACGACGGCCACCTGCGCCCCGGCCATCACCGCGATGAAGGCGGCACGCAGCGCAACTTCGGTCTTGCCGAAGCCGACATCGCCGCAGATCAGGCGATCCATCGGCCGGCCCGAAGCAAGATCGTTGAGCGTATCTTCGATGGCGCGCGCCTGGTCCTCGGTTTCGGGGTACGGGAAGCGCGCGCAGAATTCCTGGTAGAGCCCCTCCGGCGGCACCACGCGCTCGCCCTCGCGCAGCTGCCGCTGCACGGCAATGGCGATCAGCTTGCCGGCAATCTGGGTGATGCGCTGCTTGACGCGCGCCTTGCGCGCCTGCCATTGCGCGCCGCCGAGTTTGTCGAGCTGCGCTCCGGCTTCTTCCGAGCCATAGCGCGACAGCACGTCGATGTTCTCGACCGGCACGAACAGCTTGTCGCCGCCCTCGTACAGCACGCGCAAGCAATCATGCGGCGCGCCCGCCACTTCGAGCGCGACCAGCCCGTCGTAGCGGCCGATGCCGTGATCGACATGAACGACGAGATCGCCGTCGGCCAATGTCGAGGTCTCGATCAGGAAGTTCTCCGGGCGAGCCTTGCGCTTGGCCGCACGTACCAGGCGGTCGCCGAGGATGTCCTGCTCGCTGACGAGGGCAAGGTCCGGCGTGACGAAACCGCGCTCCAGGGGCAGGACGACGAGCGCCACCGCCGCCGGCGGCAGGGACGGCACACCGGGCCAGTCATCGACGGGAATCCCCTGCTCGACGCCGTGGTCGCGCAAGAGCGCGCCAATGCGATCGCGCGATCCGACGCTGTACGCGGCAATCGCCACGCGGCGGCCGGCCTGCTGTTCTGCCGCAATGTGGTCGCGCACGGCGTCGAATAGTCGCAATTGCGGCGCGGCGCGGGCAGCCGCGAACTCCGGCCCCGGCCGCGCGCCGGCGTCGGACACGTGACCGTCGGATGACGGCCGGTCGAAGGGCGACAGGGCGAGGACCGGCCGCGCTGCCAGCAGCTTGCCCCACGCCGCGGACGACAGATACAGATGGTCCGGCGGCAGCGGATTGTACGGCGGGCCGTCGGTGGCGGCGGATTTGCGGCGCGCGAGCGCCGCGCGTGCCGCGTAGAACTCGGCAATCTGCTCGAAGCGCGCCTTGACCGCCTCGTCGGCCTGATAGTCCAACGTGACGACGGCGTCGGGCAGGTAGTCAAACAGTGTTTCCAGCCGTTCATGGAACAGCGGCAGCCAATGCTCGAACCCGCTATAGCGGCGGCCGGCGCTGATCGCCTCGTAGAGCGGATCGTCCTGCCCCACGGCGCCGAATATCTCGCGATAGCCGCTGCGAAAACGGGCAATCGATTCGGCATCGAGCAGCGCCTCGCTGACCGGCCGCAGCGTGAAGCGATCGAGCCGCGCGGCACTGAGCTGGCTCATCGGATCGAAACTGCGAATTCCCTCCAGCGTGTCGCCGAAAAGATCGAGGCGTAGCGGCTGCCCGCCGCCATCGCTGCGCTTGGGCCCACCCGGCGGGAACAGATCGACGATACCGCCACGCACGGCGTATTCACCCGGCTCGCGCACCGTCTCGGCGCGCCGATAGCCGTTGCGGCCCAGGAAATCGAGCAGCCCGTCGACGCGCAGCGGTTGCCCGACGGTCGCGGCGAACATGGCGCCGGCGAACATGCTCCGCGCCGGCACCCGTTGCAGCACCGCATTGACGGTCGTGATCGTGATCCCTGGCGGCCGTTCCGATCCAGGCTCGGCCAGGGTGGCTAAGGCCTCGATCCTCCGGCTCACCACCTCGCCGTTCGGCGAGACGCGGTCGTAGGGCAGGCAGTCCCAGGCGGGGAAAGTCCGGACCCGAACCTTCGCATGGAAAAAGGTGAGAGCTTCGGCCAACGCCGACATCCGCGCGTCGTCGCGAGCCACGTGCAATACCGGGCGCTCGGCCGCGACGAGGTCGCCGAGGGCCAGCAGCGCCTCCGCTCCGGGCGGCGCGCCGGCAATCTCATAGCGCCCCGACCTAAGCGCGATTATCTCTTCTTTTTTCAAAGCTTATAAGACCAACTTAAAGTTCTTAAGGAGTCTCATGACACCGTTGTCATGCTGTGGCGGCACCGCTGCCCTGCCGGTCGCCCAGTCGAAGATCTGCGGGTCGGGTTCAGTCAGCAACAGTTCAAACTGGTCGAGTTGGGCCGCATCGAAGGTTCCCAGATGAGCCGCGGCAAAGCCGCCCAACAGGAGGTCGGTTTCTTTCGTTCCGGTGTAACGGCTGCGATAGAGAAGCCGTTTGCGGCGGTCGTCGAGCAGCTCTGGCATTGGGAAATCCGGCGGCGTCGGCTATGCATATAAAACCTTCGCCGCTTCCTGTCAGCACCCCTAACTCGCCATCGTCGATGCGCCCGGAAATCCTCTTCCCCTTGTTTGCGCCCGCGACCGAGCTGTCGGGCGTCGGCCCGCGTATCGGCAAGCTGCTCGAGCGCTTGGCCGGCGGCGGGCGGATCGTCGATCTCCTTTGGCACTTGCCGACCGGCCTCATCGATCGGCGGCACGCACCGCCGGTGAACGCGGCGCCCGAAGGGCGGATCGTGACGCTCACGGTTCGCGTCGATGCCCATATCCCGCCGCGCAACCCGCGACTGCCCTACAAGGTACGTTGCCACGACGACAGCGGCTTCCTCCACCTCGTGTTCTTTCATGTAAAAGGCGACTACCTGACGAAACTCCTGCCAGTCGGCGAGGTGCGCGTCGTCAGCGGCAAGGTGGAGCATTTCCGCGATGAAGCGCAGATGACGCATCCCGACTACATCGTGCGGCCGGAGGAGTTCGCCACCCTGGCGACGATAGAACCAGTCTACCGGCTGACCGAGGGCATCTCGTCGAAGGTCATAGGCAAGGCGGTGCGCGCCGCCATTGAACGCGCACCGAGCCTGCCCGATTGGCTGGATGCCGCCCTGGCGGCGCGTGAGAGTTGGTCGGATTGGCGCACGGCGTTGCGATCAGCGCATGCCCCCGCCGCTGAGCCCGACCTTGCGCCGAGTACGCCGGCTCGCCGGCGCTTGGCCTATGACGAATTATTGGCGAGTCAGCTTGCGCTTGCCCTGGTTCGCGCGCATCAGCGGCGCTTGCCCGGCCGCCGCATCGCCGCTGCGGGCGACTTGCGGCGTCGCGTGCTGGCTGCCTTGCCCTTCCAATTGACCGGGGCGCAGATCGCGGCGTTGGCCGAGATCGATGGCGACCTGGCCTCCGACGGTCGCATGCTGCGCCTCCTCCAGGGCGACGTCGGCAGCGGCAAGACGGTCGTCGCCTTTCTTGCCATGCTGTCGGCGGCGGAGATTGCCATGCAGGCCGCCTTGATGGCGCCGACCGAAATCCTCGCCCGGCAGCACTATGCGACGATCGCGCCGCTTGCCGAGGCGGCCGGCGTGCCGGTCGCCCTGCTCACCGGGCGCGACAAGGGGAAATCGCGACAGGGCGTCCTCGACCGGCTCGCCGATGGATCGCTCAAGCTCGTGGTCGGCACGCATGCGTTGTTCCAGGAGGACGTCGCGTTCGACGACCTCGCACTGGTGGTGATCGACGAACAGCATCGCTTCGGCGTGCATCAGCGGCTGGGCCTTGCCGGCAAGGGCAAGGCCGTCAACGTGCTGGTGATGACGGCAACGCCCATCCCCCGCACCCTGATGCTGTGTGTATATGGCGACATGGATGGCTCGCGGCTCACGGAAAAGCCGCCGGGCCGGCGGCCGATCGACACGCGGGTCATACCTCTCGACCGCCTCGACGAGGTTGCGACGGCCGTCGGCCGCCAGATCGACAAAGATGCGCGCGCGTTCTGGGTTTGCCCCCTGGTCGAGGAGTCCGAAGTGGTCGATCTGGCGGCGGCGAGCGAGCGCCAGGCTTGGCTCGCCGCGCGCTTTGGCGCGGACCGTGTCGGCCTCGTCCATGGCCGCATGAAAGCCGCCGAGAAGGACGCGGCGATGGAACGCTTCGCCAGCGGCGATCTCAACGTGCTGGTCGCCACGACCGTGATCGAGGTCGGCGTCGATGTCCCGGAGGCAACGATCATGGTCGTCGAGCACGCCGAGCGCTTCGGCCTCGCCCAGCTCCACCAACTGCGCGGGCGGATCGGCCGTGGCTCGCAGCCGTCTACCTGCCTCCTGCTCTACGCGGCGCCGCTTGGCGAGACGGCAAAGGCGCGCCTGACGATCATGCGCGAGACGGAGGACGGATTCCGTATCGCCGAGGAGGACCTCAGGCTGCGGGGAGCCGGCGAGATGCTCGGCACGCGCCAGAGCGGACTGCCGGAATTCCGCCTCGCCGACCTGACTGCCCACGCCGACCTGCTGCAGATCGCGCGCGACGATGCCCGGCTGGTTCTCGATCGCGATCCCGAGCTTGCCTCCCCGCGCGGCAAGACGCTGCGCGTGCTGCTTTACTTGTTCGAGCGCGACGCCGCGGTCAGGCTGTTGCGGTCGGGCTGAGTCTCTCGGCGCAGGCGGACGTCGCGGCGCTCTGGCGGCGTCGCGATGCCGCCGGAGACGACGAGCTTGAGCGCCTCCTCCACCGTCAAGTCGAGCTCGACGAGCTCCTTTGCCGCCGTCATCACCATGAAGCCGGTGGCAATATTCGGGGTGTTTGGAATGAACACATTGACCAGCCCGTCGGCGCCCATAGTCTGCGATCTGCCGGGGGTCCGGCCGGTGACGAAGGCAATACGCCAAAGCCCCTGCCGCGGGAACTCGATCAGCACGACCTGACGGAAGGCCGTCTTGCGGCTGGCCAATACCGTCTCGAAGATTTGCTTGACCGCGCTGTAAACCGAGCGAATCACCGGCGTGCGATGGACGACGCCCTCGCTCACGCGCAGAAACAGACGCCCGATCATGCCGGCCGTCGTCCAGCCGATCAGAATCAGAATTATCACGACGACCAGCAGACCCAAGCCGGGCACGCTGAATGGCAGGTAGGCGTTGGGGTTGTAGGTGTGCGGAATTAGCCGCGCAACGTGATCGTCGACGAAGCCGACGACCAGCCAGGCGATGTAAAAGGTGATCGAGATCGGTGCGGTGATAAGAACGCCGGCAAAGAAATAGGCGCGCAGTCGCCCCATCAGCGTCAGGTGGAAGCCGATATCCGGCGCATCGTGGGGAACGGGCTCGGTCACAGAAAGGCCTCAATCGCAGCGAGGGTCGGTCCGGGCGCTTCCTCCGGCAGAAAATGCCCTGAGTCAATGGGATGCCCGCGTACGTCCGAGGCCCAGTCCTGCCACACGGCCAGGACGTCGGCTCGGCGCTTGGCCAGCCCACGCTCGCCCCACAACGCCAGCATCGGGCAGGCGATCCGATTGCGCCCGGCATCCGCCATGTCGTGCGCGTCGTCGATGGTGGCGCCGGCCCGGTAATCCTCGCAGGAGGCGTGGATAGTCGCCGGATCGGCGAAACAGCGCTCGTACTCTGCCATCGCCTCTGGCGTGAAGGCGCCGAAATCGCCAGACCACCGCCGTAGCAGCTCATGCAGATAATAGCGTGGATTGGCGCCGATCATTGCCTCCGGCAGCCCGTCCGGCTGGGCAAGGAACAGCCAGTGATAGGTCGCCATCGCCAGCACCTTATCCATTTGCGCCCACATCACGTGCGTCGGAACGATATCCAGAGTGACAAGTTTGGTCACGGCGTCACGATGGTCTAGGGCCATGCGATACGCAACGCGTGCGCCGCGATCGTGCCCCACTACGGCATACTGGGCCCAACCCAATGCCGCCATGACTTCGACCATGTCCGCGGCCATCGCACGCTTGGAATACTCCCGGTGGTCGGGACCGGCCGGCGGCTTCGCGGAATCGCCGTACCCACGAAGGTCGGCGGCAATCACGGTAAACCGGCGCGCGAGGTCCGGGGCGATCTTGTGCCACATGGCATGGGTCTGCGGGTAGCCGTGCAGCAGCAATAGCGGCGGCCCTTCGCCGCCTCGCCGGAAGTTGATTTCCGCGCGGCTCACTCTAACTTTATGCTGGCTGAAGTCGGGAAACATCTGGAACTCGCTTCCACCGTCCGGGCCGTTACGATACCGCGTCACGAAGCCATTGTTGGCCCGTGCCGCACCGCCCACTTATAGCGATAACCGGGCCGCCCGGAATAGGGAACCATGCAATCCGCGCCACGCCTGCTTGCCCTCGCCACCGCCGTGCCGTCGATCCGGCTGCGGCAAGAGGATGTTATTGCCCGTGCCCGCAGCTTGTTCAACGGCCGGCGCAGCGAAATCGATCGCCTGTTGCCGGTGTTCGACAATGCCGGCATTTCCACCCGCTATTCCTGCGTGCCGATTGACTGGTACGAGCGCGATCACGGCTGGGCCGAGCGAACACGACTTTACATCGAAAACGCGGTTGCATTGCTCGAGCAGGCCGCGCGGGACTGCCTGACGCGGGCCGGCTGCGCCTTCGATGCGGTCGACGCCATCGTTTCGGTGTCGACGACCGGAATCGCAACGCCGAGCCTCGATGCTTTGCTCCTCGATCGCCTACCGTTTCGCCGCGACGTGGCGCGCTTGCCGATTTTCGGCCTGGGCTGTGCCGGTGGCGTGCTCGGGCTCGCCCGCGCGGCACAGTTGGCGCGCGCCGTGCCGGGCATGCGTGTGCTGTTCCTCGTCGTCGAGCTGTGCGCCCTGACGTTCCGCAAGATCGACCAGTCCAAGAGCAACGTCGTCGCTGCGGCACTATTCGGCGACGGCGCCGCGGCCGCGTTGGTCGGACCCGGCCTGAATGGCCATGCCGGCGAGCCGCTGATCGCCGCGTCCGGCGAGTACACTTGGCCGGATTCGCTCGACGTGATGGGTTGGCACGTCGAGGATGACGGCCTCGGCGTCCTGTTCTCGCGCGACATTCCGACGCTGGTCCGCGGCCAATTTCGCACGGCGCTCGACCAATTCCTGGCAAAGCAGGGGCAAACCATTGCCGATATCGACGCCTTCGTCTGCCATCCGGGTGGGGCCAAGGTCGTAACCGCGTTCGAAGAAGCCTTGGAGCTGCCCCAGGGCGAGCTGTGGCCGGCGCGCGAGGTGCTGCGCGACTACGGCAATATGTCGGCACCGACCG
>JACQDQ010000174.1 GCA_016201015.1 Pseudomonadota bacterium | reverse complement strand
GCGACGAGACCGTGCACCTCCGGCTCGTTCGGCGCGAGCTCCGCGAGGATGCGCCCGAGGCGGAGCGCGTCGTCGCAGAGCGCCGGGCGAATCCAGTCGCCGCCCGCGGTCGCCGAGTAGCCTTCGTTGAAGACGAGGTAGATGACCTCGAGCACCGACGACAGTCGCTCGGCGAGCTCGGCGGCGCCGGGCACCTCGAAGGGCACGTGCGCCTCGGCGAGCGTCCGCTTGGCGCGGACGATGCGCTGGGCGATGGTCGGCTCGGGCACGAGGAAGGCCCGCGCGATCTCCTCGGTCGTCAGGCCGCCGAGCAGGCGGAGTGTGAGCGCGACGCGCGCCTCGGTCGACAGCACCGGATGACAGGCGGTGAAGACGAGACGCAGGAGGTCGTCGCCGATGTCGTCGTCGAGCGCGGCATCGGGATCCGGCACGGCCATCGCGAGCTGGGCCTCGATCTCGCGCGTCAGCTCCTCTGCCCGGCGTTCGTGCAGCGTTTTCCGGCGCAGCCGGTCGATCGCGCGATGCTTCGCGACAGCCATGAGCCAGGCGCCCGGGTTGCGCGGGACGCCCGCTTCCGGCCACTGCTCGAGCGCCGCGACGAGGGCATCCTGCGCCAGCTCCTCGGCCACGCCGACATCGCGCACGATCCGCGCCAGGCCGGCGATCAGCCGGGGCGACTCGATCCGCCAGTCCGCGTCGATCGTGCGATGTGCATCGGTAGCCGTCATGGCTACCGATCACACCATCCTCCATCAGCCGGTGCAAGCCGCGACGCGAAGCGGCTACGGCGTCACGGCTTCTTGTACTTCTCGACCTGCGCGCGCAGGCGCTCCTCCTGCTCCCTGAGCTCGGGAGTGAACTCGGCGCCGAAGTCCTCCGCCTCGAACACCCGGCGAATCTCGATCTCGGACTCCTCGCCAGGCATGGGATCGGGGCAGCGCTTGACCCATTCGATCGCCTCTTCCATCGACTTCACCTGCCACAGCCAGAAGCCGGCGATCAGCTCCTTCGCCTCGGTGAAGGGCCCGTCGGTCACGGTTTTCTTCCCTCGCGAGAACTTGACGCGCGCACCCTTCGAGCTCGGGTGGAGCCCGTCCATTGCGAGCAGCACGCCGGCTTTCACCAGCTCTTCGTTGTACTTCCCCATTTCGGCAAGGAGTTGCTCGCTCGGCATGACGCCCGCCTCGGAATTCTTGGTCGCTTTGACTATCACTATGAATCGCATCGTCGTGTTTCCTTCTGGTTACGGCTTCCGAGACGGGCGTCCGGACGGTCTCGACCGGCTGAACCTCGGCTCTACTTACGCGTCGAACGAGGGGCGGCGAGATCGACACGTCGAGATATCTTTTTGGCGGCGCCGGGGAACCTTCCACACAGTCTCTCAGCGACAGGATATAACGCCGGGCGAAACTCGGTATACTGAATGCCGCCGAATTAGACCGCGATATCATTGTCCGTCCGGAAGGTGCGCTATGGGCATTCGCGATTTTGATCGAACACTGGCTTCCAACCGTATGATTTTCGAAGTCCGCCGCGACGCCGGGAAGCTTCAACGCTTCCACGCCGATCTCGAAGCGACGATGGCGGCGTACGGTCTGACCGACGTCGAGAAAGCGGCGTGGCGGAACGTTGACATCCACCGGCTTGGCGAGCTGGGCGTCCACCCCTATTTCCTGCCGCAGGTGAGCCGCCTGATCGAAGGCGCCGCCTATAACCACAACAAGAGCGCCGCGGCGCGCCTCTACGCCGCGAAGATGAAGATCGCGGGCGAGGAGTGAGGCGATGGCCGAGATCGTCGCCATCGTCGCGCTGTCGCATGCCCCCGGCCTCACCGGCTGGCTCGACCGCGCCTCGGCTTCGGTGCAGAAGAATCTGCTGGCCGGCTACGCTGAGCTCGGCCGCCTCCTGCGCCAGGCGAAACCCGATGTCATCATCGGCGTGGCCAACGACCATCTGCTCAATTTCCCGATGCACGCCATCCCCGATTTCTGCGTCGGTACGGCATCGCGGTGGACGGGTCCGGCGCCGTGGTTCCAGGACTGGGTGAACGTTCCGCCTTACCAAGTCGCGGGCCATCCCGACCTTGCCAAAACCCTGGTGCGCGAAGGCGCGCGGGAAGGTGTGAACTTCGCCTTCGCCGACGAGCTGCTGTTCGACGACAACTGGTCGGTGCCGCTGCGCTATCTGACGCCGGATTACGATATCCCGCTGGTGCCCATCCACATGAACTGCGTCATTCCGCCGCTGCCGGCGCCCGAGCGCTGCGTCGAAATCGGCCGGACCATCGCCGAGATCATCCGCATGCGGCGCCCGGCCGGCGAGCGCGTCGCCATCATGGCCACCGGCGGCCTGTCGCACGATCCCGGCGGGCCGAAATATTTCGCGGTCGACGAAAAATTCGACCGCTGGTTCCTCGACCTTCTCGAACAAGGCAATGCGGAGCGCATCATGCGTGAAGTGACGATCGACAAAATGCTTGCCGCCGGCGACGGCGGCACGTCCGAGCTGCTGGCCTGGATGGTGGCGCTGGGCGCGGCCGGCCCGCGCAAGGCGCGCACGATCTGCTATGAGCCGGCAGTGGAGCTGCGCTGCGGCATGGGGGCGGTGGCGTGGCCGATGGAGGCGCAATCATGATCAGGCACGGCGAGCTTCTCGATAGCGTGGCGAAGCGGCTGGCGCCCCGCCACACGGCGCTGCTGGTGGTCGACATGCAGAACGATTTCTGCGCCGAGAAGGGCTATATCGAGGTCGTCGGCAAGCGCGACGCGCGCGCCTGCCGCGCGGTCGCCAAGCCGATCATGGAACTGGTCGGCGAGGCGCGGCGCGCCAAGGTGCCGGTGGTGTGGATCAAGGCGAATTACGAGCCCGACAAGATCCCGGCCGTGATGCTGGCCAAGCGCCACGAGCGCGGCATCACCGAAGTCTGCTGCAGGCCCGGCACCTGGGGCGGCGATTTCTACGGCGTGACGCCGGCCGCCGGCGAGGCGATCGTCGAGAAGAACTGCTATAGCGGCTTCATCGGCACCGACCTCGAGGCGCGGCTGCAAAAGCTCGGCGTGCGCACCATCGTCGTATCAGGCGTGCAGACGCATGTCTGCGTCGAGGCGACGTTGCGCGACGGCGCCATGCTCGGCTTTTACACGGTGCTGGCGCCGGACTGCGCCGCCGCCTACAGCCCAGAGCAGCACGAGGCGACCGTCAAGAGCACGCAGGCCTTCTACGGCGACGTGCTGGCCAAGGCCGAGATCGCGGCGACGTGGCGCGCCGTTGCGCCGGCCGCCGCCGCGTCCTAACCCGCGTTCGATCAAGGAGGCTGGCCATGGACAAGGGCATCATCTGCGGCGTGATCACCCCGCACACGCCACGCATGGGCATCGAGGCCAAGGCGCCGGATTTCGTGCGCGGCGTCATCGCCGGCTCGCGCGAGTTGGGCCGCGAGCTGCTCGACATGAAGCCGGACGCCATCGTCCTCACCTCGTCGCATTGGGTGGCGACGTTCAACTGGTATGCCACCTGTCAGCCCGTGCATCAGGGCGTCTGCGTGGCCGACGAGGCGCCCGACCTTATTCCGGGCATTCCCTATAAGTATGCCGGCCACCCGGCGCTGGCCGCGGCGATCATCGACACGGTGAAGAAGACCGGCGCGCCGATCTTCGCCAACGAAAGCCCGCATTTCACCTGGGATTACGGCTCGCTTGTGCCGCTGCAATATCTCGATCCCGCGGCGCGCGTGCCGGTGGTGCTGCTGCCGACTTGCATCTCGGCCGAGCTCGACGAGTGCGCGCGCGTCGGAAGCAGCGTTCACGCAGCCGCTGCTTCGCTCGGCCTGCGCGTCATCCTGGCGGCAAGCTGCAGCTTCTCGCACAAGCTGGTGCGCGGGCCGGATGTCTGGCCGAGCAAGGAGCGGATCGAGCGCGACCGCCAGTTCATCCAGCTTTTGACCGAGGGCGCGATCGACACGGCGGTGCGCGATCTGCCTGATTACGCCAAATTCTCCGTGGTCGAGGTCGGCGGTCGCAACATCGCCACCGTGCTCGGCGGCCTCGCCGGCCGCAAGGAGAAGTGGCACGGCAGGCAGTTCGGTCCCTACGGCCAGTCATCGGCCAGCGGCAACACCAGCGTCGCGGTGTGGGCGCACTGAGAGACTAGAACCTCATCCTTCGAGACGCCGTCCCTAATCAAACTCGGGATGAGGAAGCTCGGGACGGCCCTCGGGATGAGGTGACTTTTATTGATAGGCCTCATGGTGAGGAGCGCGCGTTGCGCGCGCGTCTCGAACCATGAGGCAGGCGGCCTTACCCGACCTTGATCGGGTTGCGCAGCACGCCGACGCCGGTAATCTCGATCTCGCACACATCGCCGAGCTTCATGAATTCCGGCGGATTGCGCGCGAAGCCGACGCCGCCCGGCGTGCCGGTGACGATCACGTCGCCGCCGCGCAACGGCGAGAACGCCGAGATGTAGGCAATCAGCGCCGGAATGTCGAAGATCATCATGTCGATCGTCGCCTGCTGCTTGACGACGCCGTTGACGCGCGTGGTCAGCTTCTGGCTTTGAATGTCCTTGAGCTCGTCGGCCGTCACCATCCACGGGCCGAAGCCGCCGGTCCCCGGAAAATTCTTGCCCGGAATGAACTGCGAGGTATGGCGCTGCCAGTCGCGCACGCTGCCGTCGTTGTAGCAGGCATAGCCGGCGACGCAGGCCATCGCCTTCTCGCGCGGGATGCGCCGGCCGCCCTTGCCGATGATGACGGCGAGCTCGCCTTCCCAGTCGAACATGTCGGATTCGCGCGGCTTCAGCATCGCCTGACCGTGGCCGACTTGGGAATCGGCAAAGCGCGTGAACAAGGTCGGGTGCGCCGTATCGGGGCGGCCGGTCTCGGCCCGGTGCTCGCGGTAATTGAGGCCGACGCAGACGATCTTGCGCGCGTCGGGAATCACCGGCAGGTATGCGATCTTCGACAGCTTGAGGTCGGGCTTCTTGTTCTTGGCCGCAGCCTTCAGCTCGCCCAGCTTGCCGGCGACCAGGGCGGCGCGCAGGGTCGGATATTTCTTGCCCACGCGCTTGCCGAGATCGACAACTCCGTCATCGACCACGACGCCGTAGCTGTCCTTGCCCTTTGCGCGGAAACTCACGAATTTCATGCTGGATTCCCCTGCCTACGGCCGGCGCATGCCAGACCCCGAGGGCCGCTTGATTACCCTGTCCGCACCATCGGCGCAAGCTAGCTGCGCATCCAGGCGCCGCCCCACAAATTGAGCGTGCGCTCCTCGTGCGCCCAGGCGCGGGGCGCGGCGTCGCGGGCGACATATTCGAGTTCGGCCGACAGCTCGACCTTGTGGCCGTCCGGGTCCTCAACCATGAAGAACAGATTGTTCCCAGCGCCGTGGCGGCCCGGCCCCCACCACAGCTTGATGCGGTGCGCCGCCATGTGGTCGGCCCAGTCGCGGATATCGTTCCACGAGGCCGTCTCGTAAGCGTGGTGGTCGGGCCGCGCCTCAGGCGCGCGAAAGACGGCGAAGCTGTGGTGCTCGAGGTCGCTGCGCAGGAACATTGCGGTGGCAGCCGCATGCTCGTCCCCGGCCGCGAAAACGTTGTCGGTGACGACGAAGCCGAGATCCTCGACGTAGAACTTCGCCAGGCGCGCGACGTCGGTCGAGGCGACGACGACATGCTGCAGCCGGCCACGCAGCCGCGCCGCCGGCAGATCGAACGACGCCGGCTCGGCGTAGCGCGGGTCGGGCAGGCCGAAGGCGACCTGCCGCCCGTCGGGATCGCGCACCGCGAAGCCATCGGCGAAGAGCGGCGTCGACAGGTTGAGAAGCGGGACGCCGCGCCCCGTTACCCGGGCGCGGACGGCGTCGAGCTGCTGGCGGCTCTCGACCCGGAAGGCGCTCAACGGCTGGCCCCCGCGCGTCCCCACCGCGATCAAGATGCGTCGCTGCGGCCCCCGCATCAGCCATTGGCCCGGTCCCAGCGGCTGCACCGCCATGCCCATGACGTCGCGATAGAAGGTGACCAGCGCCGCCGGATTGTCGCTCTCGCGCCCGATGTGGTCGAGCTGGGCGGGCCATAGCGGTGTGCCCGCCTTCGCTGAAGCTTCGGAGGGCCTGCCCGCCGAAGCCGCGGCGAAGGCGGGCGGTGTGCTGGCGGCGGGGTCGGTCATGGCGGTCGCTCCACGGATCGATGATGCAGTCTGCGCCCGCGGGCTGAAGCGGGTCAATGGTCCGTGTACAGAGGATTCCGATCGCCGCCGCGGCAAGTCACGGATGCGTGCAGCCGCCATCGACGGTGATCGACTGGCCGGTGACGAAGGCGCTGGCCGGCGAGGCCAGGAACAGCACCGCGCCGACCAGGTCCTGCGGCGTCTCGGGCCGCTTGATGCATTGCATGGCGACGATCGCCTCCTTCTGCTGCGGCGTCACCGTCTCGCGCCGGATCTCCGTGAACGTCGCCCCCGGCAGGATGGCGTTGACCGTGATGCCGTGGCCGCCAAGCTCGCGCGCCATCGACCGCGTCATGCCGATGAGCGCCGCCTTGGAGGCGATGTAATGCAGGTAATTCGGCCGGCCGAGCGTGACGGCGCCCGACGACATGTTGATGATGCGGCCCCAGCCTGCCCGGCGCATCGCCGGTGCAACGGCGCGGCTGGCAAGAAACACCCCGGTCACGTTGACGCGCAGCACGCGCTCCCATTCTTCGAGCGGAATCTCGTCGAATGGACGCATCTTGATCGTCGAGAATATGGCCGCGTTGTTGACCAGGATATCGATCCGCCCGAGTTCGCGCAGGACGATATCGGCCATGGTCTGGACCGATGCCGGGTCGGCGACATCCGTGGTCACCGCACGGGCGCGGGCGCCGCCCGCCGCGATCTCGTCGGCGACCTGCTGGGCCTTCGCGGCGTCGATCTCGGCCACCACCGGGATGCCGCCGGCGGCGGCGAAGGCGCCGGCGAAGACCCTGCCGATGCCCTGGCCGGCGCCGGTGATGATCGCGACGCGGCCCTCGAGGCCGGTCCCGGTTGACGCCTGCATCATCATTCCCGCCCCGCAGAATGCCGCCGACAGAGTCGGCCGTGCGGCAGAAACCGTCAACCGAGTAGTGTCTCAGTTTGACCTCATCGTGAGGAGCCCCGGGTCCTCGGGCTTCGAGACGCTTCGCTCCTCAGCATGAGGCTGACGACGCCGACGGCGTCGTCAGGGGCGTCTCGAAGGGTGACGGTCAAACTGAGACAGT
>JACQDQ010000196.1 GCA_016201015.1 Pseudomonadota bacterium | reverse complement strand
TCGCCGACCACGGCGTCACCGTGGTGCTGAGTTAGCCGCCGGCGAAGAACGTAACGGCAACCTTGCAAATCACCCGTTCTGTACTATATAGTACAGAACCATGGCGCGTCCGCGTGAATTCGATCCCGATACCGCGCTGAAGCGGGCGATGGAGTTGTTTTGGGCCAAGGGCTACGAAGCAACGTCGCTCGACGATCTATGCGCGGCGACCGGGCTCGGCCGATCAAGCCTTTACGCGGCCTTCGGGGATAAGCACGCCCTCTATCTCCGTTCGCTCGACCACTATGAGGAGCGCTCGATCGCCCGCGTCACCGAGGCGTTCGCTTCGCCGCTGCCGATGCGCGACGCATTGGCCGCGTTTCTCGAGAAATTCATCGACGACATCGTCGCCGGCCCCGGGCGGCGCGGCTGTTTTATCGGCAATTGCGCGGCCGAGCTGGCGCGCGAGGATCGCGCGGCTGCGGGCCGTGTCAAGCGCAGCCTGGCGCGGATCGAAGCGACGTTCCGCGACACCCTGGGACGGGCGAAGAAACGCGGCGAGCTTGCCGATGCCGCCGACATCGACGCGCTGGCGCGCTTCCTTACGGCGAGCGTGCAGGGCCTGCGCCTGGTCGGCAAGGCAAACCCCGACCGCGCCACGCTCAAAGATATCGCCGGGGTGATACTCCGCTGTTTGGACCGCTGACTTCTTTTTGGCTTGATTATGTACTAATCAGTCCATAACTGAAATGAGGGTCAACCCGAAAATCATCACGCCCCTGCAGCGCCCGCTACGACCAACACGCATCTGCAATCCGAAAGGACGCCTTCATGCACGACATCTACTTTTGGACGACACCGAACGGCTACAAGATCCTGCTGTTTGCCGAGGAGGCCGGAATTCCCTACACGATCAAGCCGATCAACATCAGCAAGGGAGAGCAGTTCAATCCAGATTTCCTGCGGATTTCGCCCAACAACCGCATTCCGGCGCTGGTCGATCACGCGCCGGCCTCGGGCGGTTCGCCCATCTCCGTCTTCGAGTCCGGCGCGATCCTGCTGTATCTCGCCGAAAAAATTGGGCGCTTCATTCCGACTGATCTGCGCGGCCGTGTCGAGACTCTGCAATGGCTGTTCTGGCAGATGGGCGGCCTCGGCCCGATGGCCGGGCAGAACCATCATTTCTCCCACTACGCACCCGAAAATCTTTCCTACGCGATCGATCGCTATGTCAAGGAGACCAACCGTCTCTACGGCGTCCTCAACAAGCGCCTGGCTGACCGCCAATTCATCGCCGGTCCCGACTACACAATCGCCGACATGGCAAGCTACCCTTGGATCGTGCCGCACGAGCGCCAGGGACAAAGTCTCGACGACTTTCCGCATCTGAAGCGCTGGTTTGTGGCAATCGCCGCGCGGCCGGCGACGCAGCGCGCCTATGTGAAGGGCAAGGCGATAAATGCCGCTCCGACGGTGACCGAGGAGGCCAAGAAAATCCTCTTCGGCCAAACCGCGACAGTCTTGGCCCGCTAAAGCATCACCTATTGTCACTCATTGAAGGAAGATCACGATGGCCCTGAACCCCCGCCAGCCCGCGCCCGCGCTCGAAGTAAAGATCGTCGACGGCGGCACCTGGAGTCTTAGGGACTCGAAGCCTAAAAGCTTCACGATGATCGTCGTCTATCGCGGGCTGCACTGCCCGATCTGCAAGACCTATCTCGGCGATCTGGAGGTGAAACTGCCGCAGTTTGAGAAGGGCGGCGTGGACGTGATCGCGCTCAGCGCCGACAGCCAGGACCGCGCGGCTAAGGCAAAGGCCGAATGGGGCCTAAACAGCCTCCGCATAGGCTACGGCCTGCCGACGTCGGTGGCGCGCGAATGGGACCTCTTCATCTCGCGCGCGGTTCGCGACGGCGAACCCACCGAGTTTACGGAACCGGGGCTATTCCTGGTGAAGCCCGACGCCACGCTGTTCACCGCCTCCATCGCCAACACGCCATGGGCCCGGCCGCCGCTCGATCACATGCTGCGCGCCGTCGGCTATTTCAATGAGCGCAGTCCGCTGGCGCGCGGCGAGGCATAGTTTCCGCTGGAGGTTCGCGCGTCAGCCGGTGGACGACCGGATCGCCCCGCCGGCCGCTGCCTCAGCCTCGCGCAGGCGGCTGGCGCGCAGCTCGCCCGCCTGTTCCAGGATCGGATAGGCGACCGAGGTCAGGTGCGAGTTGATGCGCTTGAGGTCGCGCAGGATGTCGAGGTGGAGCGAGCTTGTCTCGATGCTCTCGACGCGACCGCTGCGCAGCCGGTCGAGATGCTTCTCGGCCGCCAGTCGCTCGCGGTCGCGGAAGGCGACCTTCTCCGAGAGGAGCTGGCGCGCCATCTTGACGTCGCCGGCGATGAACACGCCCATTGCCAACTTCAGGTTGGTCAGCGCCTGGTTGTGCAAGGCCCTGATATCGGCGAAGCCTTCGTCGGAAAAGCGCAGCCGGTTCTTGATCTTCTTGACCGCGAGTTCCATCAGATTCTTGTCGATGATGTCGCCGACATGCTCAAGGTTGGTCGTGAATGCGATGATATCCATGGCGCGCCGGTTGTCGGCCTCTGCCAGCGTTTCGCGACTGACCTGCGTGAGGTATAGCTTGATCGCCTCGTGCAGCTGGTCGACGACATCGTCGCGCTTCGATATCTCGTCCGCCAGCTTGCGGTCGTCGGTCTGCAGGACCTTGAGGGTGTCGCGCAGCATGTGCTCGAGCGAGTCGCCCATGCGCAGCGTCTCGCGCGCCGCCGCGGCGATCGCCAGCGACGGGCTCTCGAGCGCCGCCGGGTCGAGATAGCGCGGCTTAGCCGGATCCTCGACGACGACAGGCGCCGGCAGAAATCGCTCGACAAGCTTCGCGGCAATGCCGACGAGCGGCAGAAAGACGATGGCGAGGCCGAGATTGAACGCCGTGTGGAAATTGACGATCTGGCGTCCGGCATCGGCATCGAGCGCGGCGAGCTTGGGATGCACCCAGGCGATGAACGGCAGCGCCAGTAGGCAGCCGATCAGGCGGAATCCGAGATTGCCGAGCGTCACTCGTCGCGCGCCCACGTCGCCGCGCCAGGTCGCCATCGCCGCCGGCATCGCGCCGCCGAGATTGGCGCCGAGGACCAGCGCGAAGGCGAAGTTGAGCGGCAGCATGCTCACTGTGGCGAGCGACATGATCAAGAGGATCATGGCCAAACTCGAATGGGCAAGCCAGGTCAACCCGGCGGCGAGGATCACCCCGATCACCACCTCTCCCGAAAGCGCCTCCAGCACCGTCTCAAGCAGCGCGGAATCACGCAGCGGGTTCGAGGCCTCGATGATCAGTTGCAGCGACAGCAGCATCAGGCCGAGGCCGATCACCGCGCGGCCGAGGTCGTGGCGCCGCGTGGCGCTGCCGGTGAGGAAGGTGATCACACCGCCCAGAATCATCAGCGGCGAGAGCCAGGTCAGCTTGAACGACAGGATCTGCGCCACCAGCGACGTGCCGACATCGGCGCCGAGCATCACGGCCAGCGCCGGCGCCGTGGCGAGAAGCCCCCGTTCGGCGAAGGACGCAGTCATCAGGGCCGTTGCCGTGCTGCTCTGGAGGACCCCGGTCACCGCGACGCCGGCGCCGAACGCGCTCAGACGATTCCGCATGCCGATCGCGACGACGTGGCGCAAATCGGAGCCGTAGGCGCGGATCACGCCGGTGCGCACCATCCGCAGGCCCCAGATCAGCAGGGCCACGCCGCCCAAAATATGGATGAGTATGGTGCTCGCCGGAATGGTCGCTTACTCCTGGCGTGGCACACGAATTCGCGCGGCTCGCCGCCAGCCCGTCACATTTGTGTAACAAATCATAATGGACCGGCTGGGCATGATTTCAAGGGAATTCCGCATTCTTGGCCCCGCCATGCGGCAAAAATGCGGCCCTAGACCGCCGCGATACGTCGCTGGCGTCCGATGAGCCAACCGGCGGCGCCGACGACCAGCAGCGCCATGAGGACGAACAGCGCCGCGAGCGCATTGATCTGCGGCGACAGGCCGAGGCGGATGCTGGAGAATACGACCATCGGTAGCGTCGTCGCCCCCGGCCCGGTGACGAAGCTGGCGATCACCAGATCGTCGAGCGACAGAGTAAAGGCGAGCAGCCAGCCGGCGACCAGCGCCGGCGCAATCAACGGCAGCGTGACGCCGGCGAAGGCCCACAGGGGCCGGGCGCCAAGATCCGCCGCCGCCTCCTCCAAGGCGGGATCAAGACCGGCCAAGCGGGCCTCAACGACGAGCGCGACATAGGCGAGCGAGAACGTCGCGTGGGCGATGACGATGGTGGCGAAGCCGCGCTCGGACGGCCAGCCGAATGCACCTTCGAGCGTCACGAACAGCAGGAGCTGTGACAGGCCGGTGATCACCTCGGGCATGACCAGCGGCGCGATCAGCAGCGCGGCGAAGGCTATGCGGAGCGGAAATCTGCCGCAGCGGCCCAGGGCGAGGCCGGCAAGCCCGCCGAGCACGGTGGCGAGGCTCGCGCTTACCACGGCGACCGACAGGCTGAGCAGCGCCGCGTCGATGATCCGCTCATTGCGCGCCAGCTCGGCGTACCAGCGTGTCGAGAAGCCCGCCCACACCGTCACCAGGCGGCTTTCATTGAACGAGAACAGGATCAATACGAGAATTGGCGCATAGAGGAAGGCGTAGCCGAGCCCGAGCCAGGCGAGCAACCGGCGCGGTCGACGATCGTTCATGGCCGCCCCCGCCCGCCAGGCCGCGCGGCGAGGTGTTGGAATAGCGCAATCGGTCCCGCCAGTACGAAAAGGGTGACGACGGCGAGCGCGGATGCCGCTGGCCAGTCGCGATTTGAGAAGAATTCCGCCCACAGCACCCGTCCGATCATCGGCGTATCGGACCCGCCGAGCAGGTCGGGGATGACGAATTCGCCGACCGCCGGAATGAACACGAGCAGCGCACCCGCGATCACGCCGGGCAGCGACAGCGGCAGCGTCACCGAAAGGAACGCCCGCCACGGCCGGCAACCAAGATCGGCCGCCGCCTCCAGCAGCTCGCGATCGAGCCGTTCCAACGTTGCGTAGAGCGGCAGCACCATGAACGGCAGGTAGGAGTAGACGATGCCGAGATGCACGGCGAATTCGTTGGCGCTCAGCGGCAGCGGCTCGGCGACCAGCCCGAGCGCCAGTAGCGCCTGGTTGATCGTGCCGGTCGGCCGCAGCAGCGTCATCCAGGCATAGACGCGCACCAGGAACGACGTCCAGAACGGCAGGACGACCAGCATCAGGAGCGGCCCGCGCCAAGCCGGTCCGGTACGCACGATGGCATAGGCCATCGGGTAGCCGATCAGCAGGCAGATCGCGGTCGATGTCAGCGCGATGCGGACTGAATTGGCATAGGCCGCGACATAGAGGTCGTCGTCCAGCAGCAGGCGGTAGCTGTCGAGCGTGCCGCGGAAAGAGATGCCGGCGCGGCCGAGTTCAAGCGCCGGCACATAAGGCGGCTGCGCGTCCACCGCCTGCGACAGGCTGATCCACAGCACGACGGCGAAAGGCGCGAGAAAGAACAGCGCCAGCCAAACCAGCGGAATGCCGATGACAACGGCGCGTGCCCTGTGGCCGATCATCGTGTCAGCACGACGCCATGCTCGGGCCGCCACGCGAAGCCGACGGCTTCGCCGATCTGCGGCATCGGCCCCGCCCCGGCCAGGCGCAGGGGTTTGCCGGTTGGCAGCTCGAGCGTGCAGAGCGTCGCATCGCCGAAATAGGCCAGCGCCCGCAC
>JACQDQ010000180.1 GCA_016201015.1 Pseudomonadota bacterium | reverse complement strand
GGTCGACGCCAAGGCGATCGGCCTGGGGCCGGCGCGCGTGCAGTTCGCCAACAAGGATCCGGTCGGCTGGCAGCGCTTCGTCGACCAGCTCGCCGAGCATCCGGCCCACGCCGCCGCCATCATCTACCGTAAGGTCGTCGGCGGCCGCGCGTCGCTCTACGAGCTCGAGCGCGAGCTGAAGGCGGTGGCGTTGCCGGTCCTTCTGGTGGTCGGCGACGAGGACGAGCCGGTGCTCGACGTCAATCTCTGGCTGAAACGGCTGATGCCGGCGGCGCGCCTCGCCATGCTTCCCGGCACCGGCCACCTGGTCAATCTCGAGGATCCGGCGGCGTTCAACGACCTGGTCGCGCGCTTCATCGCCGAGGTCGAGCGCGGCGCCTGGCGCCCGCGCGATCCAAGGGCGGCAGTGTCGGCGTAGAGCGCAGTTCGACGCAATCGCATCGCAACTTGGACCCAACGACCGTCGCGAGCCACGACCCCCTATCTGTAACAGGGCCGCTCGCCGTAATCTGAAGACCACGAGTGCAATTGGCACTACAGTTCCGCCGGCGCGCCTCGGGCGCGCCAGCGCGGTGACCGAGTGGATGGCAGCACCGCTGGGTATTCTCTTCTCGCTAAAACGGTCACGGGAGGAGCGCATGAAGAAAATTATCTTTGTCGCCGCCGTTCTGTCCGCTGTGAGTCTCGCAACCTCAATCTCCGCCGCCGAGATCGTCGACAATTTCGATCGGCCGATGAGTAATGTGCCGGATCTCAGTTTCCCCGATGAGCCGACCGAGTTTATTGGCTCTGCCGGGAAGAGCAGGATGTTCAAACCCGACGGTGCAGGTCCCTTTCCTGGACTCGTGCTGCTCCCGACGTGCGGCGGGCACTGGACATTCCTGAATACGTTCGACTGGGCAAAGCGCGCGCTGGACCGCGGCTACGCCGTGCTGGTCGTCGATCCGTTGGGGCCGCGCGGAGTCAGGCAGAACTGTACGCCGCCACAGGCGGTCAACACGCAACGTTTCATGAAGGATGGGTTCGACGCGGCGGAGCATCTGCGCAAGCAACCGTTCGTCGATCCCGACCATGTCGGCTTGATGGGATTTTCGCTGGGCGCCATGGCCGGCCTCGGCGCCGCCGGTCCGAAGCATGCGCGTGAAGGAGGCCGCAAGCCGTTCCAGGCGATCGTGGCTGCCTACCCGGTGTGCAAGTTTCCGAGCATCAAACTGCCCGCGACCGGACGGGTCGTCGACTTACACTATTTGCCGGACAAGATCGAAGTCCCGCTTCTGGTCCTGATGGGTGATCGCGACAACGAGACGCACGCCGTACGGGATTGCGTGCCTATGCTCGACCCGCTGAAAAGCAGCGGCAACCCGGTCGATTACCGGCTCTATCATGCCACCCACAATTGGGACGCGCGCGAGACTCGCTTCACGCCATTCAGCAAGCGCGGTATTTTTGATGGAGAAAGGATCGTCTACGAGTACGATGACGCCGTCACCGAGCAATCGGCCAAGGATGCATTCGCGTTCCTTGATGCGCACCTAAAGAAAAAATAACGTTTTTAGGACTGACGTTCCCCGCGCCCATGTTCCGGAACTCGCCTTTCGCCGCCGCTAGTTTGTAATTCGAGGGACATAATACATAACTGATTCGCCGCTGAACCGGTTAATGCGAGATCAGTATTATGTCCCCTTAAATCTGGTGCAGACTCCAATAAGTCTCGATCGGCCGCGCGGCCGAGCAGGATTATCGGCCGATCGCCGAAGCGGCGCACGGCCGCGCCTACCTCCGCAGCATGTCGCGCAGCTTGAAGCGCAGCACCTTGCCCATGGCGTTGCGCGGCAGCGTGTCGACGAAGATCACGTCGTGCGGGTGCTTGAAGCGCGCCAAGCGGCCGTCGAACAGCGCCTTCACCTGCTGCGCGGTCAGGCTCGCGCCCGGCCGCGGGACGACGACTGCCACCGGCACCTCGCCCCATCTTGCGTCGGGACGCGCCACCACCGCCGCTTCGGCGATGTCGGGAGAGTCCGACAGCACCGCCTCCAGCTCCGCCGGATAGATGTTCTCGCCGCCCGAGATGATCAGGTCCTGCTTGCGCTCGTCGATCCAGAAATAGCCGTCGGCGTCGACATGGGCAATGTCGCCGGTGCGATACCAGCCGTCGCGGAACGCCGCCGCCGTCGCGCCTTCGTCCTGCCAATAGCCGGGGACGATGTTCGGACCCTTTAGCAGCAGTTCCCCCGCCGCGCCTGCCGCCACGTCGCGGCCGGTCTCGTCGGCGATGCGCGCCCGGCAGTCGAGCGCGGGCAGGCCGCACGACCCTTCCCTGCGCACCGCGTCGGCGCGCTTGAGCACGATCGACACCGGCCCGGTCTCGGTCGAGCCGTAGATCTGCCCGACTGGCACGCCGCGCGCGTGAAAGGCACGGATGAGGTCCACGGGCACGACCGACGAGCCGGCCATTGCCAGCCGCAGCGAGGAGAGATCGGCCGCCGCCCAGCGCGGATGCTCGATCATCGCCTTCATCACCGCCGGCACCAGCAGCACGATGCTCGGTCGCTCCCGCTCGATCGCGGCCAGCGCCGCGTCAGGCGCGAAGCGCGGCTGCAGGATGACGGTCGCGCCGATCGACAGCGCCGGCAGCGTCTGATTGTTAAGGCCGCCGACATGGAACAGCGGCAGGAAGGTGAGGATGCGATCATCAGGCGTCATCTCATGCGCATCGACGCCGAGCCGCGCATTGGCGGCGAGCGTCGCCTGCGTATGCACGGCGCCCTTCGCCCGGCCGGTGGTGCCCGAAGTGTAGACGAGCAACGCTGGGTCTTCCGGCCGCCCCTCGCGCGGCGCATCCGCCCCGACCGCGGCGCGCTGGGCGATGTCTGTTCCGACGCAGCGCAGCGTCGGCAGCGCGCGCTTGAGGTCCGCGACGGCGGCGGCCAGCGCCTCGTCGCAGACCAGCAGCGTCGCGCCGGCGTTCTCCAGAATCTGGACATGCTCGGGCGGCGCCAGCCGCCAGTTGAGGGTGACGAGAATGGCGCCGAGCCGCGCGCAGGCGAACAGCAGCTCCAGATATTCCGGGCAGTTATAGGCGAGGATGGCGACGCGATCGCCGCGCCTTATGCCAAGCTCGCCGGCCAGCGCCGCCGCCATGCGTTCGCTGCGCTGCGCGAGATCGGCGTAGGAGATCGCGGCGCCCTGCCAGCGCAGGGCCGGCTTCCCCGGCGTGCGCGCGGCTTCGATCCAGCGCGACAGGTCGCTCAATCGTCCGTCTCGCCCGGCTCGTAAAGGGTTTCGCGGCCAAGGCGGTCGAGGCACAGCTCGGCCGTCCACGGCAGCATCAGCGCGCCGCAGCGGCTGTCGCGATAAAGCCGCTCGAGCGGCAGCGACTTCAGCATCGATTGTCCGCCGCAAGTGCGGATGGCGAGCGCGCAAATCGCGTTGGAATTCTCCATGATCGAGAACTGTGCCGCATAGCAGCGCAGCCGCTCGTCCTTTGACGGGCCGACTTTCGCCTCGGCGATCGTGCGCTCGAACAAGGCGCGAGTCTGCTGCAGCTTGATGTACATCTCGGCGACCGCGATCTGCTTGGTCGGGTACATGCGGCGCTTGACCGGGGGCTGGCCCTCGACCTCGCCGCGCAGATAGGCAAGCGTGAAATCATAAGCAGCCTGGGCGATGCCCATATAAGTCGGCGACAGAGTGAGAAACATGTGCGGCCATTTCGTGGCGGCCTGAAAATACAGACCGCGCGGCATGAGCTGTGCATTGTCGGGGACGAACACATCCTTCATCACCAGCGTGCGCGACACCGTCGCGCGCATGCCGAGCGGGTCCCAGTCGCCGACGATCGTCAGCCCCGCCGCCTTGGCCGGCACGGCGATATACAGCGTGTCGCGCATCGAGCGGTCGGGGCGGTCCTCGGTACAAAGCACGCCGTAATAGTCCGCCGCGCCCGACAACGAGGCGAAAATCTTTCTGCCGCTGATTGACCAACCGCCCTCGGTCTTGCTGGCCAGGGTACCAAACGGCGCCCTGCCGGCCGCAGCCGCGCTGCCCTCGGAGAAGGGCTGCGCATAGACCGCCCCGTCCTGGACGATGCGGCGGTAATGCTCGGCGCGCAACGCCTCGAGCTCGGCACGCTGCGCCGGCGTCATCTCCAGATCGTCGGCGAGACGGCCGGTCCACAGACCGGAACAGGCATGCATATTGAAAGTAAGCGCCGTCGCGCCGCACCACCGCCCCATCTCGGCGGCGGCCAGGCAATAGGTCTCGAAATCCGCGCCGAGACCGCCATAGGCCTCCGGTACGCACAGGCCGAGCAGCCCGTGGGCGCGCAGATCGTCGTAGTTGTCGAACGGGAAGCTTGCATCGCGGTCGTAGGCGGCGGCACGCGGGGCAAACTTCTCGCGGCCGAGCTTGGCGATGAGCGCGATCAGCTCGGCTTGTCGCGCCTTGCGATCGTGGCGGCTCGAGGCGAATACGGTTGCCATGGCGGTTTCCCCGTCGGTGAGTCCATCGTCTAAACGAGATCGCCCTGCAGGACACCGCGATCGACGATGATGCGGTCGTCCAGCGCGATCGTGCAATTGCGCAGCGGCAGATCGAAATGGCCCAGCGTGTGACGGCCGGCCGCCTCGTTGGCGCCGGTGGAATAGAGAAAGTTACCGGCGAAGGCACGCAGCTCGGTGCCGTTGACGTCACGACGGTCGTACATGGTGAGCGCATCCCAGCGCGCCTTGGGATTCATGCCCCAGCCAACATGCGAGACGGCATAGGCTTCACGGTCACCCCACGCGGCGAAATAGCTGCGCATGAGTTCGGCGTCGAGCCCCTTGCCGTCGATCGCCACGACGTAGTCCTTCTCGATGGTCAGCCGAACAGGCGCCTCGAGATAGCGCTTGAAAGTCAGGTTGACATCACCCGGTGCCATGACCAGCGCGCCGTCCACGCTG
>JACQDQ010000182.1 GCA_016201015.1 Pseudomonadota bacterium | reverse complement strand
GGCGGTGCTGGTTCGACGGAGCGATTTGACTTGGCCGGGTCGTGTGATGTGAAATCAGAGCCTGTGGCACGAGACCGGCGTGCAAGCGGCGCCAAGCGCCACGAATCCAATATCGAAGTCGCGCCGGCAAGGGGAGGACCCATGATGTCTTGGCCTCGACGCGTTGCGGTCAGCATGGCGGTGGCAGCGGTCCCGGCGCTGCTCGCGGCGGCGGCCTTTGGGCAAGGCAGCATCCTCGATCAAGGGCGGAGCCTGCTCGACTCGATCAACAAACCCGCGCCGACCACGCCCGGCCGCTCGTCCAATCTCAGCACCGCCGAGATCGGCTCCGGCCTGCGCGAGGCGTTGCGCGTCGGCACCGAGCGGGTCGTCCAGCATATCGGCCGCCCGGACGGGTTCAACGCCAATCCCGAAATCCACATTCCGCTGCCGGACACGCTGCACAGGGTGCAGTCGGCCTTGAAGGCCGTTGGCGCGTCCGGCATGGCGGATGATCTCGAGTTGCGCTTCAATCGCGCGGCGGAGGCGGCGACGCCCAAGGCCAAGGAGCTGTTCTGGAAGGCCATCAACGAGATGACCTGGGACGACGTGCAGCACATCTATCGCGGCCCCAAGGACGCGGCGACGCAGTATCTCAAGGCCAAGATGTCGAATCCGCTGGCCGACGCGATGCGGCCGATCGTCGATCGCTCGCTCGCCGATGCCGGCGCCATCCACGCCTATGATCAGATGATGGGACGCTACCGCTCGCTGCCGCTGGTGCCCGATGCCAAGGCCGACCTCACGACGCACGTCCTTGAAAAGGCGATGGGCGCGATCTTCCTCTATCTCGGGCGCGAGGAAGCGGCGATTCGCGAAAATCCGGCCCAGCGCACGACCGATCTTCTCAAGAAGGTATTCGGTGCGGCCGGCTGAAATGCCAGAATGATGCTCCGTCGCCGTCACGTTGCAGCGAATCGCCGATACACGTGACGCTCGGATACCGCCGACCGGCGTCAAGCAACTTTCCAGCGAGGGGGGCCATGAACCAGCTGCTCGAGGAATTCAAGAAATTCGCGATGCGCGGCAGCGTCGTCGACCTCGCGGTCGGCGTCGTCATCGGCGCGGCATTCACCGCCATCGTCAACTCGTTGGTCAACGACGTCATCATGCCGCCGATCGGCCTGCTCTTGGGCGGCATCGACTTCTCGAATTTCTTCCTGACGCTCAAAGGCGGCAGCCATCCGACCCTCGATGCGGCCAAGACCGCCGGTGCGGTAACGATCAATTACGGGCTGTTTCTCAACGCCATCATCAAGTTCGTGATCGTCGCCTTCGCTATCTTCGTCGTCGTCAAGCAGATCAACCGCCTCAAGCAAAAGGAGGAAGCGGCGCCCGCCCCAGCCGCGCCGCCGTCAAAGGAGGTCGAAGTCCTGACGGAAATCCGCGAAATCCTGAAACAGCGCTGAGCGGCTATCTGCGGCGGGTGCCCGGGAGCGCAGTCGGACAGGCCCCGCTCTTGGAGCGGAGTTTTTCGTTCGTCGCCGTCTCGCTGTCGCCGACCGCACGGAGAGTATCCGCCGACGGCCTGCCGCAATCGAAAATGCGCCGCGATCAGGTCTTCGTCTTATTCCACGGACAATTCGCCCGGTTGGCGGTCACTTCGTCATATTTTCCGCCCGAGTTCGGATACTCGTACATCACCACCGAGCCGTCCGGCATGCAGAGCGGGTCGAAAAACGAGCCGCCGGGTTCCCAGCGGCCGTTTGAGCACGACGCCAGAAGCAGCGCTGTCGCTGCCAGAGCCAAATAGCGCATGTCGCTCTCTCCTCTCCTGCACGCGCGACCGTTTCGCGCGGTGTGCCGATACCTTAGATATGTGGCGGAAAAATGCCAATTCCAAAAGTGCACCATTGCGGATTTGATGTGCTAGAGCGGAATTCGATCAGATGGCATCGCGGCGGGAACTTATTTCCTCTGTCATGCCGGATTTGATCCGCGGCTGTCCGAGTGATGGTTTGGCTGCCGCCGGTGGCGACTTCTCCGGCGCGACTTTCCCTTCGCCGTCATGACCGGGCCGCCGCGTGAGCGGCGAGTCCCCTGGGCGGCCTTCGGCCGTCCCAGCCACGGACTCTTCTCGGGAAGAAAGACGTGGATCGCCGGGGCAAGCCCGGCGATGACGGAGAAAGGAAGGGCGATTCAAATTGATCCGACACTGCTCTAGAGCCTTCGGCCGATCCCCGCCACGGAGCCTGCGCATGATCCGGCGTCGCACGGCGCTAAGAACGCCGCCATGACCGCGCGGCCGTTGGGGTTCGCGGTGCCGGCGGCAGCGCCCAGCTTGACCCTTCTCGGCTTGGCGCTGCTCGTGCTTGGCGCGCTCGCCGGGCTGGCGTCGGGCGTCCGCCGGCCCGGCTGACGATTCGTCCAAGATGTTGCTTCCATCGGTGCCGTACCGACGGATAACATCGCGCCGCCGCAAGGCCGTGTCGCCGGCGCGATCGCTTGACGCCGTCCCGGCGGACGCCATGATCGGATGTATGCACGCCCGCTCCGGCGGGTCGAAACGGCTCTGAATTCGCGAAGGAGGTTAGATGACCGACGAACGCCCCGATATTCTGATGCTTCGGCCGATGATGCCCATGGTCATTGAGCAACTCGAGAAAGCATTCACGCTGCATAAGCTGTGGGAGGCGAAGGACCGCGAGGCATTCCTGGCGCCCGTGGCGCCCAAGGTGCGCGCGGTTGCCGCCAACACCGTGATCGATGCCAGCCTCATGTCGCGTCTTCCGAAGCTCGAAATCGTCGCCAGCTTCGGCGTCGGCTACGACGATGTCGACGCCAAATGGGCAGGCGAGAACAGCATCGTCGTGACCAATACCCCGAATGTGCTCAACGAGGAGGTTGCCGATACGGCGCTCGGGCTGCTGCTCTGCACCGTCCGCCAGTTGCCGCAGTCCGACCGCTACCTGCGCGCCGGCAAGTGGCTGGAGAAGACATTCCCGCTCGGCCAATCCCTGCGCGATCGGACGGTGGGCATGGTCGGCCTTGGCCGCATCGGCATGGCGATCGCCCGGCGTCTCCAGGCCATGAACGTGCCGGTGGTCTACCATGCCCGCCATGCCAAGCCGGACACGGCCTTTCGCCATTACCCGAACCTGATTGACATGGCCCGCGACGTCGACGTGCTGATCGGCATCGTCCCCGGCGGCAAGGACACCGCGAAGCTGATCGACGCGAAAGTGTTGGAAGCGCTCGGTCCGAACGGCATCCTAATCAACGTCGGGCGCGGCTCGTCGGTCGACGAGCAGGCGCTGATCAAGGCGCTCAAGGAAAAGAAGATACTCAGCGCCGGCCTCGATGTCTTTGTCGATGAGCCGCGCGTGCCGAAAGAGCTGATCGATATGGACCATGTCGTCCTGTTCCCGCATGTCGGCTCGTCGTCGGTCTTCACGCGCGCGGCGATGGCCCAGCTCGTCGTCGACAACCTTCTCGCCTGGAAGGCCGGCAAGCCGCCGTTGACGCCGGTGCCGGAGACGCCGTGGCCGCCCAAGCGCCGTTGACGAATGGACGACCTTAATTCGGAGCTTCAGTCCGCCCTGCGGCGGGACTTGGAGCGCTTCGGCCCGCCCCCGGCGCACCTGCCGGCCGATCCCGTCGCCGCACGCCTGGAGACGCGGCGGCGGCGCCTGCCGTGGAACGCGGGCGGACCGGCAATGGCGCAGACCCAGGACCTGTCGCTCGATCTGCCGGGACGCAGCCTGCCGGCGCGGTTGTTCAAGCCGGTCGCGGCGCCGCGCGGCGCCATCCTCTTTCTGCACGGCGGCGGCTGGGTCACCGGCGATCTCGACACCCATGATCGCGTCGCCCGCTCGCTCGCCGCCGCCTCGGACGCTGCCGTGCTCGCCGTGGCCTACAGAAAAGCACCCGAGCACCCATTCCCGGCTCCGCTCGACGATGTTGTCGATGCCTGGGCATGGCTGACGCGGCAGGGACCGGCGCTCGCCGTCGACGTGAGCGCACTGGCGATCGCCGGCGATTCCGCGGGCGCCAATCTGGCGCTCGGCGCCTCGCTGACGCTGGCGCGCAAAGGGGCGCGGCGGCCCGACGCGCACGCGCTGTTCTATGGCGTCTACGACGCCGATCTCGAGACGGACTCCTATCGCACGCTCGGCGATGGCCGCTATGGCCTGAGCCGCGCCAGCATGGC
>JACQDQ010000181.1 GCA_016201015.1 Pseudomonadota bacterium | reverse complement strand
GCCGACGCTTTCGCGACTTTCGACACCAAGCTCGCGCGCCGCGCGCGCCGCGTCATGGGCATCCGGGCGGTTGCGCCCTGACGCTGCGCCGCCTCGTCGCGCCGTTCCGCGTCGGGACGTGAGGCGCGCGGCGTCTCAAGTCTGCGGCAGCGGCCGCTTCGGCACGACGAGATTGGCGACCAGCACCTGCACGGACTCGTCGTTCTGATTGAGCGTCGTCGTCCGCACTTTGATGAGGCCGTGGTCGGGTCGCGACTTGGATTCCCGGACTTCGAGCACCTCGTTGTGGACGCGCAGCGTGTCGCCCGGGCGCACCGGCCGCGGCCATTTCAACTCGTCGATGCCGACACCGAGAACGCCACCGGCCGGTTTGAACTCGCCGTCGAGCATGATGCGCATAGTCAGCGCCGCGGTGTGCCAGCCGCTGGCGGCCAGCCCGCCGAATAGCGTGTTGCGGGCCGCGGCGTCGTCGAGATGGAACGGCTGCGGATCGAACTCGGCGGCAAAGGCCATGATGCGATCACGGTCGATCCGCAGCGCGCCGGAGCCGAATGTCTGGCCGACGGCGAAGTCTTCGAGGTAGTAGCGGGTCATGCCCGGTGTCTCCTGCCGACAGGAACGATGTCAGGCACCGGCTTGACACGCCGTCGGACATAGATGGGCGCGCACGCGCCTATTCGACGCCGTCGGGGCGCGGCGTGCGGTCCCGCTCCGCGGTCCCGACACAGGGATGGTGCGGCGGCGTCTATTCTGCCGCTGCCGCGGCGTGCTGCACAGCGCCGTCGAGCTTCGGCAGGCCGAGAACGAGGATCTCGGTCGGCGCCGCGGCGACGAATTCCGCCTCTTCGCGGTCGTCGCAGGAGACGGTCGTGTGCTTGCTGTATGTCCGGCCGGCAATGCTGCCGCTGCCGTCGAGCACGAAGCAGAGACGACGGCCGCGGACACGGAATGTCGCACCCGGTTCCAGCCGCAGGAAGCGCGCCTCGGTGTGCCGCTCGCTGAACACGCCCATCAGCTTGTCGCAAACGCCCGGCGCGCCGTCTACCGGAACCCACTCGAAATGCGACGGTTCCATCATCAGCGGGTCGTGATAGCGCGGCTTGGGGTAGACCATCGGCCGCTTGTTCACGAACTCCCACACGGCCTGATAACCGTCCGTGTTCCGCTTGCCCTCGACGTCCTCGTTGCGGCGGAACGCGCCCTTCTCGAATACGCCCTGCTTTTTCAGCTGTTCCGTGCCGGCTTCCATCTCGGCCTGCGTCATGTAGCCGCTGCCGCTCGCCCCGCCGAATTGCAGCACGAGAGTCAGCGACCGCACGCTCGACGTCTGCGGGCCATAGGGCGTGCCTTCCGGGAAATAGCCGATCACTCCGGGCTTCATCCGTCCGTTGCGATCGAAATCGAATTCGCCATCCACCTGGTAGCGGAACTGGTCGAAATTGTGCCGGTGACGCGGCGAAAAAAAATCGTCCGTCGTTTGGACCAACTCGAGCAGGAAATTGCCCGGCGTGCCCGGCTCGCCTTCGGCCAGCCGACGATAGCGAAACGTGCCTTTTCGATGCTGATGAATGCGCAACTGCTCGGGAATTTCCTCAATATGAGAGATCTTCATGACGACCCTCTCGAATGAAGGCAGGCGCCGATTCCTGGCCCGCCGCGATCGCTTGTTGCACCATACGGCGATAAGTATACTGACATTGAACAAATAAATAAATCGGGTCGACCGGCATCGACTCAGGGGGAGGAGCCCGCGATGCGTTTGAAATTGCCGCTGATCTCCCCGATCGCCGCCGCGGTCATGCTCGCTGCATTTCCGGTTCAGGCCGAAAAGCTCACCGTCAGCCAGTACGGGCGCATCATCGCGACCTTGCCGTGGGCCGTGGCGCTGAACAAGGGGATGTTCAAGGAGGCTGGTCTGGACATCGACGATATCACCGCCGGTTCCGGCGGCGGCACGTCGTTGCGCAACATGCTGGCCGGCGATCTGCCTTTTGCCGAGATCGCGACGCCGGCGGTGATCGCCGGGGTACGCGCCGGGATCGCCCTCAAGATCGTGATGGGATCGTCGAACCATATCGGCGAGTTGGCCTGGGCGGCGCTGCCGAGCAGCGGCGTCACGTCGATCAAGGATCTGGTCGGCAAGCGCGTCGCCTTCACCAACCCGAAATCGACCACGGAGATGGTGATCCGCTCCGCGCTCGAACGCGAAGGGCTCGCCGGCAAAGTGGACTCGCTGCCGATCGGCGGGTTGGGGCCGGCGCTGACCGCGCTGGCGCAGGGCGCCGTCGCCGCCGCGCCGTTGACCGATCCGGCGTTGACGCTGCAGCCGGAGAAATACAAGGTTCTCTTCTACGCGCACGAATACTATCCGAAGTTCACCTGGGCGGTCGGCGTGACCACCCCGGATTTCGCGGCGAAACATCCGCAAAAGCTGCACGCGCTGCTGCGCGCGCATAGGAAGGCTGTCGAATTCATCTACGCCGATCGCGAAGGGGCCGCGCAGGTCTATGCACAGGTGTGGGAGGTCGATCTGGCGCAGGCCAGGGCGCTGCTGCCGAAATATTATGACTGGGTTCATTGGTCGCGCGGAGATTTCTCGAAGGAGGGATTGGATGCGGTCGTGCAAGGATTGAACGCGGTGGGCGAGCTGAACGGGCCGTTCGACTGGTCGAAAGTGATCGACCAAAGCTTCCTCGACGAGGATTTGCGTCGCCCGCTATGACGAAGACCGCCGACGTGCATGTCGCACTGCGAGGCGTATCGCGAGTCTATCCGGCCAGTGCCGGCCATTCGTCGGTCCACGCCCTTGGCCCGATCGATTTCGGGTTCCGGCGCGGCGAGTTCGTCGGCGTGGTCGGGCCGTCCGGCTGCGGCAAGACGACGCTGCTGGAGATCGTCGCCGGCCTTACGGCCCCGACCGATGGAACGGTGGAGTTCGAGGGACGCGTGGTGCGCGGCGATGTGCCCGACGGCATCGGCGTCGTGTTCCAGGAGGACGCGTCCTTTCCCTGGTTGAACGTCGCCGACAATATAGCCTTCGGATTGCGCCGGGCAGGCGTCGACGGCGCCGAGACCGCCCGGCGCGTCGACTACGCGCTCGGCTTCATGGGACTGACCGACTTCCGGCGCGCCTACCCCGCGCAGCTCTCCGGCGGCATGCGGCAGCGTGTCTGCATCGCCCGGACGCTGGTGCTGCGACCGCGGCTGATCCTGCTCGACGAGCCGTTCGGCGCGCTGGACCAGCAGACGCGCCTGCTGATGGGCGAGGAGCTGCTGCGATTGTGGCGCGAGACCGGCGCCACGGTGATGCTGATCACCCATGCGCTGGACGAGGCTGCGATGCTCTGCGATCGCGTCGCCGTCATGTCGGCGCGCCCGGGGCGTTTCATCGGCGAGGTCCTAACCGGCTGGCCGCGCGAGCGGGACTCGCGCGTCGTGTCGACGCCGGGTTTCGGCGATCTCACCGGCCGGTTGTGGTCGCTGCTGCGCGACGAGTCGCGCAAGGCGCTGGGCATGGCATGAGCCGTGCCGGGCTGCTGCGGCTGCTGGTGATCGTGCTGCTGATCGGCGGTGTCGAGTTTCTCTGCCGGATCGGAATTGTCGACCGCTTCACGATGATCCCGCCGAGTGAGATGGTCGCGTCTCTGGTGCGGCTGGTCGGCACCGCGGACTGGTTCTGGCCCGATGTCACCTACACGCTGCGAAACATCATCGTCGCCACTTGCATGTCGGTGGTCGGCGGTTTTCTCGCCGGCCTCGCCGTTCACGCGCTGCCGCGGCTGCGCCGGGTGCTCGATCCGCTGTTTTCGTCATACTACTCCGTGCCGACCTTCGTCCTCTATCCGCTGCTGATCGTCGTCTTCGGGATCGGGCCGCTCTCGCTGATCGTCATGGGTGCGATGTTCGGCATCGTCGCGATGATCGTCGCCACGCTCAACGCCATCGATCGCGTGCCGCGCGTGCTGCTGAAAGTGGCCAGGGTGGCACGCATGGGCTCTGTGAGCACGGCCTTGCGTCTGAAGCTGCCGGCGGCGGCGCCTCACCTCTTCACCGGACTGAAGCTTGGCGTCGCCTATTCGGTGATCGGCGTCGTCGCCGGCGAGTTCATCCTCGCCACCGAGGGAATTGGGCGACGCATCGCATATTCCTACAACAATTTCGACAACGCGACGATGTACGGCATGCTGGTGCTGATCCTGATGCTGGTGGCGGTCGCCAATTCGCTGCTCCAGGGTTGGGAGCGGCGGCTGCACCGGCGCTGGTACCGGCGATGACGGCGCGCCGCATCGACTACGCGGTGCTGCTGCTCGGCCTCGTCGTCCTCTGGCAGGCCTTATATTTCCTGGCGGGCCCGGAGGCGATGGCGCCGCCGGTCGCGACAATACGGCGCCTGGCGGTTCTGATGGCGGGCGAACGGTTCTGGAATCACGTTGCGGCCAGCGGCTTCGCCTTCCTCTATGCCTGCCTGATCGCACTGGTCGGCGGGCTCGCCCTCGGCATCGCGTTGGGTACGAGCCAGCTGGCGGTCGATGTCGCCGACCCCATTCTCGGCACGCTCTACTCGATCCCGAAGATCACGCTTTATCCGGTGATCCTGCTGCTGTTCGGGCTCGGGATCTCTGCCAAAGTCGCCTTTGGCGCGCTGCACGGTATCTTCCCCGTGACGCTGTTTGCGATGGGCGCGATCAAGAATATCAGCTCCACCCATCTCAAGATGGCGCGGGTGCTGCGACTGACGCCGGTCCAGACCGCACTTACCGTGCTATTGCCGTCGGCCTTGCCGGAGATCGTCACCGGTCTCAGGGTCGGCTTCTCCGCCACGCTGTTCGGGACCCTGATCGGCGAGTTGTTCGCCTCGAATCAAGGCCTCGGATTCATGCTGATTCGGGCGATGGACGCGCATAACGTGCCCGATATCATGGCGCTGACATTCCTGCTTTTCTCAACGGCGGCGGCGGCCAACAGCCTGTTGCTGGCGATCGAGCATCGCGTC
>JACQDQ010000091.1 GCA_016201015.1 Pseudomonadota bacterium | reverse complement strand
TTACCGATGACGAACGCGAGCGGCATGGACTTTCCCGCCTTCGACATTTCAGCGATCGAACTCTACGAGCGGCCGGTCAGGCTGCGCCTGCCGTTCCGCTTCGGCGTCGTCACCTTGACCCATGCGCCGCAGGCCTTCGCCCGCGTGCATATTCGCCTCGCCGACGGGCGCGAGAGTAGCGGTGCCGCGGCCGAGCTGCTGGCGCCGAAATGGTTCGACAAGACTCTCGCGCTCACCAACGACGACAATTTCGACCAGCTTCGCGATTCCTGTCACGGCGCGCGTGCGCACGATCTCGCCGACCGCGGGCCGCGCACCGCCTTCGGCCATTTCGCCGCGCGTCATGGCACGCAGCAAGCGGCTGGCGCGGCGCGCGGATTGAATCCGCTGGTCGCCGGCTTCGGACCGGCGCTGATCGACCGCGCCGTGCTCGACGCGCTGTGCCGGCATGCCGGTCTCTCCTTCGCGGCGGCGATGCGGCGCAATCTGGCCGGCATCGTCGCCAACGACCTGGCTCCCGATCTCGCCGGGTTCGATGTCGCCGCATTCCTGGGGCAGCTTCAGGCGGTTCAGGCGATCGACGCCCGCCACACGGTCGGGCTGGTCGACCCGATTACCGCCGCCGACCAGAAAGCGGGCGCGCGCGTCGCCGACGGCCTGCCCGAGACGCTGGAAGAAGTTGTCGGGCGCTACCATCACCGCTGGTTCAAGCTCAAGGTCCAGGGCGATATCGGCGCCGATCTCGACCGTCTTACCCGCATCGCGGCGGTCCTCGACAAAGCCGGCACCGCCTACCACGCCTCGCTCGACGGCAACGAGCAATACGACGACATCGACGCGGTCATCGCGCTGTGGCGCCGCATAACCGAGACGCCGGCGCTGGCGAAACTGGCCGCAGCGATCGCCTTCATCGAGCAACCGGTCAACCGCAAGACCGCGCTCGCGCGCGACGTGACGAAGCTGTCCGACCTGAAGCCGGTGATCATCGACGAGTCCGACGACACGCTCGACGCCTTCCGGCGCGCCAAGGCGTTGGGCTATCGCGGCGTGTCGAGCAAGACCTGCAAGAATCTCTACAGGTCGATCCTCAACGCGTGCCGCTGCGCCGCGTGGAACGCGGCGCCGGGGGCCGCGCGGTATTTCATGTCGGGCGAGGACCTGACGACCCAAGCCGGACTTGCGGTACAGCAGGATCTGGCGCTGGTTGCCTTCCTCGGCCTCGGCCATGTCGAGCGCAACGGGCACCATTACGTCGACGGCTTTCGCGGCGCGCCGGCGGCAGAACAGCAGGCGTTCCTTGCCGCGCATCCGACGCTGTATCACCGCGCGGGCGACGTCGTGCGCCTGACAATCGCCGATGGCCGGATCGACCTGTCATCCTTCGAGCGGCCGGGCTTCGCCGCCGGCGCCGAGCCCGACTGGACGTCGCTGACGGCGATGCCCGAGCCCAACCGAATCTATCCCACCTGAATGCGTCGCGGAGGAATCATGGCGGAGAAGCGTCTCGGCATCATCATGTACGGCGTCACCGGGCGCATGGGGACGAATCAGCATCTGGTCCGCTCGATCTGCGCCATTCGCGACCAGGGCGGCGTCGTCCTCGCCGATGGCGGCCGCGCGATGCCCGATCCGATCCTGGTCGGCCGCAATGCCGGCAAGCTCCAGGAACTCGCCAAGCAGAACAAGGTGGCGCGCTGGACGACCGATCTCGACCAGGCACTGTCGAACAAGGACGACATCCTGTTCTTCGACGCGGCGACCACCCTGGGCCGCCACGTCTTGATCAAGAAGGCGATCGCCGCCGGCAAACATATCTATTGCGAGAAGCCGTCGGCCGATTCGCTCGACAATGCGTTGGACCTGTATCGGCAGGCCAAGGCCAAGGGCATCAAGCACGGCGTGGTGCAGGACAAGCTGTTCCTGCCCGGCCTGCTCAAGCTCAAGATGCTGATCGACAGCGGTTTCTTCGGCCGCCTCCTCTCCGTGCGCGCCGAATTCGGCTACTGGGTGTTCGAGGGCGACTGGCAGCCGGCGCAGCGTCCGTCCTGGAACTACAAGAAGTCCGAGGGCGGCGGCATCATCCTGGACATGCTGTGCCATTGGCGCTATGTGCTCGACAACATCTTCGGCGCGGTGAAGAGCGTGTCCTGCCTCGGCACCAACCACATCCCGCAGCGCCGCGACGAAGACGGCAAGCCCTATGCCGCGGACGCCGACGACGCGGCCTATGCGACGTTCCTGCTCGAGGGCGGCATCGTCGCGCAGATCAACAGCTCGTGGTGCACCCGGGTCCGGCGCGACGACCTGGTGACATTCCATGTCGACGGCACGCACGGCTCGGCGGTGGCCGGCCTGACGCGTTGCTGGAGCCAGGCGCGCGTCAATACGCCCAAGCCGGTGTGGAACCCCGACATGCCGCAGTCGATCGACTTCTTCAAGACCTGGCAGGAGATTCCGGACAACCGGGTCTACGACAACGGCTTCAAGGCGGAGTGGGAGATATTCATCCGGCATCTGTTCGACGACGCGCCGTTCAAATGGGGCCTGCGCGAGGGGGCCAAGGGCGTGCAACTTGCCGAGCTCGGCCTCAGAAGCTGGGCCGAGCGGCGCTGGTTCGACGTGCCCGAGCTGGAGGCGTGAGCATGAAAACGCTCAATCTACCGGCTGCGGACGGCCGCATCGCGCCGTTCACGCTGGGCGGCCCGCGCGGCTTCGACGCGCCGAAACGCAAATTCAACCGCGTGGCCCTGGCCGCGGCGCATGTCGTCGCCGATCCGCTCGCGGTCAAGGACCCGTGGCTCGAAGCCGCGATCGACTGGGACGCGACGATCGCCTATCGCCGTCACCTATGGAAACTCGGCCTGGGCGTTGCCGAGGCGATGGACACCTCGCAGCGCGGCATGGGGCTCGACTGGCCGACCGCGCTCGAGTTGATCCGGCGCTCGATCGCCGCGGCGCGGGATATCCCCGGCGCGGTGCTGTTCTCCGGTGCCGGCACCGATCAGGTCGCACCGTCGGCGGATATGACGATCGACCGCGTCATCGCCGCCTACGAGGAGCAATGCGCGGCGATCGAGACGCTCGGCGGTCGGATCATCTTGATGGCGAGCCGTGCGCTCGCCGCGAGTGCCAAGTCGCCGAAGGATTACCTCAGGGTTTATGCGCGCGTGCTCGGCCAGGTGAAGGAGAAGGTGATCATCCACTGGCTCGGCGACATGTTCGACCCCGCCCTCGCCGGCTATTGGGGGCATCGCGATCTCGATGAGGCGATGGAGGTGTGCCTGGCGATGCTCGCGGCGAACGCCGCCAAAATCGACGGCATCAAGATCTCGCTGCTCGACAAGGACAAGGAGATCGCGATGCGCCGGCGCCTGCCCAAGGGGGTCAGGATGTATACCGGCGACGACTTCAACTACGCGGAACTGATCGCCGGCGACGCCGACGGCTATTCGGACGCGTTGCTCGGCATCTTCGATGCGATCGCGCCGGCGGCATCGGCGGCGCTGGCGGCGCTCGCCGGCAATGACCAGGACGAGTTCCACCGCATTCTGGCGCCGACCGTGCCGCTGTCGCGCCACATCTTCCGGGCGCCGACCCGCTTCTACAAGACCGGAATCGTGTTCATGGCCTGGATCAACGGCCACCAGCAGCACTTCACCATGGTAGGCGGCCAGGAAAGCACGCGCTCGATCGCGCATTTCGCCGAGCTGTTCCGGCTCGCCGATCGCGCCGGCCTAATCGCCGACCCGGACCTCGCGGCGAGGCGCATGGCGGATCTCCTGGCCGTGCACGGCGTTACGTGACACCCGATCCGGCGTTGCTGTCGCTCAACGTCGCGACGGTCCGCGCGCAATGGTCGCTGGAGCAGGCGATTGACGGCTGCGCGCGCCACGGCATCGGCTGGATCGCGCCGTGGCGCGACAAGCTCGCCGAGTGCGGCGTCGCCCGCGCGGCGCAGCTGATCCGTGCGCGCGGACTCAAGGTCTCGAGCCTGTGCCGCGGCGGCATGTTCCCGGCCGCCGACGCCGCCGGCCGCCGCGCCGCGCTCGACGACAACCGCCGCGCCGTCGACGAGGCGGCGGCGATCGGGGCGCTGTGTCTCGTGCTCGTCGTTGGCGGCCTGCCGCCGGGCTCGAAGGACCTCGCCGGCGCACGCGCCCAGGTGAAGGACGGCATTGCGGCGCTGCTCGAGCGCGCGCGGGCGGCGCGCATGCCGCTGGCGATCGAGCCGTTGCATCCGATGTACGCGGCCGACCGCGCCTGCGTCAACACGCTATCCCAGGCCAACGATCTGTGCGATGCGCTGGGCGGGGGCGTCGGCATCGCGGTCGATGTCTATCACGTGTGGTGGGACCGCGAGCTTGCCGCGCAGATTGCGCGCGCCGGACGGCGCATTCTTGGCTTCCATCTCTGCGATTGGCTGGTGCCGACCACCGATCTGCTGCTCGACCGCGGCATGATGGGCGACGGCGTGATCGACATTCCGGCGATCCGCCGGCTGGTCGAGGCGGCCGGCTATGTCGGCCCGCGCGAGGTCGAGATCTTCTCGCAGAACAACTGGTGGAAGCGCGACCCCGACGAGGTGCTGCGCGTGATCAAGGAGCGCTACGCGGCGGCGTGCTGAGGCCAACTGGCCGATGATAGCGGCCCGTTTCTGACCCTTTGTGTATAATCGCGAAATGGTTGCTAAGCCATTCAACAGGGAGACGCTGGAAGCGGCATTTGAGGCGATCGGGAAGCGCGCTCGGGCCGAAGACAGGACGGTCGAAATTTCCGTCTATGGCGGATCGGCATTGATCTTGACGATGGCGCACCGTGCAGCCACAAAAGACGTTGATGGCGTGTTCGACCGGGACAAGGTCTGGTTAAGGCAAGTTGCCCGAGTTATCGCGGAAGATAACGGTTGGGATGAGAGCTGGCTGAACGACGGTGTGAAGGGATGGCTTAGCCATGCGGACACTGAACCATCGGCCAAGCGGCTTTTCGGCACTTATCCGTCCGATGGAATGCCAGGGCTGCGAGTCTTTGTTGCTGTCCCGGAATATCTTTTTGCGATGAAGTGCATGGCCATGCGGATCGGCGGCGTTGACGAGTCCGCGGACATTGACGATATCGTCAGCTTGGCTGAGGCGATCGGTCTCACGGACGCCGAACAAGCAATGAATTTGGTCTCCGCCTTCTATCCCCGCGACCTGATTCCGCCGAAGACCAGATTCGGACTAGAAGAGGTCTTCGGCGCCATTGCGTCGAAGAATCAAGCCGACGAGTCCGGACAGGATGAGACGAGATGACCGAGGCCGCCGGAAAGCGCCCGCGAAGCCTACAGGAGGTTGCCCAGCGATCGAGGGGGATCTCTGCCTCATTCGATCATGTTCTTCGGGAATTTCTCGATAGCTTCTACTTGATGGAGACGGAGGAGCGGGTAATCGCCATCAAGAACGAGCCTGACCCTGTTGGCGCGATCCATGACGCGTATCTCGCGGCAGTCGCAGAGCATCTGGCCTGGCGGTTCGACTTGTCGTCGCCGGAATGGACGGAGAAGCCTTCGCGATTCCTGCACAAACCGTTCTTTGCGGGCGGATTGGAGTCGCTCAAGGCCACCTTGCTGGTCGAAAGTCCGGTGGCCTTCAGACGGCGGATGCTCTTTGTGAGCGAGAATGTTCTATCCCGTCCAAGAGAAATAGCTGCCCGGCCCATCGTGTAGCGAACTATCAGGCTGCCCACGCGTCGTGCGCCGCCCCTCATAGAGGTCGCGGCCCTCAACCAGCGCGCGGATCTTGCCGTCGGCGATCGAGCGCTTGAGCATCCAGAAGCCGCAATCCGGATGGACATAGCGCACGCGGCCGGCGCCCAAGACGCTCTCGGCGCGCTCGATCGCCCGCGCGATCTGATCGGCGGTCTCGATCTCGGTCCGCTTGATGTCGACCACGCCGAGACCCATGCCGATGCGCGGGTCGAGCTCGCGAAACGCCGCCAGCTCCTCGGCCGGGCGGTGCGCGTTCTCCATGACGATATGGTCGGCCTTAAGGCTGTTGAGATAGCCCATCAGCTTGGCCCACGAACCACGCTGAATCGACTGGCCGCCGTAGTTGCCGAAGCAGAGATGCACCGCCGCCTTGCCCTTGACCGCGGCCAGCACCTTGTTGATCGCGGCCGCGGCCCGGCGCCATTCATCAGGGCTGCCGGGCAGATTTGCCTCGTCGAGCTGGACAATGTCGGCGTCGCAATGCGCCACCTGGGCGGCGAGGACGGCGGCGATGGCGTCGGCGAGCTGCGGCAAATCGCGATAATGCCGGTCGACCAGCGTCTTCGCCAGCATATGCGGGCCGGTGAGCGTGAACTTCAACGGCTTGGCGGTGAGGCGCTTGGCGCGGGCGCAGGCTAGCGGCAGATCGAGCGTGCCGCTGCCGACCGGGCCGTCGACGACGCCGGGCCGGCGGCTGCGGAAGCCCATGCCGCGCTGGGCGCGATAGGCGATCAGCTCGTCGAAGGTGACGGCGGCGCGGATGCCCGCCATCGGGCGTACGAAATACTCGATCATCCCGTTAGTCTCGGGATGATTGACGTCGAAGCGGTATAGCTCGCCGTCGCAGACGACGTCGATCCCGGCCTGCTCCTGAGTGTGAAGCACGACGCGCGTCGCATCGATCACCGCCTGCTCGCTCGGATGGGCCGCCAGCCAGTCGGGAATCGGATAGGACCCGACCACGGTCGCCAGGATGCGCGGGGTGTCCGCCATCGTTGCCTCCCAAGTATCCGGTTGGTTACTTAGCAGCAGCGGCGGCTGGCGGCAATGGCCGGCTTGGCGTCAGAACTCGCCGCTGCGCACATCGTAGTGCGTTTCCTTGTCCCAGCTCAATCGGCCGCTGGCGACCCAGTCGGCAGTCCACTCGATCATGTGGCCGAGCGGGACCAGCGGATAGCCGAACAGCCGCGCCGCCTCGCGCGTGTTGATCAGCCAGCAGCTCGGCTCCTCCGTCCCTTCGAGAATCGGCGACTTGCCGAAGCGGGTGCCGAAGGCGGTCGCCAGCGCGCGGATGCTCACGGTTTCAGGGCCGCTGACGTTGAGCGGAGTGGTCGGCGCGGTGCAGTGTCGGAGCGCGCGCAGCACCTGCGCGTTGGCGTCGCCTTGCCAGATCACGTTGACATGGCCGGTGGCGAGGCCGATCGGCTTCCCCGTGAAGACGCGGCGCGCGACGTCGTGCAGCACGCCGTAGCGCATGTCGATCGCGTAGTTGAGGCGGATGAGCCGCCCGGGCGTGCCATGCGCCTTGGAGAAGTGCTCGAACATCCGCTCGCGCGCGACCACCGACCAGGCGTATTCGCCCGGCGGCGGCGTGGCCGGCATCGCCTCGGTGGCGCCTTGCGAGATGACCGGGACATAAGGGTAGACGCAGCCCGACGAGAAGGCGACGATCCGCGATCCGCGGTAGCGCTCGGCGACCAGCGCCGGAACCAGCGCGTTCATCGCCCAGGTCAAATGCTCGGCGCCGGCCGAGCCGAACTTGCGCCCGGCCATGTAGACGATGTTCTTCGCTTCGGGAAGACGGGCGAGCGCGGCGCGGTCGGCGAGATCGGCGGCGACGCATTCGATTCCGGCGGCAGCCAGCCGCTCCTTGAGGCCGGTCTCGCTGAACCGCGCGACCGCGATGATCCGCTTGTCGGGGGCCGCGCGTCGGGTGAGCCGTGCCAGGGTCGGACCCATCTTGCCGCCGACGCCGAGGATGGCGATGTCGCCGTCAAGCGCGCGCAGAACCGCGACCAGCGCGGCCGACGGCGTGGTCATGAAATCTTCGAGCGTGGCCACGTCGGCGAAGCGCTCGGGAAGATGCGCGGGGTCAAGCAAATCGGTCACGGCGGCTTGTCGTTGGCAAGCTTCTTCGCTGCATTCGGATCGGAATCGCTGCGGCGACCCGACTGTTCGGCGGTTGGCAGTTCCGAAGTGGTCCACCCGCCGCCAAGCGCCTCGATCAAGGCAACGCTCGCCGCAAAGCGGCTTTGCAACGTACCGAGCGCGTTCTGCTCGCTGCTGAGCGCGGTCGTCTGCGCGGTGAGGACGCTGGTATAGGCCACCGTGCCGGCCTTGTATTGATTGAGCACCAGCTGTTCCGCCTCGCGCGCCGCTCTCACCGCGCGTTCCTCGACTTCGGCTTGCTGCGCCAGGATGCGCAGCGCGGCGAGTGCATCCTCGATCTGCTGGAAGCCGGTAAGCACCGTCTGCCGGTAGCCGGCCACGGTCTGGTCATAGGTCGCGCGCGCACCTTCCACTCTGGCGGTGCGCGCCCCAGCGTCGAACAATGTCACGGCGAGTTGCGGCCCGATCGACCACACGCGATTGGACGCCTGGACGAGACTCGACAATAGGGAACTCGAGAAGCCGTAGGAAGCCGACAGGGTGAGATCGGGAAAGAAGGCGGCTTCGGCGACGCCGATCTGCGCGTTCGCCGCGGCCATTCGGCGCTCGGCCGCGGCGATGTCGGGGCGGCGCTCGAGCAAAGTCGAAGGCATACCTGGCGGTATCGCCGGGATGGCGATGGCAAGGAGCGCCGGCTCGATCGCGAACTCCGCCGGCGGTTTGCCGATCAGGACCGCAATCGAATGTTCAAGCTGCGCGCGCTGCACGCCGACGCCGATCGCTTGCGCCCGAGTGGTCTCGAGCTGCGCCTCCGCCGAGACGACGTCGGATCTCGCCGCCGTCCCCGCCGCGTAGCGGTTGCGGGCGATCTCCAATGACGTCGCGTACGCATCGACCGCGGCATCGAGCAGCCGCTTTATTTCGTCGTCGATGCGGAGCTGGAAGTAGGCGGTCGCAAGCGTCGCCTGTGCCGACAGACGGGCCGAGGCAAGATCGGCGGCGCTGGCTTGCGCGCTTGCCTCGTCGCTTTCGACCGTGCGGCGGATGCGGCCCCAGGCATCCGGGATCCAGCTCGCGCCTGTCGAGAGATCGTACTGGTTCTGCGTACGGCCGGTGCTGACGGCACGGCTTCCCGAGGAGCCGTTGCGCGGGCCCAAAGCCGCCCGCTGCGCCGAGGCGTCGAGCGACACGGCGGGAAAATAGCTCGCGCGTGCGGCGCGAACGACGGCGCTGGCCTCGCGGAAGGCCGCCTCCGCGGCTCGCAGATTCTGGTTGGAGATCTCGATCTGTCGCTCAAGCCCGTCGAGCAGCGGATCGCTGTAGACGGACCACCATGCCCCGCGATCGGCCCAATCCCGCGGCTCGCTTAGTTTCCAGCCCTCGACCTCCTTGTAGACGATCGGGGTGGCAACGTCCGGCCGCTTGTAATCCGGCCCCACCGTGCAAGCAGAGAGCGCCGCAAGCACAGCCGCCGATGCGATCCACGCGGCGCTTCTAAGTGTCATACCCGCTCACCGTGGACCGCGAGGCGCCGGCTGCGCGGAGGTCATGCCCGACAAACATCATCAAGCGCCCTCGCCCGACTGGCGGGCATACGGATCGCGCCCCCTCCAGATCCGCTGGCACCATAGACGGAACCGGTCGAGATACAGGTAGATCACCGGCGTCGTATAGAGCGTCAGAACCTGGCTGAGAATCAATCCGCCGACAATGGCAATGCCAAGCGGCCGGCGCAGCTCCGCGCCCTCGCTGAAGCCGACGGCCAGCGGCACCGCCCCGAGCAGCGCCGCCATAGTCGTCATCATGATCGGACGAAACCGCAGCAGGCAGGCCTGGTAGATCGCATCGTGCGCTGTCAGTCCGCGGCTGCGCTCGGCGTCCAGCGCGAAGTCGATCATCATGATTGCGTTCTTTTTGACGATACCGATCAGCAGGATGACGCCGATCAGCGCGATGATGCTGAATTCCGTGTTGAAAACCAACAGCGCCAACACGGCGCCGACGCCGGCGGAGGGCAGGGTCGAGAGAATAGTGAGCGGATGAACATAGCTCTCGTAAAGAATGCCCAGAACGACGTAAACCGCGATGAGCGCGGCGAGGATCAGAAACGGCTGGTTGGCAAGCGACCGCTCGAAGGCTCTTGCCGTGCCCTGGAAGCTGCCATGGACCGTCACCGGCACGCCGAGGCGATTCATCGTCTCGCCGATTACGGCAACCGCATCGCTCAACGATTTGTCCGGCGCCAGATTGAACGAAATCGTGCTGGCGACAAAGGGACCGTGGTGATTCACCGCCAGCGGAGTGTTGCCAGGGCCGTAGTAGCTGAAGGCAGAGAGCGGCACCATTGTCTCCGCCTTGGTGCTGATCGCCGCGCCGGTCGACGCGCTGCTGCGGCCCGTCGTCGCTATTTGATTGGTGCGCTGATTGCGCACCGCGCTTTCGGCGGAGGTGGTCGCCGGCGCGGTCTTCGCCGCCGCTTTCGACGCGGCGCTCGCCGTCGTCCCGGCGATGGCGTTGGTCGCCTGGACGCCGCTCACGCCGCCGCCGGAGGTGCTGACGAACAGGTCCTTCAGCGTATCGGGGTTCTGCCAAAACTGCGGCGCCACTTCCATCACGACGTGATACTGGTTCAAGGGGTTGTAGATCGTCGAAACCTGGCGCTGGCCGAACGCGTCGTAGAGGGTATTGTCGATCTGCCTCGCGGTGACGCCGAGGCGCGCCGCGGTCTCCCGGTCGATGACCAGATCGAGCTGGAGGCCCTTTTCCTGCTGGTCGGAATTGACGTCGGTCAGCTCGGGCGCGTTCTGCAGCGCCTGGACGATCCTCGGTCCCCAGGAATAGAGGTCGGCCAGGCTGTCGGCTTGCAGCGTGTACTGATACTGGGCATTGCTCGCTCGGCCGCCGACGCGAATGTCTTGCACCGCCTGGAGGAACATGGACGCGCCCGGAACCTGGGCAAGCTCGCGCCGCAACCGCCCAATGACCTGGTCGGCCGAAATCCCTCGCTCGGACAGCGGCTTCAGGGAAATGAAGACGAATCCGGAATTTGTCTGGCTGCCGCCGGTGAAGCCGACAACGCTTTCCACCGCCGGATCCTTCCGCACGATGGCGATGAACTGCGTCAATTTCTGGCGCATGAGTTGAAACGAGATGCTCTGATCGGCTTGAATACCGCCGATCATCCGGCCGGTATCCTGCTGCGGAAAGAATCCCTTTGGCACGATGACGTAAAGATAGAAATTGAGGCACAGCGTGCCCAGCAGAATGAGCATTATCGATCGCGGGTGCGAAAGCGCCCAGCCGAGCGTGCGCTCGTAGCCGCGGAGCATCGCGTTGAACAGGCGCTCGGTCGCCCGGAACACACTTCCGTGGTCCTGCCTTGACCGACGCGGCAGCAAGTAGGCACACATCATCGGCGTGGTGGTCAGCGACACCGCCAGCGACACCATGATCGCGACCGACAGCGTCATGGCGAATTCGCGGAACAGGCGGCCGACGATGCCGCCCATCAGCAGAATGGGAATGAACACCGCCACCAGCGACACGCTCATCGACAGCACGGTGAACCTCACCTCGCGCGCGCCTTGCAAGGCGGCCTGAATCCGGGACATTCCGGCCTCGATGTGCCGCGAGATGTTCTCCAGCACGACGATGGCATCGTCGACGACGAAGCCGGTCGCGATCGTCAGCGCCATCAGCGAGAGATTGTTCAGGCTGTAGCCGAGCAGATACATCACCCCGAAGGTGCCGATCAGCGAAACCGGTACGGCAATGGTCGGCACGATCGTCGAGCGGGCATTGCGCAGGAATCCGAACACGACGGCGATCACCAGGATGGCGGAGATCATCAGCGTGCGCTCGACCTCGCGCAACGACGCGCGGATGGTCGTCGAGCGGTCGAGGGCGACGGCGATGTCGATATCGCTGGGGATCGACGCCTGCAGCTGCGGCAACATCTCCCTGACGCGGTCGACCGTATCGATGATGTTGGCGCCCGGCTGCCGGTTGAGGATGACAAGCACCGACGGTCGGCCGTTGGCGATGCCGGCATTGCGCAGGTTCTCGACGGAATCGACGACCTCGGCCACATCCGACAACCGCACCGCCGCGCCGTTGCGGTAGGCGATGACGAGCGGGCGGTATTCGTCGGCCTTGCGCGCCTGGTCGTTGGTGTAAATCTGAAAGTGCCGGCCGTTGTCTTCGATTGCGCCCTTGGGGGCATGGGCGTTGGTGGCGGCGAGGCCCGCGCGCACGTCCTCGAGGCCGATGCCGTACTTGAACAGAGCGCGCGGGTTAAGTTCGACGCGCACCGCCGGCAACGAGCCCCCGCCGATATTGACTTGGCCGACGCCATCCACCTGCGACAGCTTTTGTTCGAGCACCGTCGCCGCCGCATCATAGACCTGGCCTTGAGTCAGCGTGCTCGACGTAAGCGCCAGGATCATGATCGGCGCGTCGGCCGGGTTGACCTTGCGGTAGGTCGGGTTGCTCCTGAGGTTGGTCGGCAAGTCGGCGCGGGCGGCGTTGATCGCCGCCTGGACGTCGCGGGCGGCGCCGTCGATGCTGCGATTGAGGCCGAATTGCAAGGTGATGCGCGTCGACCCCACCGCGCTCGAAGACGTCATCTCGGTGACATCGGCGATCTGTCCAAGATAGCGCTCGAGCGGCGTGGCGACGCTTGTCGCCATCACCTCGGGACTCGCGCCGGGCAGCTGGGCCTGCACGGAGATGGTCGGGAAGTCGACTTGCGGCAGCGGCGAGACCGGAAGCTGGAACAACGCGATCGCACCAGTCAGGGCGATGCCCAACGTCAACAACGTGGTGGCGACGGGACGGCGGATGAAGAACGCCGACGGATTCATGGAACCGGGCGCTCCTCGCCCTCGTCTTCCGCGTCGTCGGGAATGCTCCGACGGAGTCGCCTGGCCATCCGATCGAACGCGAGATAGATGACCGGCGTGGTGAACAGCGTCAGCAGCTGGCTGACGATGAGGCCGCCGACAATGGTCACCCCCAGCGGGTGGCGCAGCTCCGATCCGGTGCCGGTGCCGAGCATCAACGGCAACGCACCGAGCAGGGCCGCCATCGTCGTCATCAGGATCGGCCGGAGCCGCAACAGGCACGCCTGGTGAATGGCCTCGCGCGGCGTCTTGCCATCCTCCCGCTCCGCATCCAAGGCAAAGTCGATCATCATGATCGCGTTCTTCTTGACGATGCCGATCAGCAGGACGATGCCGATGATGGCGATGATGCTGAGATCGCTGCGCGCCATCATGAGAGCGAGCAACGCGCCGACGCCGGCCGAAGGCAGCGTCGAGAGGATCGTGACCGGGTGGATGAAGCTCTCGTAGAGGACGCCCAGCACGATGTACACGGTCACGATCGCCGCCAATATCAGGAAAAGCTCATTGCGCAGCGAGGCCTGAAAGGCGAGCGCCGCGCCCTGAAAGCCGGTGATGATGCTCCTGGGCAGCCCGATCTCGCGCTCCGCCTGATCGATCGCCGCGACGGCCTCACCCAGCGAGACGCCCGGCGCCAGATTGAACGACACCGTCGTCGCCGGGAACTGGTCGAGATGACTGATCTGCAACGGCGCCATTCGCTCGCTGACTTGGGCAATCGCCATCAGCGGCACTTGGCTTCCGCTCGCCGTCGACGACGGCAGATAGATCGAGCCGAGAGACTGCAGCGAAGTCTGAAGCGCGGGGTCGACCTCGAGTATCACGCGGTACTGATTGGTTTGCGTGAAGATCGTCGAGATGATTCGCTGACCGAACGCATCGTATAGCGCGTTGTCGACGGTCGCGAGCGTGATGCCGAACCGAGCGGCGGCGTCGCGGTCGACGGTGATGTAGGCGGAGAGGCCCTGCTCCTGCATGTCGCTACCGACATCTTCGAGCTCGGGCAGCAGATTGAGCTTGTCGACCAGCTTCGGCACCCAGACCGTGAGTTCGTCCGGGTTGGCGTCCTGCAGAACGAACTGATACTGCGTTCGGCTGGTCGTCGTATCGATGGTCAGGTCTTGAACCGGCTGCATGTGGAGCGAAATGCCGGGGACGTCGGCGGTTCCCTTCTGCAGGCGGCGAATCACCTCGCTCGCGTCGGCATTGCGCTCGTCGTGCGGCTTGAGAATGATGAGAAAGCGGCCGCTGTTGAGCGTCACGTTGGTGCCGTCGACGCCGATGAACGACGACAGGCTTTGCACGTCCGGATCCTTGAGTATGGCCGCCGCCAGCGCCTGTTGGCGCTCCGCCATTGCGGCGTAGGAGATCGACTGCGGGGCCTCGGATATGCCTTGGATCAGACCGGTATCCTGCACCGGGAAGAACCCTTTCGGGATGACCACATACAGATACGCGGTAAGTGCCAATGTCGCGATTGCCACCACCATGGTGGACAGCTGATGATCGAGCACCCAGACGAGCAGACGGTCGTAACCTCGGATAAGCCCTTCGAACCCTTTCCGACTCATGCGCGCGAAGCCGGTCTCCGTCGCCTCGTCGTGACGGCGCATCAGTTTGGCGCATAGCATCGGCACCAACGTCAACGAGACCACCGCGGAGATCAGAATCGTCACCGCGAGGGTGATGGCGAATTCGCGGAAGAGCCGCCCGACCACGTCGCCCATGAACAGGAGCGGAATGAGCACGGCGATCAGCGAGATGGTCAGCGACACGATGGTGAAGCCGATCTGCTCGGCGCCTTTCAGGGCAGCCTTCAGCGGCGGATCGCCCCGCTCCACATAACGGGCGATGTTCTCGATCATCACGATCGCGTCGTCGACGACGAAGCCGGTCGAGATCGTCAGCGCCATCAGCGAGAGGTTGTTGAGACTGAAGCCGAGCAGATACATGGCGCCGAACGTACCAACCAGCGACAGCGGCACGGACAGACTCGGGATGACCGTCGCCCGGATGTTGCGGAGGAACAGAAAGATCACCAGCACCACGAGGATCACCGCCAGGCCGAGCTCGATCTGGACATCCTTCACCGAGGCCCGGATGGTGACCGTGCGATCGGCCAGCACGGCCACATCGATCGCCGGCGGCAGCGCCGCCTGCAGCTGGGGCAACAACGCCTTGATGCGGTCCACCACCTCGATCACGTTGGCGCCGGGCTGGCGCTGGATGTTCATGATGACGGCCGGCGTGGTGTTCACCCAGGCGCCGAGCTTGGTGTTGGCGGCGCTATCGACCACGTTCGCCACGTCGGACAGGCGCACCGGAGCGCCGTTCTTGTAGGCGATCACCAGGTTCTTATAGGCCTCGGCGCTCTGCAGCTGGTCATTGGCATTGATCGCGTAAGAGCGCGCCGGCCCGTCGAAATTGCCTTTGGGCGTGTTGACGTTGGCGTTGCCGATGGTGGTGCGCAGATCGTCGATATTGAGCCCATAGGCGGCGAGCGCGCGGGGATTGGCGTGAATGCGCACCGCCGGCCGCTGGCCGCCGCCGATGCTGACCAGTCCGACGCCGGGCAGCTGCGAGATCTTCTGCGCGAGGCGCGTATCCGCCAGGTCCTGAACCTGGGGCAGCGGCAAGGTCTTTGATGTCAGCGCCAGCGTCAACACCGGTGCATCGGCGGGATTCACCTTGGCGTAGATCGGCGGCGCCGGCAGATCCGAGGGCAACAGGTTGCCGGACGCGTTGATTGCCGCCTGCACTTCCTGCTCGGCAATGTCCAAGCTGAGAGCAAGGCTGAATTGCAGCGTGATCACCGACGCCCCGGCTGAGCTGCTCGACGACATCCGCACCAAGCTCGGCATCTGCCCGAGTTGGCGCTCGAGCGGCGCCGTCACCGAGGAGGTCATCACGTCGGGGCTGGCGCCCGGATAAAAGGTCTGCACCTGGATCGTCGGATAGTCGACCTGCGGCAGCGCCGCCAGCGGCAGGAACTGGTAGGCGACGGCACCGACCAGCATGATCGCCACCATGAACAGCGTGGTGGCGACGGGACGCAGGATGAACGGACGCGACGGGCTCATCGAACGGCCTCATGCGCCCGATCGGCGATGCGCGGTCATTGACCTTCCCTGCGTCGCCGCTGCTGCCGCTGCTGCTCCGTGCCCGGCGCCTCCGATGGCGCCGCGCCGCCCGCCTCGGGCAGCGTGATCTTGGCGCCGTCGCGGAGCTTGTCGGCGCCGTCGACCACGACGCGGTCGCCGGGCGCAACGCCGGACTGCACCGCCACCCGCTCGGCCTCCGCCGGTCCAAGCTTGACCGGCTGCACCGTCACCGTGTTGTCGGGCTTGATCGCGTAGACATACGTGCCCGGCGCCCCGCGCTGAAGCGCGGCGACCGGAATCACGGTGGCGTCCTGCAGCACGTCCACAAGCAGCTGAATAGTGACGAACTGGTTGGGGAACAGGCTCTCGTCCTCATTGTCGAACTGTGCCTTGAGCTTCACCGTGCCGGTGCTGGTGTCGACTTGATTGTCGACCGTCACGAGCTTGCCGGTGGCGAGCTTGACCTTTTGGCCGCGGTCGTAGGCGGTCACTTGCAGCGTCGCGCCGGAACGCAGGCGCTTCATGATCGCCGGCAGATTGTCCTCGGGCACGGTAAATATCACGGTGATCGGTTGCACCTGCGTGATGACGACAATGCCGTTGCTGTCGCTCGTCTGGACATAATTGCCCGCGTCCACTTGGCGAAGACCGACGCGGCCGCTCACCGGCGCCACGATGTGGCAATAGATGATATTGAGCCTGGCACTGTCGACTTGCGCCTGGTCGGTCCTCACCGTCCCCTCGTATTGGCGGACGAGCGCGACCTGCGTGTCGACCTGCTGTTGCGCGATGGAGTTCTGCGCCGCCAATGTGCGATAGCGGGTAACATCGACTTGTGCATTCCTGAGCAATGCCTGGTCGCGCGCCAACTGACCTTGCGCCTGGTCGAGTGCCAACAGATAGGGGCGGGAATCGATTTCGGCGAGGAGGTCGCCTTGCCTCACCGTCTGGCCTTCTTGGAAGGCGATCTGCGTGAGTTGACCGCTGATCTGCGTCTTCACCGTCACCGTTGCGAACGGCGTCACGGTGCCGAGCGCGTTGAGCGTTATGGCGATATCGCCCTTCTGTACGGTAGCCGGGACGACCGGCATCGGGCCGCCGACGCTGAAGCGTCCGGCGCGCGGCGGCGGCGTCGGGCGCGATTGAATCCACCAGCCGAGCGCGGCGACCACCGCGACGCAGAGCGACAGCCAGACGAGGCGCCGCCAGATCGACATCCGGGTCGGTGTGGAGTCGCCGCGCAGGCGGCGAATCTCGTGCGCGTCCCGCTGCAGATTCACGTCGTTCATATCAAGCCGCCCGGAGCCCTTCGGCGATGATCGCCGGGATGGAGGCCGGCCACCTGCCCGAGAACATATCCGAACTTCCGGTCGCGAGGAAATTGCCGACCAGCATCGCGGTCGAGCACCGGCGATGGAACAGGCGCGGATCGCCGATCGACGACGCGACAAACACCATGTCACTCATGTTAGCACCATAAGGTGTTTTGCCCGCGTCGACTGAAGGTAGCGGCCGCTCCGGATCGGAGTCATTAACCGAGAAGCGGCAACCAGCGTCTCGCCCGCGACCGGCGCAGGCGCATTGCTCATTGCGCCGTGATTCGCGAGGGTCGGCTCGCTTCCACCCCTTCGGGTATACACGAGGGGGCCGCCGAAGTCCTGCGGTCAGCCGGCCGCGCCGACGTTAGTCAAAGCGCTTACGGAAGCCGTTCCGATGGTCGCTCAGCGTCGACCTTTGGGCCGAATTGGCTACGCGATGACGCTCGGTTCAGGCCGCGGGACCGCTGTGGGTGAGCCCGGTCACCACTGCACGGGCCGGCACATTATCCAGATGAGTCAATGGGATGCCGGCATCGGCTGGGCTACCGGCCGCCGCCACGATGCCGGGTACCACCTCGCAGTCGATCCCCGCCGTCGCCAGCGCCGCGATCTCCTCATCGCTATCGCTGAATGCAGCACCGCCTTCACGGTCAGCAGTTCCGGATCCCCCGGCCCGGCGCCGACCATTGCCACCATGCCCATTGGCGGTCCCATGGTCGGCAGTCCCGCGCGATCGAGCGCCTGGCGCAGCGCCGACCGTGCCGCGCCGACCCGGCCTGCAAACACCAGGTCGGCAACCCGACCGGTGAACGCCCCCGCCCAGAAGCGCCGCCGCGCCGCGCCGTCCGGCAAGCGGTGCCGCACCTCTGCCCGCATCGCCCCGGCCAATTCGGCCAACCTGCCGTAGCCCGCCGGCACGAGACTCTCGATCCGCGCGCGCAGCAGGCGCGCCAGCGTCGGCGCCGTGCCGCCGCTCGAAATGGCCATCACCAGAGGCGAGCGGTCGACGATCGCCGGCATGATGAAGCTGCACAGTTCCGGCCGGTCGACGATGTTGACCGGCAAGTGTCTTGCGCGTGCTGCCGTCGCTACGGCCGCGTCGGTCGCCGCATCACCGGTTGCGCCGATCGCCAAAGCACAGCCCGCCAAGTGATCAGGTGCGAAGGCTTCGGCCCGATGCTCGACCAGGCCCCGCGCCCGCCACGCGGCGAACGCCTCATCGAGCGTCGGCGCCACCACCCGCAACCGCGCTCCAGCCCGAATCAGCAGCGCCGCCTTGCGTGTAACGGTCGCGGTGTCGCCGACCAAGAGCACCCGCTGCCCCTTCAGTTCGAGAAAGATGGGGAAGTGATCCATCAATCCGCCGCCTCCGCCGGGACCGCGGCAAGCAGCGCGCGAATCTCGGGCAGGCACGATCCGCAATTGGTGCCCGCCTGCAGCGCGGCGCCGACCGCCGCGGTGGTGGTGAGGCCATGTTGGGTGATCGCTGCGCGAATGGTCAGGCGGCCGACGCCGAAACAGGCGCATACGACAGGTCCCGCAGCGACCGTTCCAACGCCGGACTGGCCGGCCAGCAGCGCCGCGCGCTGCTCGTCGCTCAGACTCTTCGCCCGGAACAGGCCGGCGAGCCAGTCGATCGGCGGCAGGTTCGGTGTCGGGCCGACGAAAAGGCAGGCCTCGAGCCGCCCCCGACAAACCAGCGCGCCGCGATAGCGGCCGATCGTGGCGTCGCGATATTGCGCCCACTCGCCGGCGCCAGCGCGGTGGAGCGCCGCACGCAGCGTCCGCCAGGCATCTGCCGGCGGTTCCTCGCCTGCCAGATCGTGACGCCAGAAGCCGTCGCTGAGCGAAGCCACCCAATAGCCGATGCCGTCGAGCTCGGGGCGACGACGCGCCAGCGCGAAGCCGTACCAGCGCGCCGCGAAAGGCGTCACGCGGATCGGCGTGTGCTTGAACTCCGGCTGGCCGGAGATCGGATCGACCACCGGGTTGATGACTGCGTTGACGCGCGCCGCGCCGGCGAACTGATCGTTCCAATGCATGGGCATGAACGCGACGCCGCGCCTCTGCTCCGGGCTCAAGCGCACGCGCGCCAGCGCCTCGCCCCACCGGCTGCGTAGCCTGGCAAGCGCGCCGTCGGCCAGGCCGCCGGCGGCCGCGTCCGCAGGATGAATGTCAAGCAAGGGTTCCGGCGCGTGCAGCGATAGGCGTGGCGACTTGCCCGTGCGCGTCATGGTGTGCCACTGGTCGCGTGTACGGCCGGTATTGAGTGCCAGCGGAAACTGCCCATCCGGGGCATTGGCCGGCGGACGCGGCCGTACCGGCACGAAGCGGCCGCGGTGATTCGCCGTATAGAACCGGCCGTCGGCGAAAAATCGAGCCCGCGCTCCGGCGGGATCGACCGGCACCGGCCACATCACAGGCGCCAGCGCGTCGAAGGCCGCGTCATCGATAGTCGCCAGCCCGCCCAAGTCGAAATCGCGGCGGCCATCGTTCTCAAAGGCGGAAAGCGCCGCATGCTCGCGAAATATGTCGGCCGGCGAGCGATAGGCAAAGGCCTCGCCGAAGCCGAGGCGCTTTGCCGTTTCGGCCAGCATCCACCAGTCGGGCCGCGCCTCGCCGGGTGCGGAAAGAAAGGAGCGTTGGCGCGAAATGCAGCGCTCGGAATTAGTCACCGTTCCATCCTTTTCGCCCCACGCGAGGGCCGGCAGAAGGATGTGCGCGAGACCGGCGGTGTCGGTCGTGCGCATGCAATCCGAGACGACGACGAGGTCGCACCGGTGCAGAGCACGCCGCACCTGGTCCGCCTCCGGCATGCTGACGACCGGGTTGGTGGCCATGATCCACAGCGCCCTGATCCGGCCCGCCTCAACCGCGTGGAATAAATCGACCGCCTTGAGTCCCGGTCGGGTCGCGATGTGCGGCGCGCGCCAGAAACGGCCGACGCGATCGACGTCGTCCGGCCGATCGAAATCCATATGCGCCGCAAGCTGGTTGGCAAGTGCGCCGACCTCGCGGCCGCCCATCGCGTTGGGTTGACCAGTGACCGAGAACGGCCCCATGCCGGGCCGTCCGATCCGGCCGGTCGCCAGATGGCAATTGATGATCGCGTTGACCTTGTCGGTGCCGCAGGAAGACTGATTGACACCCTGCGAGTAGACGGTCACGACGCGCTCGGTAGCTGCAAACAGCGCGAAGAACCGCGCGACGTCGCCTGTATCGAGATCGCAACCCGCGGCGACCGCGGCGACATCGCCCGCGGTTACGACCGCCGCGGACAGCGCGGCTTCGAAATTCTCGGTCGCCACGGCGACGAACGCCCGGTCGACTCGCCCATCGCGCGCCAGCGCCGCGAGCACGCCGTTGAACAGCAGCACGTCGCTGCCCGGCCGCAGCGGTAGATGCAGGTCGGCGGTGTCGCAGGTCGCGGTGCTACGCGGATCGACGACAACGACCCGCAGCCCGGGGCGCTGCGCCTTGGCCGCGGCAATTCGCTGGTAAAGTACGGGATGGCACCAAGCGAGATTCGCGCCGACCAGCACGATGAGGTCGGCCTGCTCCAAATCCTCGTAGGTGCCGGGCACCGTGTCCGACCCGAAGGCGCGACGATGGCCCGCCACGGATGAGGCCATGCACAGCCGCGAATTCGTATCGATGTTGGCGGTGCCGATGAAGCCCTTGATCAGCTTGTTGGCGACGTAATAGTCCTCGGTCAGAAGCTGGCCGGAGACGTAAAACGCGACGGCATCCGGGCCATGCGTCGCGACGATGCGTTGGAATCCATCGGCAACTGCCTGCAGCGCCGTATGCCAATCGGTCCGGCGGCCGTGCATCTCCGGATGCAGCAATCGCCCGTCGAGCGAAAGCGTCTCGCCCAGCGCCGCGCCCTTGGAGCAGAGGCGCCCGCGATTCGCAGGATGATCCGGATCGCCGACGATGGTGGCGCCATCTTGTCGATCAGGAGCGGCAAGGATGCCGCATCCCACGCCGCAATAGGGGCAAGTCGTGCGGATTGCGGCCTGACGAGTAGAAGCGGCGTCGGTTCCGTCCACGGCGGGCCGCCTAATACACGTCGCGCTGGTAGCGCTTGTCGCGCGCCAGACCCGCGACCCAAGCCTTGGCGTCAGTGGCCGTCATCGCTCCCTGCGCGGCAACGACGTCGATGAGCGCCTGATCGACGTCGCGCGCCATACGCTTGGCATCGCCGCAGACATAGAGGTACGCGCCGTCCTGAAGCCAGGACCACAGCTCGGCGCCGTTCTCGCGCATGCGATGCTGGACGTAGATTTTGTCCCGCTGATTCCGTGAGAACGCCGTATCGAGGCGGGTCAACAGACCATCGGCCTGCCACTCCATCATTTCATCGCGATAGAGGAAATCGTGATCGCGATGCCGATCGCCGAAGAACAGCCAGTTGCGTCCGCCGGCGCCGACGGCCCGTCGTTCCGCGAGAAAGGCTCGGAACGGTGCGATGCCGGTGCCGGGACCGATCATGACGACCGGCGCCGCCGGATCCTTGGGAAGGCGAAAGCCGTGCGACGCCTGGACGAAAGCACCGAGCTCGCCTTGCGGCTGTACGCGCTCGGCCAGGAATGTCGAGGCCACGCCCTTGCGCCGACGGCCATTGCGCTCGTAGCGCACCACGGCGACGGTCAGATGCACCTCGCCGGCGTGAACCTTCGGCGAGGATGCGATCGAATACAGCCGCGGCTGCAGCGGCGACAACGCGCGCACAAGGACGGCGATCGGCGGCCGCGCCGATGGAAAGGCGAGCAACAGATCGAGCAGGTCGGGATCGACCGGCGCGACGCCGTCCTCGCCGATGGCGATGGCACGCAGCCGCCGAGCCTCGTCGGCATCCGTTGCGTGCGCCGCCATCAGCTCGACCACCGCATCGCTCGGCCGGCCAATATCGAGCGCGGTGCCGAGCGCGGTGTCGAGCCGCCGGCGGTTGCCGTCGAAACAGTCGAATTCGCGGCTGCCCGGCACGCCAAGCGTTGCGACGACCGCCTGGACGAAATCGGTGCAGTTCGCGACATGCACGCCGAAGCTGTCGCCGACCTCATAGGCGAGCTTGCTGCCATTGAGGTGGAAGACGACATGGCGGGTATCCTTGTCGGAGCCCTCGCCGTTGAGCCGCCGGTTCGCCTCGAATCGCACGGCTTCCGCCGGCGCCCGCCGCGCGGCAATCGGTGCGGACGCCGTTGACGCCGGCACGGCGTCGCCGAGCAATCGGCGCAGCGCGCGCGTGGTATCCTTGCTGCCGGGAACGCAGAGCGACAGATTGGTCTCCTGTCCGCCGGCTAGCGCCTCGGCGTAGGTCTGACAGAGATAGCCGCACTGGCCGCAATCGAGTTGCGCCATGGCCGCCATCAGCACGCGCGCGCGCGGCCGTCCAGCGGCCAGCTTCAGGCGCTCGTCCATCGGCAGAGTCGGGTCGTGCCAGGGAAGATCCTCGGGTTCCGCCACCGCGACTTGCGTCCCGGCCGACGCGAGCAGTTGACTGCCCTCGGCACCGAGCAAGCCGGCGAAAAAACCGTTGAGCCAGGCCCGCTGCGTCGGGCTGCACGGCGCCGTCTCGGGCAGCAGTGGGACGCCTGTCATCGCCGTGGTCATGCCGCCAGCGCCGACGCCGACGAAAACAATCGGCGCAGCTCCTCGATCGAATGGCGGTTGGCGAGGACGTGGAAGCTCTCGGCCGGGCCTGATCGCAGACGCAAATAGGCGGCCAGCATGCGCTCCAACCGCTCCGGCACTTCGGCGAACGGTACCGCTAGCCACACCTCGCGACCGATCTTCTGCTCGGCGCCGGCGCCGCCGCCGACATAGATGCTGTAGCCCTCGACGCTATCTTCGCCCGCCGGGACCTTGACGCCGAGCAGGCCGATATCGCCGACATAGTGCTGCGCGCAGGAATGCGGGCAGCCTGTGAGGTGGATGTTGATCGGCTGGTCGAGCCGAACGCGCGACTCGAGGTAGTCGGCGATGGCGGTCGCCTGACCCTTGGTGTTGGTCGCCGAGAACTTGCAGCCAGTATTGCCGGTGCAGGCGACAAGCGCGCCGCGGATCGCGGTTGCCGACCAACCTAGCCCAGCCACCGCGATCGCCCGCTTGGCGTCGTCCAGATGCGCCGCCGGAATGTCCGAGATCAGCAGGTTCTGCCACACGGTAAGCCGGATCGCGCCGCTGCCGTAGCGCTCCGCCGCGTCGGCCAGCGCGCGCATCTGCTCCGCGCGCAGGCGTCCGACCGGCAGCACGACGCCGATGTAGTGCAGTCCGTCCTGGCGCTGCGGGTGGATGCCGATATGGCCATGCTTGGCGACCGGCGCACGCGGCGCGACCGCCGAAAGCGGCACACGCGGCAGGACGAAGGCCAGATGCTTCTGCGTTTCCTCAAGGTATTTCGGCAGACCCCAGCGGTCGAGCAGGTATTTGAGGCGCGCCTTCCTGCGGTCGGCGCGATCGCCGTTGTCGATGAACACGCGCACCGCGGCGGCGGCGACGGCGACGCATTGGTCGGGGCGGACGAGAATGCCGGCGTCGCGCGCGAAGTCGCCGTGTCCGGTAATGCCGCCGAGCTGCAGGCGGAAATAGACCCCTGGCGGCACGCCGGCGAGCTCGTCCACCACGCAGGCGGCAAAGCCGATGTCGTTGGTATCCTCGAGCACGCCGATCCGGCCGCCGCCGTCGAAGGCAATGTTGAACTTGCGCGGCAGACCGTACATCTCGCGATGATTGAGGATGTAGTGGTGCAAGGCGCGGGCGAGCGGCCGCGTGTCGATCAGCTCCTGCGGATCGATGCCGGCGGTCGGGCTGCCGGTGACGTTGCGGATGTTGTCGGCACCCGCGCCGCGCGAGGTGAGGCCGAGCTCCTGCAACGCCACCAGGACGGTGGGGCCGTGTCTTGCCTGGATCTCGCGGACCTGAAGATTGGCGCGCGTGGTCACGTCGGCATAGCCGCCGCCCAAGCGCTCGGCGATGTCGGCGACTCCCCGGAACTGATGAGCGCTGAGGATGCCGCCCGGCATGCGCAGCCGGCACATGAAGGCGTCCTGAGCCGGGGCGACGTAGAACAGACCGTGGAACTTGTGCAAAAAAACGTCGGTGCCCTTGGGAAAGCGATCGGCCGCGGCGTTGGCCGCCATGTCGTCCCACATGTCGAATGGATTTTTCGCGCGCTTCGCCAGCTCCTCGGCCGCGAGTTTCTTGCCCTCGGCGACGGCACGATCCTGGGCCGCATGGTGAATCGCCTCCGGCCCGGCCGGCCGCGCCTCGGCCGGCTTGGCGCCGGGAATCAACGGCAGACCGTGCGCCTTGCGGCGCGCCTCGACGCCGCTGACGAAGCCCTCGAGATAGAATTTCTGCTCGTCGGTAAAGGCGTCGGATTCGGTCATGAGGCCGCCACTTCCGCCACGCCAAGCGGCGGCGGCCGCTTGTCATCGCCGGCGCGGCGGGCGAAGGTCCGGCCGAAGATCAGGCCGTCGCGCATCGTGCCGATCGCGCCGCCCGCGCGGATCAGCTCGAAATACCAACCGCCATCGGCGACGTCGCCGTAAAGCACGGCGCCACGCAAACGGTCCTGCTCGATGACCAACTTGCGATAAGCACCGCGGCCGCAATCTTCGAGCACGATTTCCTCGCTACCCGCGGTCATCGCGAATTCGCCAACGGAATAGACGTCGATGCCGGTCACCTTGAGACTGGTGGCGACGGCCGAGCCGGGATAGGTTGCTTCATCGCTTTCGGCAAGGCGCCCGGCCAGCACTTGCGCCTGCTCCCAGATCGGCCCGAGCAGGCCGTAGCTGCGGCCACGGTGCTCCACGCATTCGCCGATCGCGAAGACCGCCGGATCGGATGTCCCGAGTCCGTCGTCCACCAGCACGCCGCGTCGACAGGTGAGTCCGGCGGCGCGGGCCAAATCCGCATTGGGGTGGATGCCGACCGCCATCACGACGAGGTCGGCCGGCAAGCTGCGCCCATCCTTCAGGGATACGCCCGACGCACGCGCCGCGCCGGTGACCGCCATCGTCTCCGCCGACAGCACGACGGCGACGCCGCGTTGGGCCAGGGACTCGCGCAGCAGCGCCGCGGCAGGCTCATCGAGCTGACGCTCCATCAGGAACGGCATCAGATGGACCACGGTCACCGCCATGCCGCGCCGGCGCAGGCCCTCGGCCGCTTCGAGTCCGAGCAGTCCGCCGCCGATAACGACGGCGCGGCCGCCGGCCCCGCTCGCCACGACCATGCGGCGCACGTCGCGGAGGTCGCGGAAGGTGACGACGCCTTCGAGCGTCGCGCCCGGCACGGGCAGAATGATGGGGTGGGAGCCGGTCGCCAGCACCAGCGCGTCGTACGGGACAGCGGCGCCGGCATCGGTTGCCACGGTCCGCTGCGCTCGATCGATGGCAATCGCCGCTTCGCCCGCGCGCAAGCCGACGCCATTGGCGGCGTACCAATCCGTCTCGTGCGTGACGATCTCGGTGGGCGAGCGATCGCCGGCCAGCACGCCCGAGAGAAGGATGCGATTGTAGCTGCCGCCCGGCTCGGCGCCGATCACGGTAATGTCGAAACGCTCGGGCGCGTGGTGCACAACGTTTTCGACCAGGCGCGCGCCCGCCATGCCGTTGCCGACGACGACCAGCCGCCGCCGCGATGCTCGGCGCGGGCTCATGCGACGTGCAGCCCCGGCTGCCGATGCCGCGCATAGAGGAATTCCAGCACGGTAGCGCGGCAGCGCAGATAGGTCGGATCGGTGGCAAGCTGCAGCCGGTTGCGCGGCCGCGGCAGATCGACTGCCAGCACGTCGCCGATCACCGCGGCCGGCCCGTTCGTCATCATGACGATGCGATCCGACAGCAGCACGGCCTCGTCCACGTCGTGGGTGATCATCAGCACGGTGTTGCCGAGCTTGGCCTGGATCTCCATGACCGAGTCCTGAAGATGAGCGCGCGTCAGCGCGTCGAGCGCGCCGAACGGCTCGTCCAGCAGCAGCACTTTCGGCTCCATGGCGAGCGCGCGGGCCAAGCCGACGCGCTGCTTCATGCCGCCGGAAATCTCGCTGGGCCGCTTGTCGCGCGCGCCGGCCATCTGCACGAGCTCCAGATTGCGCATGATCCAGTCGCGGCGCTCGGCCGCTCCGCGCTGGTGAAACACCTTGTCGACGGCGAGCCGCACGTTGTCGTAGACCGTGAGCCAGGGCAGCAACGAGTGGTTCTGAAACACGACCGCGCGGTCCGGTCCGGGCGTGTCGACCACCTCGCCATCGAGCAGGACGACGCCGACCGTCGCCTCGAGCAGCCCGGCCACAATGTTGAGCAGCGTCGACTTGCCGCAGCCGGAATGACCGATGATGGCGATGAATTCGCCGCGGTCGATCCGAAGCGAGATGTCGTGCAGGACCTCGCTGGCGATGGGCCCGCGGCGGAATTTCATGCCGACGCCTTCAATGCTGAGATAAGACTTCATGGCGCGGGCCCCGTCAGTTCGCCGACGTGCCGCGCGAGACGAGCGCGCCAAGCAGTGCGATCATGCGGTCGAGCACGAAGCCGACCAGCCCGACATAGATCAGCGCGACGATGATGTCGCTGATCTGCGAGCTGTTCCACGCATCCCAGATGAAGAAGCCGATGCCGACGCCGCCGATCAGCATCTCGGCGGCGACGATCGCCAGCCACGACAAGCCGATGCCGATCTTGAGGCCGGTGAAGATGTAGGGAACGGTCGCCGGCAGCATGACGCGCCAGAAATACTCGAGGCCGGATAAGCGGATCACGCGCGCGACGTTGGTGAAATCCTGCGGAATGTTTCGCACGCCGACCGAGGTGTTGATGATGATCGGCCAGATCGCCGTGATGAATATGACGAAGATCGCCGACGGGGTTGAATCCCGGAAAGCGGCGAGCGACAGCGGCAGCCAAGCGAGCGGCG
>JACQDQ010000171.1 GCA_016201015.1 Pseudomonadota bacterium | reverse complement strand
CCCTTAGGGCCGCGCGGCGTCAAGCAAAACAACTGCGTCCTGCCGCAGGCGGTCGGCACCGTGCGCTTCATGAGGGACGGCTTCGATGCCGCCGAGCATCTGCGCAAGCAGCCCTTCGTCGACCCTGATCGCATCGCGCTCATGGGATTCTCGCAGGGCGCGATGGCCGGGCTGGGCGCGGCCGGCGCCAAGCACGCGCGCCAAGGCGACCGTAAGCCGTTCCAGGCGATCGTTGCCGCCTATCCGGTCTGCATGTTCAAGGACTTCAAACGGCTCAATGGACAGATCGTCGACCTTCGTTTCGTTCCGCATGACATCGTGGTCCCGGTCCTCGTCGAGATGGGCGACCGCGACAACGAGGGATATCCGAAATATTGCATCCCGATGCTCGACGCGCTGAAGGCCAAGGGCGCCCCGGTCGATTACAGGCTCTACCACGCCACCCATGCCTGGGACGCGACGGAAACCCGGACCAGTCTGTTTCGCAAGACGGGGTTCGAAAACCAGACGATCATTTACGAATACGATGCCGGCGTCACCGAGCAGTCGGCCAAGGATGCCTTTGCTTTCCTGGATGCGCATTTGAAGAAGAACTGAAACCCGAGCCTGGGGCGCCTGTCGCCGACGCGGAACTCTCGCTGTGCCGCGAGGCTGACAAACCCAAACAGGGTGCCAGCGCCCCGCTTACGATATGTCCGACGACCCGCTCCGATCCCGCTTTATCGCAGTGACGAAGCGAGATGGCTTTGGTTTGTTGCCCTACCGCTCGCGCCAGGGGCGCCCGCCCTGTGCCGGCGGGCCGAACTCGCGCGGGCTGAGGCCCGCGTGAAACCAGGTGATGAAGCTATAGATGTCGAACACCGGCAGCAGCAGCCGGTCGCGCAGCGCCGCCGCATAGGGCGCCATGTTGGTGCATTCGAGCACGATCGCGCCGATATCGGCATGCTGGGCAAGCAGCGCCGCGCCTGAATCGAGCAAATCCTGCTCCGCCGCCGCCACGTCCATCCGCATCTCGTCCTCGATCAGCACGCGGGTAAACTCGCGGCCGCCCTCGGTGCCCATCACCGGCGTGTCGGGATCGGCGCCGGCGGCGACCAGATGCTCGCGGGTCAAATTCCTGCCGCTGACGGTGAGCACGCCGACGCGCTTGCCCGGCGGCAGCAGGCGCTGCACGAACGGCACCTGCATCAGGCTCGAGGTGGCGACCGGCACGCCGACATGGCGCGAGAGCTCGGCCTGATAGAGCGACAGGAAGCCGCAATTGGTGGTGATGCCGTCGGCGCCCTGCTCGACCAGCTCCGACGCGGCGTCGAGGAAGACATTGAGCAGGCCCTGGGCGCGCTCGGTCACCACCTTCTTGGGCGAGGCGCCGGGCACCACGCGATAGAGCACCGGAAACGGCCACGTCGTCGCATTGCCCATGTCGCCGGGAATGCGCGGGAAGCGCGCCTCGAGCATCAGGATGCCGAGCCTGGCGCCGTAGATCGCCTTGCCGCCATGGGCGATGCGGTCATGCGTCGGAATTGCGGCCACCTTCCCTCTCTTCCGCTGCCGGCAGTCGATCGAAATTAGCAGGGCTGGCCAACCTCGCCAACGCCCGGCGTCGGGTCGGCGCCTTCGCACTCGATAACTCGCATTCCCGATATGGGAACTCTTGTTCCCACGACGGGAATGTGGTATCAGATGACCCGGTGCATATCGTCAAGACGAGAACGCTGGTCGAGTTCGGGCGGCGGCATGCGGCCGCCGACCGCGCGCTGCGGGAGTGGGCAGTCAGGACAAGGCGCGGGCAATGGCGCAACATGCAGGACGTGCTGGCGGCGTTCGCCAATGCCCGGCCGATCTCCGACGAGCGGATCGTCTTCAACATCAAGGGCAACGACTATCGCCTGATCGTTGCCGTCCTGTTCGCCGAACCGCCGCGCGCGCAGGGCCATGTCTGGATCAAGTTCGTCGGCACGCACGCCGAATACGACGCCATCGACGCCCTGACCGTGGACGACTATTGAGCGGCATGCGGGCGGGCAGGAGCCGGAGGAGAGTATGAAGGAGCTGGCACCGATTCGCGACGCGGCGGGCTACGAGAGTGCCGTCGCCGAGATGCGCCGCCTGTGGGGCGCCAAGCCCGGCACGCCGGCGCGCGACCGGCTCGACGTCATCGGCCTGCTGATCGACGCCTATGAGGGCGCGACCTGGCCCTACGAACCGCGCGATCCGGTCGAGGCGATAAGCGGGCACATGGAGAATGAGGGCCTGACGCAGAAGGACCTGGCCGCGGTCCTCGGATCGAAGGCGCGCGCCTCCGAGATTTTGCGCCGCCGGCGCGCCCTGACCTTGCCGATGATCTGGAGCCTCGCCCGTGCCTGGAAGATTCCGGCCGAAATCCTCATCCGGCCCTATCGACTCGCCAAGCCTAAGATCGACCAGGACGCGGCGCGGCGCGCCCCGCCGCCGCGCGGCGTGAGGCGGAAGCGGCGCATCGCCGCGGCCCCGAAAATGCGCGGGAAGCGCGCCTCGAGCATCAGGATGCCGAGCCGCGCGCCGTAGATCGCCTTGCCGCCATGGGCGATGCGGCTGTTGTCCGGGTGCGACGCCACGATGCCGTCCCGCCGTGATTGCCGCGCGACGTTAGCAGAGCACGGCGCGCCGATGGAAGCAGCAGCTATAGCCGCGTCTGCCCTTCATGTAATATTGCGCGTCGGCTGCGGTGCTGCGCCGCTATGTGCCGACGGGTGGGCGATCTCGCCATGATCGGCCCGCCTGGGGAGATCGGGTTTGCGCCAGGGGGGATATTCCGGTCGAGTGCTGCGCGCCCGCGCCAGGCGGGACGGCTCGCGCGCCATCCGGATCGCTCTTCTCGCCTTGCTCGTCGTCGCCGGCATCGCGACAGTCGCCGCTCCAGGGTCGAGCGCGGCCGCCGCCGAGACTGTCGCCGTCACCGTCACGCTCGTCGACGTGAAGCCGGGTCCTCCGCCGCTCAACCGTCTGCTCGTCGACGTCCGCCTCGAAAACGACCGCCCGGCGCCGGTGTGGACGCTCATCCCGTCGTTTGTGCCGTCGCGCGGCGGCGGCGGCGTCGACAATCTCGAGCAGATCACCGCGACCTCGGGCGCCGTCGTCGGCCGCTTCCTCGGCCGCGCCGGCACCTATGCGCTGAAGCTCGCGCCGGGCGCCCGTGTCACCTTGCGCCGGCTGGAGATCGGCTGGTGGCGCGACAAGCCGGACGCGCAGGCCGAAGCGATGTTCGATGTCCGGCTGGCGGACGACCTGACGATCGACGGTCGGCCGGCCGCGGCCTGGTTCACGGTCGATCCGATCATCGCCGGCCTCGTCGATGTCGACATGACCGCAGCCGTGCACGCCAATGTTCACCGCTCGCCCGGCAATCGCGAGGTCCCGCTGCCCGGCAATCGCGAGGTGCCCCTCGCGCCGATCGCCGTTACGCCCGTTGCGATCAGGCTCGCGGTGCCGTGAAAACCGCGGAGGTCACGGCCCGTCGACCCGTTCCGCGCGCAGTCAACGTGACATCGCCCTTCGCCGGCGTCCTCGTCGGCTCGATCATCGGCGTGACCGGCACGCCGCTGGTGTGGGTGTTCGTCGACAAGCTGTTCGATCCCGGCCCGGCGGACGACCTCGAGTCGACGCTCGTGCAGCTCGCCATCGCGATTGCCTACTGGAGCTTCGGCTGGGGCTGCGTCACGTGGCGACATCGCATTTCCGTGGACGAAACGGCGCGCAGCATTACGTGGACGAAAAGCGTGTTCGGCCTGCGCTGGCGCAGCGAGACCTGGCATCAACCGGACATGGAGGCCGTCACCGTCGAGCGGTCGGGAAGATTCTCGTCTTCCGCCTACGCCGTCGGACCGCGCGGCCGCCGGCCGATGCTGACGGACCAGCTTGCCGTGAGCGATGCCCGGTGGTGGGCGAAGGCCCTGGGCGTGCCGTATCACGACCTACGCGTCCGTTGGGCCGCGCCGGCAAAACCGGAACCCCCGCCGACCGTGTCCCGCCTGCTGCGCTCCCTGCTGCTGATCGCAATCGTCATTCCAGGCCTGTTCTGGCTCAAGTTCGGCGAGCTGGGCTGGGACATGGGATTCGGATTGGCCGGCTTTCTCGCCGCCATCGTGCTGGGCATCTGGTATTCCGATCGACAC
>JACQDQ010000179.1 GCA_016201015.1 Pseudomonadota bacterium | reverse complement strand
GTCAGGATGATCGCACGACCATGACCATTCAGCCTGCCTCGACGGCCCTGGCCCGCTTTACCGTCCTCGATTTGACGCGCGTCCGCTCGGGTCCGACCGCCGTCCGCCAGCTCGCTGATTGGGGCGCCAACGTCATCAAGGTCGAGATGCCGGAAGGTGCCGACAGCGGCGAGCCGCTCGGCGGCCCGCGCCAGGGTCCGGATTTTCAGAACCTTCACCGCAACAAGCGCTCGATCACGCTCAATCTCAAGGCGCCGGAGGGATTGACCGTCTTACGCCGAATGGTGGAAAAGGCCGACGTCGTGGTCGAGAATTTCCGGCCGGACGTGAAAGAGCGCCTGGGGATCGACTATCCCGCGCTGCGCGCGCTCAATCCGCGGCTTGTCTATGCCAGTATCTCCGGCTTCGGTCAGGACGGCCCCTATCGCGACCGCCCCGGCTTCGATCAGATCGCGCAGGGCCTGGGCGGCCTCATGTCGGTGACCGGCCTGCCGGGGCAAGGCCCGGTGCGGGTCGGCATCCCGGTCGCCGATCTCTCGGCCGGCCTGTTCTGTGCCATGGGCATTCTGGTTGCGCTGCTCGAGCGCGAGGCCTCGGGCGAGGGCCAATGGGTGCAGACCTCGCTGCTGCAGGCGCAGATCTTCATGCTCGACTTCCAGGCAGCGCGCTGGCTGATCAAGGGCGAGGTGCCGAAGCAGGCGGGCAACAACCACCCGACCAGCATCCCGACCGGCGTGTTCAAGACCGCCGACGGCCACATCAACGTCGCCGCGTCCGGGCAGAAGATCTGGGAGCGCTTATGTCGGGCGATCGAGGCCGAGGACTTGCTTGCGCGGTCGGAATACGCGTCCGGCGCGTCGCGCCTGGCCAATCGCGATGCACTCAATGCCGAGATCGACCGCCGGCTGCAGGCGCGAGACAGCAACACCTGGATCGAGCGTCTCAACGCCGCCGGCGTGCCCTGCGGCCAGATCTATTCGATCGATCAGATGTTCGCCGATCCGCAAGTGCGCCATCTCGGCATCGCCCAACCCGTCGCCAGTGGCGGCGACAAGCCGCTAACGGTCGTCGGACAGCCTTTCACGCTCTCGCGCACGCCAAGCCGCATCGCCGCGCCGCCGCCTGAATTGGGCGAGCATACCGACGAGGTGCTGGCCGAGTTCGGCTACAGCGCCAAGGAAATCGCCGCATTCCGGCAGGCGAACGTCATCTGAACGTAAAGCCGCCCGACCAAACTCTCACACACGGAGCCGAAGTACCGATGAGCACCGACAAGATGATCGCCGAGAAGCGTGGCCGCGTCGGCCTGATGATCTTCAACAACCCGGCGCGCCATAACGCCGTGTCCTTCGACATGTGGGAGGCGGCCGACCGCATCCTCAGCGACTTCGTCAAGGACGACGGCGTACGCGTGATCGTGGTCACCGGCGCCGGTGGCAAGGCCTTCGTCTCAGGCGCCGACATCTCCAAGTTCGAGGACGAGCGGGCGACCGAAGCGGCCGTCAAGCGCTACAACGTGGCGGTCGAGCGGATGTACGACACGATCTACAATCTGCCGAAGCCGACCATCGCCATGGTTCGCGGTTACTGCATCGGCGGTGGTCTCGGCCTCGCCGTCGCCTGCGACATCCGTATCTGCTCGGAGGAATCGCGCTTCGCTCTGCCTGCGGCCAAGCTTGGCCTGGGCTACGGCTATGCCGGCCTCAAGCGCTTCGTTGACGTCGTCGGCCCCGCCGCGACCAAGGAAATCTTCTACACGGCGCGCCAGTACGATGCCGTCGAGGCATTGCAGATGGGCCTGGTCGGCCGCGTGCTGCCCGGCCAGAAGCTTGAGCCGTACGTCATGGAAATGGCCGAGACCATCGCCAACAACGCGCCGCTGACGGTCGCCGCGGTGAAGCACATCGTGCAGGACGCGGTGAAGGATCCGGCGGCACGCGATCTCGCGCGCGGCGAGGCGATGGTGCGGACCTGCTTCGCCAGCCGCGACTACGTCGAGGGAAGGCGCGCCTTCATGGAAAAACGCAAGCCGGTGTTCACCGGAAGCTGAGCGGAGGCAATTCGAGCGACGTGGTGACCATGACCAACCTCACCGACACGCTGTCCGCCATCGAACTGTTGCAGTCGAAATCGCTGCCCATGCTGGTGCAGGACGAGATCGTCCGCATGCTGCACAGCGGCGAGCTTGCCGCGGGCACCAAGCTGAGCGAGGCGGCGCTCGCGGCGCGGTTCGGCATCAGCCGCGGCCCGGTGCGCGAGGCGTTCCGCGCGCTCGAGGAGGCTGGGCTGGTCCGCGTCGAGAAGAATCGCGGCGTGTTCGTGCGCGAGGTTTCCGCCAGCGAGGCGAGCGAAATGTATGACGTACGCGCCGGCCTCGACGAGCTGGCGGCGCGGCTGTTGGCGCCCCTTATCGCCGACGCGCAGCTCGCCGAGCTGCAGCAGATGATAGCCGCCATGGACGAAGTCGCGGTGAACGGCGTCGATGTTTATTTCCCGCTGAATCTCCGCTTCCATGACCGCATCGTCGAGATGACTGGCAACCGCACCCTGCTCGGCGTCTATCGCCGCCTGGTCAACGAGATGCATCTTCTGCGCCGACACGGCCTGGTGTTCGGCGGGGGACTCGCGGTTTCCAATGACGAGCACCGCGGCATCGTCGAGGCGCTGGCGCGACGCGACGCCGAGGCGGCGGCACGGACGGTGCGCGGGCACGTGCTGGCCGGGCGCGCACGGCTCGCAACGGCTCTCGCAGCCACGACGCTGCGCAACGAATGACGACGACGCGCGGGCGCTCGGTTCCGTATGTGACGGTTGCGCACCGCCGCGCAAAGACAACGGGAGGAACGGCGTGGCCGCAGTCGAGCTGCGCGGACTGACCAAACGCTTCGGCGACGTGACGGTGGTCGATCGCATCGACCTGACCATCGCGCACGGCTTGCTGGTCTGCCTGCTCGGTCCATCGGGCTGCGGCAAGACGACGATACTGCGCCTGCTCGCCGGGTTCATCGAGCCGAGCGCCGGCGAAATCCGCGTCGGCGACCGCGTCGTGTCGTCGCTGGCGCGGACCCTGCCGCCCGAGCAGCGCAAGATGTCGATGATCTTCCAAAGCTACGCGCTGTGGCCGCACATGACGGTCGGCGAGAATGTCGGTTACGGCCTGATGCTGCGCAAGCTGGGCCATGACGATACCCGCCGCAAGGTCGAGGCGATCCTGCACGCGATCCGGCTCGACGCGCATATCAACCGCTATCCGGGCGAGTTGTCGGGCGGACAGCAGCAGCGCGTCGCGCTGGCGCGTGCGCTGATCGTCGAGCCCGAAACGCTACTGCTCGACGAGCCGCTGTCCAATCTCGACGCCAATCTGCGCGAGGAGATGCGCTTCGAGCTGCGCCGTCTGCACGATGCGTATCGCTATACTACGATCTACGTGACCCACGACCAGGCAGAGGCGATGACCACGGCCGACCGCATCGTCGTCATGAACGCCGGCCGCATCGAGCAGATCGGCACGCCGGAAGAGATCTACGAACGGCCCGGCTCGGAGTTCGTCGCACGCTTCATCGGCGGCACCAACATCATCAAGGGCAAGGCGCTCGACCGCGCGCATCTGGCGATCAGCGGCCTCACGCTACGTTGCGGCAGCGGCGCTCTGGTGCCCGGCAGCGACGCCGCGCTATCGATTCGCCTGCACGACGCGCGATTGATGACAGCCGCGCCGCCGGCCGGGACGGAGAACGTGGCACCGGCGACCATCCTGCGGCACACCTTTCTCGGCGCCAGCCGCGACTATCTCGTCGCGCTGGGCAGCGGCGATCAGCTTCGCGTCAGCGCCCCGCCGAATTTGAGCCTGCCGCCCGGCGCCACAGTCTGGCTGCATCTGCCGCCGGAGCGCTGCCTCGGGCTCGGCGATTGACCCGCAACGACACCAAGGGAGGAGACGATATCATGAGCAAGCTCACCCTCAAGCGGCGCCATTGGCTCGCCGCCCTCCTCGCCGGCCTTGCCTCGGTCGCCGCCGGTCCGCTGATGGCGCAGGTCGAACCGTCGAAGATCACGCCGGCGCTGATCGAGGCGGCCAAAAAAGAGGGAACGGCCGTCTTCTACACCTCGGTCGAGGTACAGGTGGCCGAGAAGGTGGCCAAGGCCTTCGAGGCCAAGTTCCCCGGCGTCAAGGTGCAGGTCGAGCGCTCCGGCTCCGAGCGCATCCTGCAGCGGATCGGCCAGGAATACACGAGTCGCATCTACGCCGCCGACGTGATCAGCACCTCCGATGCGGCGCATTTCGTGATCTGGAAGCGCGAGGGCTGGCTCGCGCCGCATCTGCCCGAGGATGTGGCGCTCTATTTCCCACCCGAGCAGCGCGAACGCGACAACATGTATGCCAATTGGCGCCTGTCGCTCAGCGTGATCGGCTACAACACCAAGCTGGTCAAGCCCGAAGACGCGCCGAGGAGTTTTGCCGACCTGCTCGACCCCAAATGGTCAGGCAAGATCGTCAAGGCGCACCCAAGTTATAGCGGGACGATCCTGACCTCGACCTTCCAGATCGCCCGCGATATCGGCTGGGACTATTTCGAGAAGCTGGCGAAGCAGAAGGTGCTGCAGGTGCAATCGGCGACGGAGCCGCCGAAGAAGCTGTCGCTGGGCGAACGCGCGATCATGGCCGACGGCAATGAGTACGTCCTGCTGCAGCTCAAGAAGGAAGGGAATCCGGTCGAGGTGGTCTATGCCAAAGAGGGCTCGCAACTGATCATAAGCCCCTCGGCTGTTCTCAAGAACGCGCCGCATCCGAACGCGGCGCGGCTGTTCCAGGACTTCCTCTACACCACCGAGGCGCAGCAGCTGTTGATCGACGTCGGTGGCATGCGCTCGTTCCATTCCCAGGTCAAGGAGCCGCCGGGCCGGCCGGCGCTCAAGGACATACCCAAAGGCGCTGACGGTGGCCGCGAAACGCCGCCGGCTCGATGTCTCGGGCGCGGTCCTCGGCGCGCTCGCCGTTCTGCTCTGTCTGCTGGTCGTCCTTCCGGTGTTCTGGCTCGTTTTTTCCAGCCTGACCGATCGCGCCGGCGCATTCACGCTCGACAATTACATTCAGGTCGCCACCAGCCCAAGCTTCGTCGATCCGCTGTTCAAGACGCTGACCATCGCCATCGCCGTCGGTATCGGCTCATGCGTCGTCGCGGCGCCGATCGGCTGGCTGGTCGCGCGCAGCGATATGCCGTTCCGGCGCACGGTGCGGGCGCTGATCATGGCGTCGTTCGTCACGCCGCCGTTCCTCGGTGCCGTCGCTTGGGAGATCCTGGCCGCGCCGAACAGCGGCATCCTCAACCGCATTTGGCGCGACTTGGTCGGGGCCGGGCCGGATGAGCATCTGCTCAACATCTACTCGCTGTCCGGACTGACTTTCGTCATCGCCTGCTACACCTTCTCCTACGTCTTCGTACTGATGGCCAACGCGCTCGACCGCATCCCCGCCGAGCTCGAAGACTCCTCCGCCATACTCGGCGGCCACGCCTGGGAAACCGCACGGCGGGTCACACTGCCGCTGGCGCTGCCGGCCATGCTGGCGGGCGGTCTGATCGCCTTCCTGCAGGCGATGACGTTGTTCGGCTCGCCGGCCATTCTGGCGATGCCGGCCGGCTTCCACACGCTGACGACGAAGATCTGGAGCCTGTTTCAATACCCGCCGAAGCCAGGCCTCGCCGCCGCCGCGGCATTGCCGCTGCTCGTTCTCACCATCGTCCTCCTGCGCGCGCAACGCCGGCTGCTCGGACGGCGCGGCTACGCCGTGGTCGGCGGCAAATACGGCGAGCCGCGGCGCGTGCGGCTCGGGGCCTGGCGTTGGGCGGCGCTCGCGGTCTGCCTTGCCGCTCTCAGCCTGCCGGTGTTCCTGCCCTATGCCGCGCTGTTCAAGGCCGCCTTCACGCGAATCCCCTCGGCGCCGTTGACCTTGGACGCGCTGACGCTTCATCACGTCCGCTTCGTCTTCCTGGAATTCTCGCAGACGCGGCTGGCGCTGCAGAACACCCTGCTGCTCGGCGCGATGACCGCAACCATCGGCACCATCCTCGCCCTCGTCATCGCCTATCTCACGACGCGCCAGGCGATCGCCGGGCATCGGCTGCTGGGTTTCCTCGCCACGGCGCCGGTCGCCATCCCCGGCATCGTGCTCGGCGTCGGCTTGTTCCTCAGCTATACGCGGCCACCGCTCATGCTTTACGGCACGCTGTGGATCCTGCTGCTCGCCTATCTCACGATCGAGCTGCCCGCCGCCTACCAACAACTGCAGTCGGCCTTCCGCGCCGTCCATCCCGAGCTCGAGGAAGCCAGCCGCCTGCTCGGCGCCACGCGGCTGCAGGCGCTGCGCCACATCACCGCGCCGCTGCTGCGCACCGGAATCATCGCCGCCTGGTGCTTCATCTTCATCGGCGTGATGCGCGAACTGTCGGCGGCGATCATGCTGTTCACGGCCAACACCCGGGTGCTGTCCGTGGTGATCTACGACCTCAACGAAAGCGGCGATCTCGGCCCGATCTCGGTGCTGGGGCTGACCATGCTGCTGATCACGTTCGCCATCGTCCTCGCCATCAACCGGATTCCGACGGTCGGCGGTGCCCGGCTCGAGGGGCGCGACGATGCCGGGCTGCGCTCGCGGCTGCCGCGCGTGCGGTGGGCCAATGCATAAGGGGAGGAAACGATGACATATCGCACTCGACGATTGATCGGCGGCATCGCGCTCGGCATTGCCGTCATCGTGCTCGGCGCGACTCCCGGTGCGACTCAAGGCAAGTATCCGCATGCCACGGTGACACTTGTGACGCATTCCAGCCCCGGCGGCGGCAGCGACGTGTTCCTGCGTACACTCGCCCGCTATCTCGGGCCGCGCATGGGCGACAATTTCGTCGTCAGCAACGTGCGCGGCGGTAGCGGCGCCAGCGCGGTGGCCAAGGTGGCACAGGCGCCGGCCGACGGCTCGACCTTCTACGCGACGACGCCGACCTATATCCAGACCACGCTGCTCAGCAAGCCGGAATTCGGCTATGACAGCCTGATGCCGGTGGTCGTGGTGTTTCTCGATCCCGAAGTCATCTATACCCGCGCCCAATCGCCGCACAAATCGCTGGCCGAGGCCGTCGACTTCGCCAGGCGGAACCCGGCCAAGGCGCGCTGGGGCGCGGCCAATCCCGCCTCGCTCGAACGCATCGCGCTCGAGCGCATGAGCCGCATGACCGGCGCGCGCGTGCCGGTGGTCAGCCACGAAGGCGGCGGCGATCTGATGATCAATGTGCTCAACGGCACGCTCGATATCGGCATCGGCGAGGTGCAGGAGATCCGCGGCCAGATCGATTCCGGCCAGATCCGCCTGCTCGCCGTGCTGACCGACAAACGGCTGCCGGATTTCCCGGACCTGCCCACGGCCAAGGAGCAGGACGTCAACCTGGTCGTCACCAAGTTCCGCGGCCTCGCCGGCCCGAAGAATCTGCCGCCGGCGGTGCTCGCCGCCTGGGAGGAGGCGATTCAGTCGGTGCTGGCCGATCCCGCCTACAAGAAGGAATACGCGCATGAGAGCCTGGTCCCGGTCTTCATGCCGCACGATCAGGCCGCCGCGTTCACCGACGGCTTCGTCAAGGAGGTGACGACGTCGCTGCGCGATCTGGGCGTCATCAAGTAAGCCGATGAGCCGAACCCGCGACATCGCCTGCGGCGTGCTGGGCCTCGCCCTTGCTTCGGCCTATTACGCCGCGGCCGACGCCATTCCGAAGAGCCTGCTCGCCGATGAAGTCGGCGCCGACGGCGTCCCCAAGGCGTTGGCGCTGAGCCTGAGCCTCCTCTCGGCGCTGCTGCTGCTGCGCGCGGTCAGGGTGCGCAACGCAGCGGACGACGGCGAGACGCAGCAAGCCTCCGCGCTGCAACATCTGCGCGCGCTCGGCCTCGTCGCGCTGGGCTTCGCCTATATCTGGGCGACGCCGCATCTCGGGTATCTGCTCGGCATCGCGCTGCTCATCTCCGCGACGGCTCTCTATTACGGATCGCGGCCCGGCCTGTCGTTGGTGCTGAGCGCGAGTGGCGGCGCCGTCTTCCTGTGGGCGATGTTCGCCAAGATGCTCGACGTCCAGATGCCGGCCGGCATCTGGGCGCATCTGCTCGGCTGACCGCCATGACCGAGTTTGCCCTCGCCTGGAAAGCGATGACCGCGAGCTGGGCGGTGCCGGCGGCCTTCTTCGGCGTGTTTTGGGGCATCATCGGCGGCGCACTGCCTGGCATCTCGCCGTCGATCGCCATGGCGCTGCTGCTTCCCTTCACCTACAGCCTCGATCCGATAACCGCGGTAGTGCTGCTGGCATCCGTCTATGTCGGTGCCGAGTATGGCGGCTCGATTCCGGCGATCCTCATCCGCACGCCAGGCACCAACTCCGCGGCCGCCACAGTGCTTGACGGCTTCGAAATGCACCGGCGCGGGCGCGGCGGCGAGGCGCTCGGCATCTCGCTCGTCTCCGGCCTGGTTGGCGGGCTGTTCGGCCTCGCCCTGCTGGCGCTGCTGACCGAGCCGCTCGCCCGCGTCGCGCTCGCCTTCACGCCGCCGGCCTATTTCGGGCTCGGCATCCTCGGCCTCAGCGTCATCGCCAGTCTCACCGGCCGCACCCTGGTCAAGGGCCTGATTGCCGGCGTGCTCGGCTTCATGGTCGCCACGATCGGCACCGATCCGGTATCCGGAGTGTCGCGCTTCACCTTCGGTTCACCCGATCTGCTCGGCGGCATCCGCCCGATCCTGATCATGGTCGGGCTGTTCGCGGTGAGCGAGCTGATGGCGCAGGTGATCGAGCCGCCCTGGGCCCATGCCGACCAGCGGACGGCGCGACTCAAATTGCCGGACTGGGCGACATGGAAGCGGATGTTCAAGCCGCACGCGATCGGCTGCGTGATCGGCAGCATCGAGGGCGTGACGCCAGGCGCCGGAGGCACCATCGCCGCCTTCCTGTCCTATAACGAGGCGCGCCGCTGGTCGAAACACCCAGAGGAATTCGGCCATGGCTCGATCGAAGGCATCGCGGCGCCCGAATGCGCCAACAACGTCGTCACCGGCACGGCGCTGGTACCGCTGCTGGGCTTGGGCATTCCCGGCTCGAACTCCGCCGCCGTCCTGCTCGGCGGCTTCCTGATCCACGGGCTGACACCCGGGCCGATGCTGTTCGAGCGCAGCCCGGAAGTGGTCTATGGCCTCTATGCCGGGCTGTTCGTCGCCAACATCGCTATGTTGCTCCTCGGCCTGGTCATCCTCACGCCGTGCCTGTGGCTGGTGAACTGCCCGAAGCCCTATCTGATGGCGTTCATCCTGGCGCTGATCGTCTATGCCATGCGCGGCTTCGGCCTGCCGTTCCTGCCGATGGTGCTCGGCGTCGTGCTCGGCTTTCTCGTCGAATCGAATTATCGGCGTTCGCTGGTGCTGTCGGGGGGCGACCATGCGATCTTCGTGCAGGACCCGATCGCGCTCGGCATGCTGGTCTGCGCCGCGGCGATGATCGCGGTGTCAGTCAGCCGCGAGCTGCGCGCCAGCCGCCGCAAAACGGGGGAAGCCGCGCCGTGAACGACGTCTTGCCGAAAATCTCCGTCGCCGAACGGCTCGCCGAGCGCATCGCCGCCGGCCGCGCTCTGCCGCCGCCGCAAGCGGTCCGCGCCCGCGTCGAGGAGATGCTGATCGACATCGCCGGGCTCGCGGTGGCGGCGCGCCGCACCGACTACGTGCATGCCACGCTGACCGGCTGGGACGGCAACGGGCCGTGCACGGCGATCGGCCATGGCCGCGCGCTCGATGCCGCCGGAGCCGCGCTGGTCAACGGCACGGCCGCACATGGCGAGGACTTCGACGACACCTTCGAAGGCGGCCCGGTGCATGCCGGCGTCGTCATCGTGCCGGCGCTGCTCGCCGCCGCCGAGCGTCATAAGCTGAGCGGGCCGGCGCTGCTCCACGGCATCGCCGTCGGCGTCGAGGTGATGTGCCGCCTGAGCCTGGTCATCCCCAAGGCCTTCCACAAGGCCGGCTTCCATCCGACGGCGGTGCTCGGCACCATGGGCGCCGCTGCCGGCGTTGCCGCAGCGCTCGGCCTCGCGCCGCGCCGGGCGGTCGATGCGCTGGGCATCGCCGGCAGCATGGCGGGCGGCATCATCGAGTATCTGGCCGAGGGCACCTGGACCAAGCGCCTGCATCCGGGCTGGGCAGCGCAATCGGGACTGCGCGCTGCGGCGCTTGCCCAAGCCGGCTTCAGCGGGCCACGCACCGTGTTCGAGGGCACGCACGGCCTGTTCAACGGCTTCGCGCATCGCAGCGACGGCGATTGGGCGAAGCTGCTCGACGGCTTCGGCGAGCGCTGGGTGACCGAGACCATCGCCTTCAAGCCCTATGCCTGCGGCACCATGACCCACCCTTACGTCGATTGCGCCAAGCGCCTGGCGGCGCGCGGCGTCCGCGCCGAAAGCATCGCCGAGATCACCTGCGAGGTGGCCGAGGGCACGGTGCATCGGCTGTGGGAGCCACTGGTCGCCAAACGCCGCCCGCCCAACGCCTATGCCGCCAAGTTCAGCACGCCGTTCTGCATTGCCGCCGGTTTCGCGCTCGGCGCCGCCGGCCTCGAGGCCTTCACCGAGCAGACGGTACGCAACCCGCGGCTGCTCGGGCTCGCCGCCAAGGTCGGTTACGTCGTCGATCCGAACAACCCGTATCCCAACGAATACACCGGCCATGTGCGGGCGCGGCTTGCCGACGGCAGCGTGATCGAAGAGCGCCAACCGCATTTGCGCGGCGGCGCGCACGAGCCGCTGGCGCGCGGCGATCTCGAGGACAAATTCCGCCGCAATGTCGAGTACGGCGGCTGGCCGCGCGACCAGGCCGAGAAGTATCTCAGCTTCGCGCGAACGGCCTTCGACGGCCCGATCGATCTTTCGCCGTTTCGGGGCTAGCGCATGACCGGCGCAGACAGCACCGACCTCACCGGCCGCGTGGCGGTGGTCACCGGCGCCGGACGCAATATCGGCCGAGCGATCGCGTTGACGCTTGCCGCTGCGGGCGCGGCCGTGGTGGTCAACGCGCGCCAGAGCCGCGACGAGATCGAAGCCGTCGCCGCGGAGATTGCCGGCATGAGCGGCCGCGCGCTCCCAATCCTCGCCGACATCACCGATCCCGCCGCCGTCGCCCGCATGGCGCAAGCGGCACAGGCGAAGTTCGGCCGCGTCGATATCCTGGTCAACAACGCGGCAGTGCGCCACGAGGCCAAGCTCGACGCCATCGAGCTTGCGGAGTGGCGCCGCATCATCGCCATCATCCTCGACGGCGCGTTCATCTGCGTGAAGGCATTCCTGCCATTGCTGCGCGAAGCCGGCCGCGACAGCGGCGCGATCGTCAATATCGGCGGCATCACCGCCGATATCGGCTCGGCCAACCGGCCGCATATCGTCGCCGCCAAGGCCGGGCTGGTCGGCCTGACGCGGGCCCTCGCCCACGATTTGGCGCCGGACGGCGTCACCGTCAATTGCGTCGTGCCCGGCCTGATCGAGACCGCGCGCAAGGCGACGAGCAGCGTCGAGCCAAGCCATCGCGCGTTGCGCAACACGCTGCTCGGCCGGCTCGGCACGCCCGCCGACGTGGCGGCGGCGGTGCGCTACCTCGCCGGCCCCGGCGCCCGCTACGTCACCGGCCAGACCCTGCACGTCAACGGCGGGACATTTCTTGGCTGACGCGCGCTTATCCCTTCTGGACGTAGCGGACAATTTCGGCGTGGGTGGCGAACCAAGTGCCGGTATGGGCGCGGATGTGCTGGATCAGTTTTTCGAGCACCCACAGCCGCGCCCGATGGCCGATGATGTGCGGATGCATGGTAAGCTGGAACAGGCCACCTTCGGCGTAAGCCGCATCGAACTCGGCCTTGAAGATTTCCAGCACGCCGGAAGGTGGCGTATAGGGACGCAACGACAGATTGCGGTTCATATTGAAGTAGACCGCATCGTCGCGAATCCACTCGACCGGCAGTTCGACGACGCCGGTCGGCGCGTTGTCGAATAACAGCTCGTAGCAATCATCGTCGGCCATCAGCGACGAATCGTAGATGAGCCCCATGTCGCGCGTGATGGCGAGCGTGTGCGGGCTGAAATCCCAGGACGGCGTACGGATGCCGACCGGCCGCACCCCGGCAATGCGCTCCAGCGTGTCGGCCGCCCGCATCTGCAGGTCGCGCTCGGCGGCCTCGGGCAGCACGGAATTGCGCTCGTGGATCCAGCCGTGGATGCCGATCTCGTGTCCCTCGGCGATAACCCGCCGCTGCTCCTCGGGGTAGAGCATCGCCACCACGGCCGGCACGAAGAACGACGCCTTGATATCGTATTTCGCCATCAGCTTGAGGATGCGCGGCACACCACAGCGATTGCCGAATTGGCCCTGGGAAAGACGCCCGGGCGACGTCTCGCCCTCGCGCAGCGTCCCGGTTTCATGGTCGGAATCGAAGGACAGCGCCACGGCGCAGCGCGCCCCGCCCGGCCACGTCGCCGGCCGCAGCGCGCGCCCGGCGCGCACGTGGTCGACGATGCCGCGCCAGCGCGACTCCGGCCATTGCCAGGGTTGTTCTTCGACGGGGCCGCGATCGGCGACAGGCACTACGGCGGGACGGGTCGACATCGAAATTCTCCTTTCGTTCAATAGCCTTTGGACAGCAACGTTCGTCAACGTCAATTGACTGTCAAGCATATCAGGGAATCGAACGGCTTGGACTAGGCCGCGATCGTCATCGATCGGCGCGTGCTGCCGCCGCCTCGTAGGCGCCGCCCATGCGAATGACGCGGTAGCCGTGCATGCCGTCCGTGGGGTCGAGCTGATAAAACACGGTCGCTTGATCGGTCGCCGCGCCACGATATTTGCGATTGAGATAGTGAAAGACGTGGCGGTCTGCCGACATCGCCTTCGCGTCGCCCGCCAGGGGAACCGTCCACCAGCGCAAGATCGGCTCGCAAAGCAGCTTGTTGAGCATCAGGCAGTTCGGATCGACCCAGCCGCCGTTCGGTTCCATGTAGAAGCCACGGCCGGGGCCGACCGATTCCCACTCATCGATGCAGATCGGCCGCCGCGTTTCCTCATGCACGAACCAGCGCAGCGCGTAGGCCCAATCGACGCCCTCGATGGCTGCGCGCAGCGTGCTCAAATGATTGGGCGCCCACCAATTGTCGTCGTCGAGATAGGCGACATACGGGCTGTTCGCCAGATAGCTGAGCACGCAGCGCAGCACGCCGCCGTCGCGCGCCGGATGCAGCCCGCCATGCCGCGCCGAGGTCGAATAGCCGGGATAGAAGACGTTGACGCAGCAATGGCTGGCGCGGTGCGCGACGGCCCGGTCGATGACGGCGATGTCGTTGGCCGGCTGATCGACGCCGATCAGGATCTGGATGCGCCCCTGCAAGTCCTGGGCGTAGATCGAATCGAGAGCATCGACGATCGTCGGCCGCAGGATGGACGGCATGACGACCGCGACATCGAACGGCGCCTGCACATCGGCATCCGCATCCGCGTAGGTACGAAAGAACGAGGCTGAGGGATCGAACGACACCACCGGCGCGCCGCCGGAGCGCTAGGCGACGGCCTGGCCTGCCAGCGCCGCGCGCACCGTGGCGAAGCCGTCGCCGGCAAGCTTGTCCATGAGTTTGTCCGCGTCGCCCGCGGGAAGTGCCGCGAGCGGCGGCAACGGTCGCGCCCAAGCGGCATCGCCGGTGACCCGCGCCAACGCCGTCTTGATCGCGGCAATCAACGGATACTCGGCCAGCCGCGTGCGCATGCGCACCGCCGCGGCAAGCGCCTGGGGATCGGCCCCGCCGCGCCACTCGGCAATGAGCGGTGCGGTCACGTTGAGCGTCGCCGAGATGCAGCCGGCGAAGCCGGATTGCTGCATCTCGCCCAGCGCGCCCTCGGCGCTGGGGAACACGTCGAAACCCGCCACGCGCTTCGCCAGCGCGCGCGAGAAGCCAAGATCGCCGGAGCTGTCCTTGAGGCCGATGACATTCTGCGGATAGGAAGCAGCAAGTCGCGCCACCACCTCGATATTGTATGGCACGCCGGAAAGCTGCGGATAGTGATAGAGATACATGCGCAGCGCGCTCATCGCCACCGTATCGACGACCGTCGCGACATAGCCGTAGACCCAATCGTCCTGCAGGTTCTTGTAGTAGAACGGCGGCAGCAACAGCGCCCCGGCAAAGCCCAGCTCCATCGCGGTGCGCGTCAGCGTCGCGGCGTCGGCCAGCGCCGCTGCGCCGGTGCCGACCATGAAGCGTGCCAAGGGCAGCCGGCTGCCCGCAACGGCGCGCATCACCGCGGTCCGCTGCGCGACCGACAGCGAAGTGGCCTCGCCGGTGGTGCCGAGCAGATTGATGCCGTCGGCGCCGTTGCGCAGCAGCCATCCGCAATGCGCGATCAACTTTGCCGTATCGACGCTGCCGTCCGCCGCAAGCGGCGTCGCCGCCGCCACCACTGCACCGCCCATCCTTGCCATGTTGCCGTTCCCGTTTGCCCTTGACCGCCGGGTCGTGACATTTTCGGCCACGACCCGACGCCAAGCGTTAGCATAAGACGACGCGGGGTTGAAGCAGCTCGAACGCGGCCGGCAAACGCAGGAGACGGCGAACGTGGCAAGAGTTTGGTATGAAGACCCGCCCGGCACGGCACCGGCCCAGGGGCTCTATTCTCATGTCGGGCTGGTCCAGGGCGGCACGCTGGCCCTGATCGCCGGGCAGCTCGCAGTCGGTCCCTCAGGCGAGGTCGTCGGCAAGGGTGATTTCGCGGCGCAGTTCGCGCAGGTGTTCAAGAATCTCGGCGATGTCCTGGCCGGCCTGCGGGCCGATTTCGGCGCGGTGGCCAAGTTCACGACCTACCTGGTGCATTCCCAGGACATCGAACGCTTCATGAAGCTGCGAGCCGAGCTGTTTCCGCGGCTGTTCCCCAGGCCAGTTTACCCGCCGAACACGCTGCTGATCGTCGATCGCCTGGTGAAGGAGGAGTTCCTGATCGAGATCGAGGCGGTCGCGGCGATCGATCGCTAGGCGGATTGCACGGCCGCCTAACTAGAACAGGCCGGCGATCTCCATCGACAGCTTGGCCCGCATGGCCCGCGCGAAGTCCGCGAAGCCCTGGGCCTCGACGATGAACCCGCCACTGTCGCCGACCACTTCCTGGCGATAGTAGTCGGTGAGGTTGGCCTCGCTGCCGGTAATCGGCAGCCCGTTGATGACGATGCCGGCGGTGATGGCGGCCGTGCGCGCCACGCTCACATCGGTCGTTCCGCCGTTGCTGCGGCCATCGCCGGAAACGTCGATCACCTGCCGCTCCGCCTGGCAGGGGCACGTCGCCATCAGCGCGAAGCCGAAGGCGAGCGCGTCGCCGAGATGCGTGCCGGCGCTGAAGGGCCGCCGGACGGCGGCGACCCGAGCGGCGAATTCGGCCGCGGCGCCTTCGCCGTCGATCAGCTGCCAAGGCACGACGACCATTTGCCCGTCCGACCACATGACCATCGTTGCGGCAATCGTAGAGTGCGGCTGGCTCGAGATAGCGCGCACGATCTGCGGGTCGCGGAAGGCGCCGGCGATACCGGTCCGCTGCATCTCGTATTCGTTGTCGTCGATCGAGCCCGATACGTCGACCAGCAGCACCAGGGCCACCCCGACGGGCGGCGCAGACTGTGCTGTGCCGCCGACGAGCGAAGCCACGGCGAACAGCCCGGCGGCCAGAAGCGTCTTTGATCGGTGTAAAAATGTCATGGCGAACCTCGCTGCTCGCCTTGGTTGCATCTGTATTATCATCGCGCGCATCGGTTAATTCTTTGTAAAGGCAACTGATTGGTAAACGACCGGTCCGCCGTTGCCGCAGGGCACGAAACGTCGCCTCTGCGGCGGCCGCGGAACCACCCGGACCATGTGGAGCGCCTTGATGTACTTGATTTAATTCAGGCTGAGACGGCGCCGGCCATCACCGAGACGTGACCTCTTTTACCTCTCGCCCGGGGCTATTATCGGCGGGTGCGCGATCCGTTATTGAAGTTCGGCATCGTCGGCACCGTCGTTGCGGCGCTCTGCTGCTTCACCCCTGCGCTGGTCGTCCTGCTGGCAGCGGTCGCCGCCGAGTATGTCGGCCCCGCCGGGCGCGCCGCGCCGCTCGAACTCCGCCCGGACCAATCTGACTGCAATGCGCATCCTGACGACGTTCGAGAACCGCAACTTTCGCATCTACGCCACCGCTAACGGCGTATCGCTGACCGGATACTGGATGCAGCAGATCGGCATCGGTTGGCTGGCCTGGCAGCTCACCGAGTCCACCGCCTGGGTCGGCGCCGTCGCCTCCGTAAGCCTTGTCCCGAGCCTGATTCTGGCACCGTTCGCCGGCGTCGCTGCCGACCGCTGGGACCGTCTATTCCTCAACAAGCTGTCGCAGAGCTGCCACGCACTGCATGCGCTCGCTCTCTTCATCTTGACGTCGCTCGAGCTGGTCACGCCGCAACTTCTGCTGATCCTGGGACTGATCAGCGGCGCCATCGCCTCATTCAATCAGCCCGTGCGCCTGGCGCTGATACCCAGCCTGGTGCGGCGCGAGGACCTGTCCAGCGCTACCGCCGTCACCTCGATCATCTTCAACACCGCGCGCTTCATCGGCCCTGCCGCCGCCGCCGGAGTCATCGCGGTCGGTCGGCTGAGCGCTGTCTTTGCGCTGAGCTTTTTCGCGATTCTCAGCTTCCGCCTGGCGTTGAGCCGGATTCGTCCAACGCCCGAGGCGCGTACGACAACGGGGCCGCCGCGGCACGTCTTCGCTCAAATCGCCGCCGGCTTCCGCTACGCCGCGCGCCACGACGGCATCGCCGCGATGCTGCTGCTGATGCTGGTGAGTTGCGTCGGCGCGCAGCCGTTTTCGGAGCTGCTGCCTGCCTTCGCCGGCGGCGTGTTCAATCAGGGCGTCGCTGCACTGTCGGTCATGACCTCGTCGCTCGGCCTCGGCGCGCTGACGACCGCGCTGTGGCTGGCGAATCGCGGCCGCGGCGAGGGGCTCACGCGGATCGGCCTGCTTGCCTTTGCCGTGCTGCCGGCAATCCTGCTCGTCTTCGTCCAGGTGCGGAGTCTGTGGCTTGCCGTGCCGCTGCTTTTCATCGCCGGCGGCTCGGTGACGGCAAGCAATGTCGGAACGCAGACGCTGATGCAGCTTTCGGTCGATCCGGCGATGCGCGGCCGCGTGCTCAGCACCTACAGCTTGATCAATCGCGGCGGGCCGGCACTCGGCGCCTTCGGCATCGGCTATGCATCCGAATACGCGGGGCTCGCCTGGACGGTGGCGGTGGGCGCCGTCGTCACGCTGCTGGTCTGGCTGGCGATCTGGCCGAATCGGCGGCGGCTGGCGGCGACCTTGGAGCTGCGGGCGGCCCCGCACTCGCAGCCCGCCGCCCCATCGTAATGCCATTCGTCGTCGTTTGACGCTTTGCCGGCCGGGCCTTACAACCGGCCGCCATGTCCAAGGCCGGCCGCAACGCATCGACCGCCACGACGCTCGACCAGCGCCGGCGCGCCCGCCTGCGCGGCGCCTTCGTCCGCGAGCAGCAGGCGGGCCTGCACCTTGCGACCTGGGGGCGCCTCGTCGCCCTGGCGATTATCGCCCTGTGGCTGCTGTGGCTGCGGCGCGACATTGCCGTCGTCTGGCCGGTCGGTTTCCTGGTCGTGTTCGCGGGATTCGCCGTGGCGCAACTTCGTCTCGCCGCCGGCCGGCAGGATCGCGCCTGGCTGAAATATGTCTTCGCCGGCATCGAGACCGCCTTGCTGGCCGCCGTCCTGGTGGCGCCCAACCCGCTCGATCCGGCGGCCGCGCATATACCGTCTGCCCTGCGTCTGCGCGGCACTGGCTTCTCGTTCTACTTCCTGTTTCTGAGCATCGGCGCGCTGTCGCTCTCGCCGTGGTTCGTGCTGTGGATCGGCGCGGCCGCCGCCGCCAGCTGGAGCGCTGCGGTGTTATGGGCGATCGTCCAGCCGGGGGCCACGACGGCGGCGGTGCACAATTTCGACGACCCGCTTGGCCGCCTGCTCGATCCTAACTTCGTCGATGTCGGCATCTGGTACCAGCAGATCATCATGCTGCTGGTCGTCGCCGCGCTGCTGGCGCTGGCCGTCTCGCGCGCGCGCCGTCTGGTCGCCCGCCAGGCGATCGCCGAGCGCGAGCGGGCCAATCTCGCGCGCTATTTCTCGCCTAATCTGGTCGATGAGCTGGCCAGCGCCGACAATCCGGTCGCCGCCGTGCGCCGGCAGGACGTGGCCGTGCTGTTCACCGACGTCGTCGGCTTTACCGCCATCGCCGCGCATGAAGTGCCGGAGCGTGTGATCGCGCTGCTGCGCGACCTCTATGCCCGGCTCGAGGCCGTGATCTTCCGCCATCGCGGCACCATCGACACCTATAGCGGCGATTCGCTGATGGCCACCTTCGGCACGCCGCATGTCGGGTCCGACGACGCGACGCGCGCGCTGCGCTGCGGTCGCGACATCCTGACGACGCTCGACGAATGGAACCGCGAGCGCATGGCCCAGGGCGAGGTGGCGATCCTGGTCGGCATCGGCATCCATTGCGGCCCGGTGGTGCTCGGCAACATCGGCGGCGAGCGCCGGCTGGAATTCACCGCCATCGGCGACACGGTGAACGTGGCCAGCCGCATCGAGGCGCTGACCCGCGAGGCGGGCAGCGACCTCATCGTCAGCGGCGCGCTGGTCGAAGCGGTCCGGCGCGAGAATCCCAGCGGAGCCGAGGCCGAGTTGGCCGGTCTCGTCGCGACGCCGCCGGCGATGCTGCGCGGCCGCGACACGCCGACCGAGCTGTGGATGCTCATGATGAACGTTGCCGGCGATCGGCCGGCCGAGAGTCCAGCGCGTTTGGTTTGACACGCCGACGATGCAACCCGGGTAATGCTCGATGAGGTCGATCCGGCTTCTCGGTCTCCTGCTCGCACTCGTCGCAGCGCCGTCCGCGGCGCAGGATAACGTCGAGGCAGCCTGGGCCGCGCTCGCGCACGACGGCGTCGCGTTGATTCGCCACGGCGAGGCGCCAGGGCCAGCCGGCGACCCGCCGGGCTTCCGCCTCGACGACTGCGCCACGCAACGCAATTTGAGCGACGCGGGACGGGCCCAGGCAGCGGCCCTGGGTGAGACGATCCGCCGCCATGCAATCGCCATCGGCCGCGTGTTCAGCTCGCAGTGGTGCCGGACGCGCGAGACCGCGGCGCTGCTGGCGCTCGGCCCCGTCGAGCCGCTGCCGGTGCTCGACAATCTGTTCGGAAGGCGCGATGCCGCGGCGGACCAGACCCGCGCCGTCCGCGCGGCGATCGCCGCGTGGCGCGGACCCGGCGCGCTGGTGATGGTGACGCATGGCGTCAACATCCTGCCGTTCGCCGGCTTCAACCCGGCAGAGGCCGAGCTCGTGGTGGTCGAGCCCCGACCGGAGAGCGGCGATGGATTGCGGGTCGTCGGCCGAATTCCGCCGCCGCGCTGAGCGCGTCACCTATACGACATCGTGCCGGGCAGCCAGAGGGCGATGCCGGGAAAGGCCATGACCAGGCCGAGGCCGAGAATCAGCAGCAGCACATAGGGCGCGATGCCCATGATGATCTCGCCGATCGGCGCCTTGGCGATTGCCTTGATGGCGAAGAGGTTCATCCCGACAGGCGGGGTGATGAGGGCGAGCTCGAGGTTGATCGTCAGCAGGATGCCGTACCAGATCGGGCTGATGCCGAGCGTGACCAGCACCGGCAGTACCACCGGCGTGGTGATGAGGATGATTGAGATCGTCTCGAGGAACATGCCGAGGATGAAGATCAGCACCATCACGGCAAGCAGGAACTCGATCTGCCCAACGCCGTAGGCGGTGACGAGATCGACCATCTGCGCCGGGATGCGCAGCTTGGTCAGGACGTGGCCGAACAGGCCGGCGCCGACCAGGATCATGAACAGCATGGCCGAGGTGCGCGCGGCGTCCTTGGCCGCTTCCCAGATCGCGCGCCAGCCCAGCGTGCGTTAGACGATGGCGGCGATGAGCAGGGCGGCGAGCGCGCCGGCGCCGGCGGCTTCGGTCGCCGTGAACACGCCGGCATACATGCCGCCGAGGATGAACGGCGGCAGCGCC
>JACQDQ010000178.1 GCA_016201015.1 Pseudomonadota bacterium | reverse complement strand
GGCATTTCGTGTTCCATCCAAGCAACCGGTTCGTCTACCTCATCAATGAGCTGGATGCGACGATCAACGTCTATGCGTTCGATGGCGTCGCGGGACTCCTCAGCGAGCTGCAATCGGTTAGCGCGCTGCCGCCGGGGTTCCAAGGCAAGCCGTGGGCCGCCGACCTGCACGTCACGCCCGATGGCCGATATCTTTACGGGACGGAGCGAACGTCGAGCACCATCGCCGGCTTCACGGTGGACGCCGGCTCCGGAAAACTATCGCCGATCGGACATTTTCCAACCGAGAAGCAGCCGCGGGGCTTCAACATCGATTCCCGCGGGCGTTTCCTGATCGCGGTCGGCCAGGTGTCGAATGGCATGACCGTGTACGCGATCAACGCAGATTCAGGGAAGCTCGCCGCGCTCAAGCAGTACCCGGTGGGGAAGAACCCGAATTGGGTCGAGATCGTCGAATTCCCGTAAGCCCGCGTTCAGCCGTCTAGCCGCGCATCAGCGCCACCGCCGCGATCGCGACGAGGATAATCGCTGCGCCGACCGCAGTTCGAGATTCGTATTTCGTCACGACCACCATGAAGCGCGGGCCCAGCCACCGCATCAATCCCGCGACCATCAAGAAATGCAATCCGCGGCTGGCCACGCTGGCGCCGATGAAGGTCCACGGATCCATTTCGGCCAGGCCCGCGGCGATGGCCGCAAACTTGAACGGAATCGGCGTGAATGCCTTGAGAATGATGATCCACACGCCCCATTCGGCGAAGAGTTCCTGGAATGCCGCGAATTGTTCGCCCTTGCCGTAGAAATTGACCAGCGGTTCGCCGACGAGGTCCCAAAGCGCGAGTCCGATCGCGTAACCCAGCACGCTGCCCGCTGCCGCCGCCGCCGTGCAGATCGCGCTAAGCCGCCAGATCCGCCGCGGCTCCATCAGGCCCATCGGCACCAGGAGCATGTCGGGCGGAATCGGCAGGAAGGAGCTGTCGGCGAACGCGACCGCCGCCAGCAGATAGGTGCTGTAGCGTTGTCGCGCGGCGCCGCCGGCCGAGCTCGGCCTCGTCCACCCGCAAGGTGAGCCGGCGCGCCGCCACGTCGAGCTCGATCATGTCGCCTTCGCGGACCAAGGCGAGCGGTCCGCCGACGAAGGATTCGGGTGCCACGTGCAGCACACAGGCACCGTAGCTGGTGCCGCTCATGCGCGCGTCGGAGATGCGCACCATGTCGCGCACGCCCTGCTGCAACAGCTTCTTGGGCAGCGGCAGTTGGCCCCATTCCGGCATGCCCGGGCCGCCGAGCGGGCCGGCGCTTTGCAGCACCAGCACCGAATCCTTGGTTGCCGGCAGATTGGGATTATCGATGCGCGCCGCCATATCGTTGTAGTCCTTGAACACAATCGCCGGCCCGGCATGCTTGAGCAGATGCGGCTCGACCGCTGTCGGCTTGATGACGGCGCCGTTGGGGCAGAGATTGCCGCGCAGCACCGCAACCCCGCCTTCGGGCGAGAGCGGCCGATTGCGCGGCACGATCACGTCTTCGTTGTAGACCTCGGCGCCATCGATGTTTTCGCCCAGGCTGCGGCCGTTGACGGTATTGCAGTCGAGGTGAAGCAGATCGCGCAGCCGCACCATCAGGGCGCGCAGGCCGCCCGCATAGAAAAAGTCCTCCATCAGGTATTTGCCCGACGGCCGGATATTGGCGAGGAACGGCGTCGAGCGTGACAAGGCGTCGAACCGGTCGAGATCGAGCTTTGCCCCCGCCCGCCCGGCCATGGCGATCAGATGCACAATGGCATTGGTCGAGCCGCCCAGCGACATGGCGACGCGCACGGAATTTTCGAATGCGCGCGTGGTCATGAGGTCGGCGGGCTTCAGATCCTCCCACACCATCTCGACGATGCGGCGGCCGGCGGCGGTGGCCATCCGCGCGTGGCCCGAATCCGCCGCCGGGATCGACGAGGCGCCGGGCAGCGTCATGCCGAGCGCCTCGCTCGCCGCCGCCATGGTCGAAGCCGTGCCCATGGTCATGCAGGTGCCGAACGAGCGGGCGATGCCGTCCTCGATCTCGGTCCACGCCTTTTCGTCGATATTGCCGGCGCGCCGCTCGGCCCAGTATTTCCACGTATCGCTGCCGCTGCCGAGCGTGGTGCCGTGCCAATTGCCGCGCAGCATCGGCCCGGCAGGCACGAAAATCGCGGGCAGGTTCATGCTCGCCGCCCCCATTAGCAGCCCCGGTACCGTCTTGTCGCAGCCGCCGAGCAGGACGACGCCGTCGACCGGATTCGAGCGCAGCAGCTCCTCCGCCTCCATGGCAAGCAGGTTGCGATAAAGCATGGTGGTCGGCTTCATGATCGGCTCGCCGAGCGACATCGCCGGCATCTCGAGCGGGAAGCCGCCGGCCTGCCATACGCCACGCTTCACCTCGTCGGCACGCAGGCGGAAATGGGCGTGGCACGGGTTGACCTCGCTCCAGGTATTGAGGATGCCGATCACCGGCTTGCCGGCGTAGTCCTCGGCGGCAAAGCCCATCTGCTTCGTGCGCGAGCGGTGCCCGAACGACCGCATGTCGTCCACTCCGTACCAGCGATGGCTCCTCAGCTCCTGCGGCGTCTTCCGGCCCATGTCGTGTCGTCCTTCCGATTGGGTGTCGTCGCCTGCATCGTCGAGAGACGCGCCGCGCCTGTCAATGGCGCGCATCGACAGCTTGGATTTGCCCAGGCGGCCGGCTCTGGCGCATGATGCCGTATTCCTCTGGTCCGCGGCATTCGCCGGCGAAACGGGTCGTCCCCATGGAAGAAGTGTTGCTCTACGGCCCGCTGCTGTTGTTCGCCATTTTCGGCGTGCCGACGCTCGCCATCATGAGCTTCGTGCGCACCGGCCGGCTGCGGCGCGACATCGACGCACTGCGCGCCCGCCTCGATTCGCTGGCGCCAGCGGCGACGGCCCCCATCGCGTCTGCCACGCCCGCCCCAGCGCGGCCGGAGCTGCCGCCGGAAGCCGCCGGCGTGCCGCTTTTCGAACCGGAGCCGGTGCAACCGGCTGCGCGCGCACCATCGCCCGCAGCGCCAGCGGCAGAGCCGTCTCCTCCCGCGCCGCCGACAGTAGAAGCCGCGGCAGCGGCGGCGCCGAAGGCAAGTATTTTTTCCGAAGGCGCGACGGTGCGCTGGGCGACCAAGCTCGGCGGCCTGGCGATGGCGCTCGGCGGCGTCTTCTTCGTCCAATATTCGATCGAGGCCGAGCTGATCGGACCGACCGCGCGCGTAGTCCTGGGCGCGCTGTTCGGCATCGCGCTCATCGGCGGCGCGGAATGGCTGCGCCAGCGGCCGCTGCCGCGCGGCGTCCCGATCGTCGCCGATCTCGATCCGACCCTACCGCCCGCGGCAATGGCGGCGGCCGGTGTCAGCATCCTATTTGCCAGCGTCTTCGCCGGGTATGCGCTCTACGATCTCGTTCCACAGCTCCTCGCCTTTCTGCTGCTCGCCGGCATCGCCGCGGTGGCGGTTGGGTTGTCGCTGTTGCACGGACCGTACATCGCCCTGCTGGGCCTGGTCGGCGCCTTCGTCTTGCCGGCGCTTGTGCCGAGCGAACAGCCTTCGGCAGTCAACTTGTTCGTCTACCTGCTGCTCGTGGTCGCGGGCGCGCTCGCCGTCGTCCGCTACAAGGCATGGTGGTGGCTGGCCTGGGCGGCGCTGGCCGGCGCGTCGATTTGGCCGCTGCTGTGGTTTTCCGATGCCTGGCGCAGCGGCGACACCCTGCCGATCGGCCTCTATATCGTTCTGGTTGCCGGGCTCTTCGTGTATTGGCTGGGCGCGTCCTTGCCGCCGGCACCGCCGCCCGCCGCCGAGCCCGCGGCGGAGCCGGGCAACGAGGAGTATCGGCCGGCGCCCATCACCCTCCCCGCCGGACACGCCGTGGTCTGGAGCGCCGCGGCTGTTTCGGCGCTGCTGATGTTCTGTCTCGTCCGCATGGCGTATTACGAGGCACTATCGCTCGCCCTGCTCGGCGCGCTCTGCGGCCTCTACGGCTTTGTCGGGCGGCGCAACGAGACATTCGATCGGCTGGCCGGGATCGCCGCCCTCGCCGCGGTCGCGACCCTCGCCGCCTGGCATGTGCCGCAGCTCGTCGAGCAACGGCCGCTACCGCTCGGCACCGCCGGCGGCGAGCCGACCGGGTTCATTCCCGGGCCGATCGTCGCGCCGGAGCTGGCGGCGTTCTCGCTCGCCAGCGCGCTGTTCGCCGCCCTCTTCGGGGTCGGCGGCTATGCGGCGCTGTGGGGCGCCGCGCGACCCGGCCTGTGGGCAGCAACTTCGGCGGTTGGATCGGTGGCGGTCGCGGCGGTCGCTTATTGGCGCAGCGCCGACTTCGAGGTCAGCCTCCTGTGGGCGGCGGTCAGCCTTGGCCTCGCCGCCGCCGCTCTCGCCGCCGCGACCCGCGTCGCCGCCCATCGCGAGCGTCCGGGCATGGACGACGCACTCGCGGTCTATGCCATCGCCGTCATCGCCGCGGCGACTTTGGCCATGACCACGGTGTTCCGCCTCTACTGGCTGAGCGTCGCGCTGGCCGCGCAACTCCCCGCCCTGGCCTGGGTGCGCCGCAAGGTCGAGGTCAAATGGATGGCGCTTCCGGCGATGGTGATCGCCGGCGCCGTGCTCGCGCGCCTGCTTCTCAACACCCGGCTTCTCGACTATCCGATCGGCACGACGCCGATCTTCAATTGGCTGCTCTACGGCTACGGCCTGCCGATCCTGGCCTTCATATTCGCGGCACGCGAGTTCAGCCGCCTGGGCGAAGACAAGTGGCTCATCCTGCTGCTGGAAGCCGGCGCAATCGTGCTGAGCTTGGCATTCATCTCGCTCGAGATTCGCCACTTGATCGGCGGCGGCACGCTCAAGCATCCGGTCTATGACCTGCTCGAGCAAAGTCTGCAATCGATCGCCTGGCTCGGCGTCGCGTTGGGCTTGCACATCCTGCACGCCCGGCGGGGCGGCCTTGCCCTGGCCTGGGGATGGCGGATCATCGCCGGCGCGGCGGCGGCGCATGTGGTCTTCTTCCAGCTCGTCCTGTCCAATCCGCTGTTCGACGATGCGCCGATCGGCGGGCTGCCGATCGTCAACCTGCTGTTCCTGGCCTATGCGGCTCCGGCCGCCTTCGCGGTTGTCTTCGCACTTAGGTTCCGTCGGCTGGAATGGGCGCGGCTCGCCACCGCAACCGGCATCGGCGCCCTCGCGCTCGCCTTCTTTTATTTGTCGTGCGAGGTACGCCGGGCCTTTCAGGGCACCCAGATCGGCGTCGAGCGCTTGACCAGCGACGGCGAGTGGTACGCCTACTCTGTCGCCTGGCTGGCCTTCGGCGCGGCGCTGCTCGGGCTCGGCATTCGCATGGACCGCCAGGTCTTGCGCCACGCCTCGCTCGCCGTCATCGCGCTCACCGTGCTCAAGGTCTTCCTCTCGGATATGAGCACGCTCACCGGGCTCTACCGCGCCGCTTCGTTCATCGGCCTCGGCGCCTGCCTCGTCGCGCTCGGCTGGCTCTATCAGCGCTTCGTCTTTGCGCCGCGCGCGACCGCCGCCGGCAACGGCGCTACGACTTCAACTTGACGCCGCGCAGCCGGATGATGCCGTCGGGATAGGGCGTGAAGCCTTCGAGCTTGGCGGAGAGGCCCCACAGCCACTTCGCATGCCAGAGATAGAGGATGGGCTTCTCCTCGACCAAAGTCTGCATCACGCCTTCATAGATCTTCTTGCGCTCCGCCCCGTTGCTACTGCGCCGCCCGGCGTCGAGCAGCTCGTCCAATTTCGCATTGCAGTAATGGCCGTCATTGCCCGGCACCTTGCACGCCAGCAGCGTGTGGATATTGGCGTCGGTGTCGATGCGGCCGCTCCAGCCGACGAAATCGGCATCGAATTTGCCCTCCTTCGCCTGCTGCAGCATGGTGATGAACTCGACGAGCAGCAGCTTCACCTCGATACCCGCGTCGCGCGCCATCGACTGGATCATCTCGGCCGCGCGTCGCGAGTCGTCGGTGTTCGGCACCAGCAGGTTCAGGGTCGGGTTGGTGACGCCCGCCTCCCGCAACAGCGCCTTGGCGCGGGCGAGGTCGCGGCCGCCAAGCGGCAGCGCTTTGTTGTAGTTGGGATTGGTCGGCGGCACCGGCTGGTTGCCCACGGTATACTCGCCGCTATAGACCACCTCGTTGATGATGTTGCGGTCGATCGCGAGATCGAGCGCCTGGCGCACCCGCTTGTCGCGGCCGAACGGGTTGTCCGCCCGCGGGCCGTTGGCGATGTTGAAGGTGAGGCCGGTGTAGCCCATGCCGGTGATGCCGGTATAGGCGAGGTTCTTGTTCTTCTTGAGCGTGGGAATGTCATTGGCCGCCAGCCGCTCGACCAGCTCGAGCTGTCCGGATTGAAGATTGGCGAAGCGCACGGTGGTGTCCGGGATCGGCAGGAAGACGACACGCTGAACGTAATAGCTATCCTTGTCCCAGTAATCGGCGAATTTCTCGAGCACGATGCGGTCCTGCACCACGCGCTCGACGAATTTGTAGGGGCCGGCGCAGACCGGCTTGCTGCCGAACTGGTCGCCCAAGGCCTGTACCGCCTTCGGCGACACGATGATGCCGGCGCGATCGGCGAACTGAGCGAACAGCGGCGAGAAGGGCGTGGCGAGCTCGATGCGCACGGTCAGATCGTCGACCGCCGCGACGTTGGTGACGGCGCTGATCTCGCTCCGGCGCCGGCTGTCCGGCAAGGTCAAGGCGCGGTCCAGGCTGAACTTGACCGCCGCCGCGTTGACCGGCTCGCCGTCATGGAACTTGACGCCCGGCCTGAGCTTCATGGTGATCGACTTGCCGTCCTCCGCCGTCTCCCAGGCCGTCGCCAGCATCGGCACGATGCTCTGGTCCGGCGCGATGTCGACCAGCTTGTCGCAGATCGATTGCATGACGACGCGGCCGACGAAGCTCCAGTTCTTCGCCCCGTCGAGCGTGTCGGGGTCCTCCTGCAGGCCGATGCGCAAGGTCTGCGCTGAAGCGGTGGCGCCGAGCGCGATCGCCAGGCCGAGCGCGACGGATGCAAGCAATTTCATGGCGTCCCTCCCCAAAACTGAACCAGCGCGGCCGCGCCCCGGCAACAATGCTTCCCGTGCCAACAATACCGATCAGGCAACGTTGCGTCGGCAGTATACGGCGGCGGCCTCTTCCATGGTCTTAAACTTCGGCAATCGCATGTAGTCGAAGACCGGGAAATCGTTCAGCGCCCAACTGATCGGCATCTCGACGAGGCGGGTCGCGGCGCCGCGGATCGCCGGTTTGTGCAATTCGATGACATCGCCGTCGCGCACGCGATAGGGCGTGTAGTCGTCCGCCATCATGCTGCTGTCGTAAATGAAGTCGTGCTTGAGCAGCAGGTCGAGCGTGTGCGGACTGAGGTCCCAGGACGGCGAGCGATAGCCGCGCGCGTATTTGCCGGTGAGCCGGTGGATCGCCTCGTTGCCGCGCGCCAGATCGGCCTCTTCCTCCTCGCGGCTCAGCGCCGTCGGCGTTACATGCGCCCAGCTATGATGCGCGATCTCGTGTCCGCCCGCGAAAACGGCGCGGGCGCAGTCGGGATAAGTCTCGATTGTGTGGCCTGGCTCGAACCAGGTCGTGGCGATGTCGTACTGTTTAAGCAGCTTGAGGATCCGCGGCACCGCGACGATGCCGAAATCGCCGCGCGAAATCTGCGTCGGCGTCGTCATGCCGCGGGCAACGAACGGCGACATATTGTCGTGATCGAAGGTCAGGCAGACGATGTGCTTTGCCATCGTGACGATGCCGCTCGCGCCCGCGACTCAAGCCATCGCCGCGAAGCCCCAGGGCCCTCCGGTTTCGCCCGCGCGGCTACTGCGCGTAGGCGACGTTCTGCAGCCGGATCAGGCCGTCCGGATGGTACACGTAGCCGTTCAGCTTGGCCGTCATCCCCATGATCAGCGGCGGGTGATACAGATAGATGATCGGGCGGTCGTCGACGATGTGGTTGAGCCCCTGGTGATAGAGCTTGTAGCGCTCCTGCAGGTTGGTCTCGGCCTGCCCTTTCAGCAGGAACGGCTCGGCCCCGGCGCAGTATTTGGCGTCGTTGGTCGGCGACTTGCAGCCGAGCAAGGTGTAGATGTTGCCGTCCGGGTCGACCCGGCCGCTCCAGCCGATCTGGCTCGCCTGATAGTCGCCCTTGGCCTG
>JACQDQ010000090.1 GCA_016201015.1 Pseudomonadota bacterium | reverse complement strand
GGCCGCCGGACAGGCTTGCCGGGTAGGCGTCAACCTTGTCGGCGAGGCCCACCCGTGCGATCAGGGCGCGCGCCGCGTCTTCCGCCTCCTGGCGTGGCAGTCCCTTCACCCGGATCGGCGCGACGGCGACGTTGCGCAGCACCGTCATGTGCGGAAAAAGATTGAAGCTCTGGAACACGAAGCCGATCTGGGCGCGCGCCGCCGCGATTTCCCGCTCGCTGCGCCGGACCCGCTTGCCGTCCGCCGCCAGCCGATAGCCGACGACGGAGCCGGCGACGGCGATCTCGCCTGTTTCGTAGTCCTCGAGCAGGTTGACGCAACGCAGCAGCGTCGTCTTGCCGGAGCCGCTCGGCCCGATCACCACCACCACCTCGCTCGGCGCGACGCTGAGCGAGACGTCGTTCAGCACGCGGTTCGAGCCGAACCATTTGCTGACGCCGCGGAACTCGACCATCGGCCGGCCGGCGGCCGCGCCGTCAGTGCGCATAGCGCATCCGCCCCTCGACGTATCGCCCGAGCCTGGACAACGAGTAACAGATCACGAAATAGATCATGGCGACGCCCAACAGAATTTGGAACGGCGCGAATGTGCGTTCGACGATCTGGCGTCCGGCCATGGTCAGCTCCGATAGCCCGATGATCGAGACCAGCGAGGTGCTCTTGACCAGGAGCACGCAGGTGTTGATGAAGGGCGGCGCCGCCAGGCGGACCGCCTGGGGCAGCACGACGATGGCCAGGATCAGCGGCAGCCGCATGCCGAGGCCGCGCGCCGCGTCCCATTGGGACCGCGGCAGCGCCTCGATGGCGGCGCGGAATATTTCGCACATGAAGGCGCCGAAATAGATCGACATGACCAGGATGCCGCCGGGGACCGGGGCGATATCGATGCCGGTGTAGGGCAAGCCGTAATACATGAAGAAGAGCAGCAGGAGCAGCGGAATGCCGCGCACGATATAGAGATAGAGATCGACGGCCAGACGGAACGGCAGCCGGCCGAACACGCGCAGCATCGCCGCCGCGACGCCGATCGCGCTGGCGAACACCGCGGTGGCGGCCGACAGCAGCAGCGTCGATTCCGCCCCCTGCAGCAGCAGCCAGAAATTGCGGGTGAGGACATCGAGCGGCATCGGCGGGGCCTAGTGCACGATGGCGAAGCGGCGCTCGAAAATCCGGGTGCCGAAGGCAACGACGGACGTGATCACCAGGTAGAAAAGCCCCACCATGAAGAAGATCTCGTAGGTGGCGGCAGTACGCTCGCTCAGCAATTTGCCCTGGTACATGAGCTCGCCGACGGCGATGGCCGAGACAATCGACGTGTCCTTGATGATCAGTATGAATTGGTTGCACAGCGGCGGCACGACCCGCATGAAGGCCAGCGGCAATTCGATCAGCTCGAACACGTCGCGCCGGCTCATGCCGAGCGCCTTGCCGGCGTCGATCTGCGTGCGGCTGATCGACTGCAGTCCGCCGCGGTAGATCTCGGCGATGTAGGCCGAGTTCTGCGCCGTCAGCGCGATCAGGCCGGAAACGAAACTGGACAGGCCGAACCCCGCCATGGCGAAGCCGAAATAGACGATGTAGAGCTGCACCAGCAGCGGCGTATTGCGCATGAACTGCACGAAGGCGCCGGCGGGGAGCGCCAGGGCGCGCCGGCCGGACAGCATGCCCAACGCCAGCACCATGCCCCAGACCAGCGCGGCGACGATCGCGAGCACCGACAGCTCGAGGGTGATGACGGTGCCCTCGAGCAGATTGGGCAGGAACCTGACGAAGAACGAAAACTCGATCGGCATCGCGGCCGTCGGAGGGCGGAGCGGCGCCGGGCTGCCGCTACTTCGTCTTGCCGATATAGAACCGCTGAGGCGGCGGGTCCTTGCCGAACCACTTCTGGTACATTTCGGTGTATTCCTGATAGCGGGAACCGAAGCGCAACTCCTTGACCACCGTATCCAGGAACAGCCACCAGGTGAAGTCGCCCGGCTTGATGAAGATCGCGTTGTTGGCCACGCCCAGCTTTTCGATCATGTCCGGAAGAACCACCAGATCCTTGTTCTGCAGCGCGAAATAATCCGCGACCGGCGAGTCGGTTTGCATTGCCGTGGCGCGGCCGCTTTTCACCGCCAGCAGAAGCTCGCTCGGGTTGTCGAACCAGACGGTCTTGGCCTTCGGAACGAACCGCTTGGCCCGTTCCGCGTTCTGCGGATTGTTCTGGCCGGTAATGGTGAACTTCTCGTCATCGAGGTCCGCGAGCGTGCGCGCGTTGGCGTCGCGCCGCACGAGCACGGCCGTGCCGCTGTCCATGTACGGCGTGGTGAACGCGACTTTTGCCGCGCGCTCGGGATAGATGGTTGTCGCCGCGATGGCGAAGTCCGCCCGCCCCGACAGCACCACGGGAAAGCGGCCGGCGGACTGTATGACGATGAACTCGATCTTGTCGGCGCTGCCAAGCAGGTCCTTGGCGATCAGCCGCGCGATGTCGACTTCGAACCCGACGAGTTGGCCCTTGTCGTCGGTGAAGGCAAGAGGCGGCGCGGTGCTGTAGGTGGCGACGATGAGTTTGTCGCGCTTGACCACCACGTCCAGGCGCGACTCCTGCGCCGCGGCCGGCGCCGCGCAGGCAAGCGCGAGCGCCAATGCCCAGACCCGATGCGGTCCAAATTTCGTCATCGCTACCCCCTCTGCCGGAACCGTATCCGCCGCCAAAACGCCGCCGCCCTGTTGCCCGACATTCCCCGCATGACCCGAGTTTCGAGCAAAACACTAGTCCTTTGGACACACTGCGGCAATCTGGAACGCAATGACTGGCTCCGCTCGCCGCCACGACTGTCGACCGCCGCCTCGGTACGGTGTCGCCGGAACTCGCGGCTGTGAATTCCCTCTACGCCTTCGCTCGCCGCGCGCCGAATTTGATCTCAAAAGAAATCCACTCTGACCCCATTAACGTCGCGCGCCGGGTGAACGCGACGAGCATGCGATCGACTCCGCGTGGTCTGAGACCCTGGCATGTGCGGACGCTCCTTGCCCGGGAACCGGGATCTCTCCCGCTCGACCACAGGCCGTCGCCCGACGATCGGGAGCGGACGACGCGGTGCAAATGGCACTTGCGTGAAGAACAAAATGGGCGTAATACGCCCAAAATGATCTTGAGAGGGTAGAGGGGTTGCAATGCTGGCGCGGCTCAGGCTGTCGATGCAGATGCCGGTGCCGCCGGGTGGCGGTCCGAAAACCGTGCAGGGACATATCGCCGCGCTCCGCAATAACCCTACTTCCTATCGGAACCAGGCGAATCGCCCAGCCGTCCGATTGGCCCCCGACAACGCATTGAACCGACGAGGTGAAATGACCCTACTTCCTATCGGACCAAACGGACGAAACGGAACAGGGGGGGTGTGTGGGAGGGGGGTAGTCGCCGCCTGGCTGGCACATCAGGCTGTGCGGATCAGTCGCGGCCGGCAGGTACCCGCTTTGCTTGCCGGCTATTAACCATTCGGCAACACGCCGGGCCGCATGATGCGGATGCGGTAGGGAGACTCCGCGTCCGTAAAGCGAAAATGCACCCCGCAAATGCCTGAATCTGCCTCAATCGAGCCGCAAGTCGCGGCCCAAGCGACCGTCAAGAAGGTCAATCTGGCGCTGCAGGGCGGCGGCGCGCACGGCGCCTTCACCTGGGGCGTGCTCGACCGCCTGCTCGAGGACGACCGGCTGGCGATCGAGGGCATCAGCGGCACCAGCGCCGGCGCGATGAACGGCGCGGTGTTGGCCTATGGCATGATGGAGGGCGGCCGCGATGGCGCCCGGCGCCTGCTGCGCGACTTCTGGAAGCGGGTCGCCGACCAGGCGCGCTTCAGCATCTTTCAGCCGACGCTGTTCGACCGCCTGCTCGGCAACCGCAATCTGGATTTCTCGTGGGCCTTCCAGGCCTTCGACCTGATGACGCGCGTGCTGTCGCCGTATCAGTACAATCCGCGCGACGTCAACCCGCTGCGCGACGTGCTGGGCGGGTTCATCGATTTCGACCGCCTGCGCCGCTACGACGGCATCAAGCTGTTCGTCAGCGCGACCAATGTGCGCTCCGGCAAGATCAAGGTGTTCGGGCCGGCCGAGCTCAGCCTCGACGTGCTGCTCGCCTCGGCCTGCCTGCCGCACATGTTCCGCGCCATCGAGATCGACGGCGAGCACTATTGGGACGGCGGCTACATGGGCAACCCGGCCATGTTCCCGCTGATCTACAATTGCCGCTCGAGCGACATCATGCTGGTCGAGGTCAATCCGATCCGCATCGAGGAGGTGCCGACCACGGCGCGCGCCATCATCGACCGCGTCAACGACATCAGCTTCAACGCGACGATGATGCGGGAAATGCGCGCCATCTCGCTGGTCACCTGGCTGATCGACCAGCACCGCCTGACCGGCAAGACACAGCTCCGCCGCATCCACTTCCATATGGTCCAGGCCCAGGAGGAGATGGAGCATTACGGCGTCTCCAGCAAGTTCAACTGCGACTGGGACTTCCTGCTCGATCTCCATCGTCTCGGCCGGCAGATCGCCGAGAAGTGGCTGCAGCAGAATTTCGACAAGATCGGCACCGACTCGTCGGTCGATCTGCACAACCTGTTCTTCTGAGGCGGCGCATGCTTCCCATCGACCGCACGATCGTGCCGGATGTCATCCGCGTCCAGAAGCTGCTGACCCTGACGCGCGACGCCACCGTCAGCGCGGCGGCCCGTCTCATGGCGGAGCGCCAGGTCGGCGCCGTGCTCGTCGTCGAGGGCGGCAGGCTGCTCGGCATCTTCACGGAACGCGACGTCGTCGCGCGCTGCGTCGCGCCGGGCCGCGACTCGGCCGCCACCACCCTCGGCGAGGTGATGACCCCCGACCCCGACACGCTCCGCCCCGGCGATTCGGTGCGCAGCGCGCTGGAGCTCATGAGCCTGCACAAATACCGCCATTTGCCGGTAGTCGACGGCCAGCGGCTGGTCGGCATCGTCTCGATCCGCGACCTCTACAACTCGGTCATGGACCAGCTCGAGGCCGACATCCTGTTGCTGGCGCAAGGCCTGATTCACGGCTGATCCGTCGCCGGAAGAGGGCGCGAGGCCGCGGATTCGTTGAAGTAAACGCCGTTAATCTCTTCTTAAGTTTTAGCCGCTAACCTGCTTCTTGACGGTCCTCCGACCCTCCCCGTTGGTTGGATCGTCGCCGGGTCCCTGACCCGGTGTTAGTGACGCCTCCCTGTTAAACTCGGGCCGCCTCCTCTGGATGCGGCCCTTTTTCTTGGTCGATGCGGATTGGTTAACGCCGCCCCCGGCGGTTCGGCTTGACGCCGCCGCAGGCCTACCTGTATGACTCCGGGTGCGCACCGAGTTGAACAGGGGCTGACGTCGCAAAAGAATAATGAAGGGCCGACACCGTGCGGCCCTTCTCATTTTTGGAGTCGCCGGGCCGCACATCTAGCTAACTCGAATTTGGTATGGGAGCGGCAGTCGCCGACGAGCCGACGGCGAGGGTTGAGCGGCCATTCGCACATGGTCTAAGGTGCACGCAGGCCTCCGCGCGGTTGTCCCAGATGCCCGATCCCAAGCTGCCGAAATTCGATACGCTCGCCCTGCATGCGGGGCAGCAGCCCGACCCGGCGACCGGCGCGCGCGCGGTGCCGATCTATCAGACGACGTCCTATGTCTTCCCCGACGTCGACCACGCCGCGGCGCTGTTCAACCTGGAGCGCGCCGGGCACATCTATTCCCGCATCTCCAACCCGACGGTGGCGGTGTTGGAGGAACGCATCGCCGCGCTCGAGGGTGGGGTCGGGGCGATCTGCACGGCCAGCGGTCAGGCGGCGCTGCATCTCGCCATCGCCACGCTGATGGGTCAGGGCGGCCACATCGTCGCCTCCGCCTCGCTCTATGGCGGCTCGCACAATCTGCTGACGCACACGCTGCCGCGCTTCGGCATCACCGCGACCTTCGTCAACCCGCGCGAGCCGGCGGCGTTCCGGGCTGCGATCCGGCCGGAGACGCGGCTGCTGTTCGGCGAGACCCTGGGCAATCCCGGGCTCGAGGTGCTGGACATCCGCGCGGTGGCCGATGTCGCGCACGCGTCGGGCGTGCCGCTGCTTCTCGACTCGACGTTCGCCACGCCCTACCTGCTGCGCCCGTTCGAGTTCGGCGCCGATCTCGTGATGCATTCGGCGACCAAATGGCTCGGCGGCCACGGCGTGGCGATCGGCGGCGTGCTGGTCGACGGCGGCTGTTTCGACTGGGAGCAGTCGGGCAAGTTTCCGACGATCACCGAGCCCTATGCCGGCTATCACGGCCTCGACTTCGCCGAGGAGTTCGGGCCGCAGGCCTTCATCATGCGCGCGCGCGCCGAGGGCCTGCGTGATTTCGGCGCCTGCATGAGCCCGACCAACGCCTTCTACATTCTCCAGGGCGTCGAGACGCTGCCCATCCGCATGCAGCGCCATGTCGACAATACGCGCGCGGTCATCGCGTTCCTCAACGTCAACCCGCATGTGGCGTGGGTTACCTATCCTGAACTGCCCAGCCACGCCGACAATGCGCTGGCCGCCAAGATGATGCCGCTTGGCTGCGGCTCGATCATCAGCTTCGGGATCAAGGGCGGCCGCGTCGCCGGCCGCCGCTTCATCGAGGCGCTGCGCGTCTTCTCGCATCTCGCCAATGTCGGCGACGCGAAATCGCTGGTCATTCACCCGGCGAGCACGACGCATCAGCAGATGGACGCCGAGGCGCTGCGCGTCGCCGGCGTCGGCGAGGAAATGATCCGCCTGTCGATCGGGCTGGAGGATGCGGCCGATCTCATCGACGATCTCGGCCAGGCGCTGCGCGCCTCGCAGAAGGTCTGAGGCCGCCTTGGTTCTCACCGTCGACGGCCGTTCCGTGTTCGCCGCCACCGGCGGCCGGCCCTTCGATCCCGATCTGCCTGCGGTCGTGTTCGTCCACGGCTCCGGCATGGATCACACCGTGTGGACGCTGCAGACGCGTTATTTCGCGCATCACGGGCGTAGCGTACTGGCGGTCGACCTGCCGGGCCATGGCCGCTCGGCCGGGCCGGCGCTCGCCACCATCGGCGCGCTTGCCGATTGGACGATCAAGCTCCTCGACGCCGCCGGCGCGGCGAAGGCGGCGGTGGTCGGCCACAGCCTGGGCGCGCTGATCGCGCTGGAAGCGGCGGCGCGGACGCCGGCGCGCATCTGGGCGCTGGCCCTGCTCGGCATCGCCGAGCGCATGCAGGTTCACCCCGACCTGCTCAAATCGGCGGCGGCGAATGACCACATCGCCATCGACCTCATCGCCTCCTGGGGCTTCGGACGGCGGGCGCATCTCGGCGGCGCGCGGGCGCCGGGGCTGTGGATGCTCGGCGGCGGCGTGCGGCTGCTCGAGCGCAGCCCGGACCGCGCATTGGCGACCGACCTCGCCGCGTGCAATGCCTATGACGGCGCGGCCGCCGCCGCGG
>JACQDQ010000029.1 GCA_016201015.1 Pseudomonadota bacterium | reverse complement strand
GCGCGCCCTGCTGGACTCGAACCAGCGACCTACAGCTTAGAAGGCTGTTGCTCTATCCAACTGAGCTAAGGGCGCGTCGCGCCGGGCCCGACAAGGACGGTCCCGCCGAATCAGCGGACGCGATTGTAGCGGAAATTGTCGGCGTGGCTTTTCGGCTTGAGCGTGGTGGCGTGGGGCGCTTCGCACGCCGGCAGCCCGTGCCTCGGTATACGAGGCACGGGCCAGGCGCGGCAGGTCGGATTTAGCAGTGGCGCCGATCTCGTCGGCAAGCGCCGACGCTAGATCGACTCGCCGGGTGTGACCAGCTCCAGAGCGTCCTCGATGCGCGCGCCGGAGGCGAGGAGGCACGAGATGCCGTTGCGGAACGACAGGATCATCGTCCACGACCGGCTATCGGCGTTGGCGAAGACCTCGATCAGGCCATCGTCAACGGCGCCGCGCGCGACCGGACTCTCGGCGAAGACGTCGGCCAAAGCGCGGACCACGGTGTGCCGCTGCGCGCAATAGGGCGTCTGCAACTCGATGTCCGATGCCGGGGCAGCCGCGGGAGCCGCGGCGGCTAACGAAAAGAGCATAGCGGCGATGGCGAGATGTCTCATCATGATCCGCTCCTTTCCTTCGTTGCGCCCGTCGTTGGGGCAATCTCCCTGCTTGTCAGAACGGTCGCCGCGCGACTGACAGTCCGGATCCGTCGGCGGCTTCCAAGATGCGGAAACAGTCCGCGAGGACCGCGCTGCGCGCGTCGCCGGCACCGGGGCGCCGGCGCTGCCGCGCGGTCGAAGAATTGTGGAGGTGTGAGGCCTCAGTCCGAGGCGGCTTGATCCAACAGTCGCGGCGGACGCATCGACAGCGCCTGGCCGATGGCGTTCTTCAACGATTCGGGCTTGAACGGCTTGGTGACGACGAAGATCGGATCGATCTTTTCGCGCCGCGGTATCCGCTCCGGAAAACTGGACACGAAGATGACCGGGGCGTTGGTCGCCGTGCGTATTTTCTCGACCGCCTTGATTCCGCTATCTCCATTTTGGAGCCGAGTGTCGGCCAATACCAGCTCGGGCTGCTGCTGTCGTGCCATGTCAAACGCCCTTCGCCCCGTGGCGGCAATGCCGACGACCGTGTGGCCCAGCGAATCCACGATGTGCCCGATGTCGGCGGCGACCATCGCTTCATCCTCGATGATCAAGACGCGCGCGCCGGTGCGATCGCGCATCTCCTGACGTGCTTCATCAAGCAGCCTGGCGACGCGCGCCTCGGTTACCTCGACGATCTCCGCGACTTCATCGATCGCGAATCCCTCGACCGTGGCCAGCAGGAGCACTTGTCGATTGATCGGCCGCAGCGCCGCCAACCCGCGACGAAGGCGCGCGTCGACCGCCGGCCCCTCCGCATCCGAAGAGCATGCGTCATCGACCATGCGCCAGACGCGATGGAAGAGCTTGAACAGCTCGAGCTTGATGTCGTCGCCCGCCCGCAAGCGCTCCGGTTCCTCGGAAACCACTTCCAAGCACGCGCGAACATAAGTATCGCCGCGGGCCTGCGATCCGGTGAGCGCGTGCGCGTAGCGCCGCAGATAGGGAAGTGATTCGACGATAGGTCGCGCTGAGCTGTTCGTCATTTGCATCTCCTTTAGCATCGTAGAATCGGCGTTGCTCCAGGGCCACGCTGACACCGCGAGACGAGAAGCGGTGCAAATCTCCTGACGTTCCGCAGGCGGTACTTCTTCGCGAGTTCCAACGATCCCGATATCGCTCGTGATCGAGGGCGCTCCTACGACGCGCCCTGTATCAACTGGTGAGTCTGACTGTGGTTGCCACCGATGTGCTGCGATATTCCGGTGACCAGTTTGGGACCACGGCGAAGCGGTTGACGCCAATTGCAATTCTCCGCGCGAGCGGGAACGGCCGACAGCCTTGTGCGTTAGAGACTCGGGTCCGATGTCCAGATGTAGTGTTCGCGGCGCCGAGTTTCGCAATGGTTGGCGCGACCGGAACGATACACAGGAATGTAGCAGTTCCGACCGAGCTCGAATCGCGGGCTCCCGAACAACTCGGCACCACAAGTTCGGCGATTTGTCGCCATTATCTCAGGAGGGACAAGTCAATGGCAGCAACCGTTGATCGACAGGCTCGACAATCGGCCAAGCGAGCGATCAAGAGAGGCGCTCGCGCGACGCGGCATAACGATGCCGGCGAAGCGACATTCAACGAGTGGCTCGATCATAATTTAAGACAGCTTTTTCAGGTGGATCTCGAGGAGCCGCTGCCGGACGAGATGCTCAGGCTGATTCGGCAGATCTAGGTGTCGAAAGATCCCATTCCTGATATTTCCCTCCGCGGAACTTAGGGGTTGCCCCACCACCTCTTGGTGTCAAGCGTCGGCAGCCTCTTCATGACCGGGCCATGTGTTCCCATATCTTGATTGATCGCTCGTCAACCGAACGCATGCAGTCGTCCGGCTCATCGCCTGCCTTTGATGTCAACAACAGCAGGGACCGATCATGAACGACACGGCATCATTCGAGGATCTGCTCGTGCAGGCCCTGCCCAGCTTACGGGCATTCGCGCGCTTCTTGACCGGCCGAAGAGAGCAAGCCGACGACCTGGTCAATGAGACGATCCTTCGCGCGCTGTCCGCGAAGGATCAATTTCAACCGGGTACAAATCTCAAGGCATGGCTGTTCACCATCCTGCGCAATCAGCACATCAATGAATTTCGGCGGCGCCGGATGAATCTCGAGCAAGGCGAGCCCGCGGCTGAACTCGCGCTGTCGGCGCCGCCCGGGCAGATACCCTCGGTGGAACTCGGCGAGGTTCGGGCGGCTTTGGCCCGAATGTCGCGACAGCACCGCGAGGCACTAGTCCTGGTTGCCGCTGCCGGCCTCAGCTACGAGGAAACCGCGGCGATTTGCAAATGTGCGGTAGGAACCGTGAAGTCACGGCTG
>JACQDQ010000165.1 GCA_016201015.1 Pseudomonadota bacterium | reverse complement strand
CGCTTGGACTATATACGTGACGTGCGCCTGATCATTCGCGCAAACAACCTACAGGCGCTCGACGCGGCACGGTTCCGCGGCTAGCGGCCCCTGTGGGGCAGCATTCGGCGTTGGTTCTCGCCACGGCACGTTTAGGACGTTGGTCCGCCTAAGCGTGCCGAAGGGCGAGGCGCCGGCCGCGGGCAGCTAAGCTTATGCTACGCGCGAGGCCGAACGTTGGGTGCCGCTGCCGGCGGCGATCTGCCGTAACCCGGGCAGGCCGGCGGAGAGACAATTCGTCGCCAGGCTGAGCAAGTTTGTCGTGTGGCGGATCGAGCTTTCGACGCTGGTGCGCACCAGCTTCGCCTGCACGTCCACGGCATCGGTGACGTTCGTGCAAGACGCAAGCGACTGCGTTGCCGTGACGCCCTGATCCCACTGCTCTTTGCTCCATGCGGTCAATTCAGAATTCATGTCGAGAATATGTCCGAGCGCCGCCGTGCCATTCTCCATCCACGAGGTGACGGCTTGCGTGCCGAGCGCCGAGAACTGCGACATGTCGGGCGCCAGGTGTGACGACGGACTAGTTGGGCCGTTGGTCGCCTTCGCGTTCATCTCCTGCTCCTCTTCCTCCGTTCGCCGACCGGTCCGAGCGACGCCACGGGTCCGTCGCGCGACACAATCCGGCAGCTGCCCCCCCGTGCTTGTTGACCTAGGTTATGGCGCAATGGCTTTCAAGTCGCGGATGACTTATTCCAAGTCGTGCACGCGCGTCTCGAATGCGCGTGGCCCGCCGAACCGGAGAAAGAACATGCGCGCCATGGTCTGCGAAGCGGTAGGCCAGCCGCTCCTGCTCAAGAACCTGCCGCGTCCGCGGCCTAAGTCCGACCAGATATTGATCGAGGTACATGCCTGCGGGGTATGCCGTACCGACTTGCACGTGGTCGATGGCGATCTCACGGAACCGAAGCTGCCGATCGTACCCGGCCATGAGATCGTCGGCACGGTCGTCGAGACTGGCACAAAAGTGGTACGATTCCGGGTCGGCGATCGTGTCGGCGTGCCGTGGCTCGGCTGGACCTGCGGCACGTGCGTGTTTTGCCGGGCTGGCCGCGAAAATCTGTGCGGCGGCGCCCGCTTTACCGGCTATCAGATCGACGGCGGCTACGCCGAGTTCGCGCTTGCCGACGAGCGCTACAGCTTCGCCATCGCCGGCGACTATTCGGACATCGCGGCCGCGCCCCTCCTCTGTGCCGGCCTCATCGGCTATCGCGCGCTGCGCATGGCGGGCGAAGGCCCGCGTCTCGGCATCTATGGTTTCGGCGCGGCGGCGCATATCGTCGCGCAGGTGGCGCGCTACCAGGGGCGGCAGGTCTTCGCCTTCACGCGGTCCGGCGATCGCGCGGCGCAGGACTTCGCGCGAAGTCTCGGTGCCGCCTGGGCAGGGGATTCCGCGACCGCGCCGCCCGAGCCGCTCGACGCCGCCATCATATTTGCGCCGGTGGGTGCGTTGGTCCCGGCGGCTTTGCGGGCGACCGCCAAGGGCGGCACGGTTGTCTGTGCCGGTATTCACATGAGCGATATTCCGTCGTTCCCCTACCGCATCTTGTGGGAGGAGCGCGTCATTCGCTCGGTGGCGAATCTCACCCGCCGCGATGCCGAGGAGTTCCTTGCGCTGGCGCCGCGTATCCCGGTGCGGACCGAAACCGAGGCGTTCCCGCTCGCCGCGGCGAATACGGCTCTCGCCCGCTTGCGCGAGGGCCGGCTGCAAGGCGCGGCCGTGCTCGCCGTGAAGTGATCGGTCGGCGGATATTGACCTGGATCAAGCGGCAATTGGGCGATCGGCGCGATAGTGATACTTGTTGCATCCAGAAGGAACGAACGGCCATGGCTGGACCGCTGACGACTTGGCTCGTCATTGCCGACGGCGTGGAGGCCCGGGTCGTTGCGAAGACCGGCGTCAACGCCCCGCTCGTGACCGTGAGCACGCATGCCGCTCCGCAGGCGCGGCTGCCGTCGCATCTGCTCGGCTCGGATCGGCCAGGGCGTACGCAGGAAAGCGCAACCTCTGCGCGGCACGCCATCGAACCCAAATACGACCTTCACCGCGAGCGCAAGCGGTCATTCGCCCATGCCATCGCGGACCTTGTAAATCGCGCCAGCGGGGAGCAGAAATTCGACCGGCTCATTCTTATCGCGCCGCCGCGCACGCTCGGCGACCTGCGGCGGCGTCTCGGCGCCGCCTCGCGCGCGAAGCTCGCCGGCGAGCTGGCCAAGGACCTGACCAAGGTTGCGAACGCGGATCTCGACGCACACATGACGGAACTCCGCCGATTGATATGATGGCGCCTGCGACCTCGCAGCCGAGTGCGGCCTAAGTTCAAGCCGGTCGAGGATGATGGATCGAGCATGAGACGATCGATTGTCGTCGGCATATTGATCGCGGCATTGGCTACGCCCGCCCACGCCGATTTCGATGGCGGGTGGAAGGCTTATCTCGCCGGCAATTACGCGGCGTCCTTGCGCGAGATTCGTCCGCTGGCCGATGCCGGGGTCGCCGAGGCGCAGTACGCGCTTGGCATCATGTATGCGCAGGGGCATGGCGTTCCGCGCGATCTGCGCCAGGCGGTGGGCTGGTACACGCGTGCCGCCCAACGCGGCTATTCGGCGGCACAGTTCTCGCTCGGCTTCCTCTATCTCTATGGCGCCGAAGATATTTCAGCCGATCCGGCGATGGCGGTGCGGTGGCTCGCGGCGGCTGCCGAACAGGGCAACGTCACCGCGCAATACCTGCTCGGCCGTCTATATCGCGTGGGCGAAGGCGTCGTCCCTGACCGTGGCGTCGCGCAGCGATGGACTTTGGCCGCGGCCGAGCACGGCCTTGCCGCCGCCGAGTTCGAGGCGGGCGTACTGGCCTATACCGACGCGCGCGACTACACGGATCTGATCGAGGCCTATAAATGGTTCGATCTCGCCGCGAATCAGCGCTATCCCGGCGCGGCCGAAAATCGCGCGCGCGTCGGCGAACGCCTCAATGCCGAGGAAATCGCGCGCGCCGGCGCGTTGGCCCGAGGCTTCCGTCCCAAACCCTGACAGCGAATTCGCCGAGCGAGCCGTGGCGTTGCGCGGTTGATTTGCGTCAAGGCGCATCGGCATGACTTAGGCGACCCTAAATTTTCGGTGAGGCAAAGGAGCAAACCCATGTTGGCTCGCGATGTGATGACACGCATGGTTGCGACGGTGACGCCGACGACGCCGGTCGATGAAATCGCCGGACTCTTGCTCGGCCGCTCGATCAGCGCGGTTCCGGTCGTCGATGCCGAGGAGCGGATCGTCGGCATCGTCAGCGAGGGAGACCTGCTGCGTCGGCCGGAGACCGGAACCGAACGGCGCCGATCCTGGTGGCTCGAGCTCATCTCCGATCCGCGGAGCCTTGCGACTGACTACGTAAAAAGCCATGGCCGCCGGGCCCAGGACGTGATGACGCGCCACGTCGTCTCGGTGACCGAAACGACGTCCGTGGCTGCGGTCGCCGATTTGCTGGAGGCACGGCGCATCAAGCGGGTGCCGGTCGTGCGTGACGGAAAGCTGGTCGGCATCGTCAGCCGGGCAGATTTGATCCGCGTGCTTGCCCGTGGAACGACCAAGGTCGCGGGATTCGCGGCACTCGACGATCGCAGCATCCGCGCGGCGATCATCGGGCAGCTCAACCGCGAGCCATGGGCGAACCCGTTCTTCATCAACGTCGTGGTGGAGAATGGCACGGTCGAGCTGGGCGGTGCCGTCGGCTCGGACGAACAGCGGATGGCGCTGCGGGTCCTCGCCGAAGGCGTGCCGGGAGTGCGGCAGGTCGTCGATCACGTTTCCGTCCAGAGACTAGCCGCCTATAGCTGAACGCAGTGGCCGCGCTGGTCGCGTGATGGGGCCACGATCCAAATTGCTGGCGGCCTCGGGCACGCAGGCCGACGATTGGGCTTGGAGGATCGCGCGCCGCAGCTTATCCTTTCTCGGCGTGCCCGCCACGCCGCGCAAAGCCCCGGTCGCCGGACCCCGACATGTCCTTTCCGAGGTGCGTGCCATGCCTATGCCTCTGCAGATTACGTTCCGGGAGATCGCGCCGTCCGCCGCCGTCGAGGCGCGAATTCGCAAGCGCGTTGCGAAGCTCGAGGAGCATTTCGGCCGGATCGTCAGTTGCCGCGTCATCGTCCGCTCGCCGCGGCGCCACCTGAACAAGGGCAAGTCCTACAACATTCGGATCGATCTCAAGCTGCCGGGCAGCGAAATCGCCGTGAATCGCGATCCGGCGCCGGCCGAGGATCGCAAAGACATCTACGTTGCCATCCGTGATGCGTTCGACGCGGTCGAGCGACGGCTCCAGGACAAGGTGCGGCGCCGGCGCGGCGAGGTGAAGTCGCATGCCGGAGAGCCGCATGGGCGGATCGCCCGCCTGTTCGCCGACGAAGGCTACGGCTTCATCGAATCCGCCGATGGCGAGGAAGTGTATTTCCACCGCAACAGCGTGATTCAAGGGGAGTTCAAGCGACTGAGCGTCGGCGCCGAAGTGCGATATGCCGCCGCCGCCGGCGAGAAGGGCCTGCAGGCGACGACGGTGAAGCCGGTCGGCAAGCATCGGTTGCTGGCCTAGCGGCCAGGGTGGGGGCACGCCGGCCGATGACGCCACGATTCCGATTGTCCGAGCCGCCGGCACCGCGAGCCCGACCGATCGCGGCGGCGGAGCGCTGCGGCACGCCGAGCGACCGCATGGCGCCGCCGAGTTGATCCCGGTCGTGGATCGCCGACAGCGCCTGCTCAACGAAATTGCCGAAGAGTTCGAGGAGACTCGCGGCTGGACCGGGCGCGCGGCAATGGGCCAGCGCGTGCGCGCGGCGATGGCCAAAGTGCCGCGCGAGGCATTTGTCGCGCCGACGCAGGAAGATAGGGCCTATATCAACGCGCCGCTGTCGATCGGCCATGGGCAGACGATCTCGCAGCCGTTCATCGTCGCCATCATGACCGAACTCCTGGATCTCGATCCCGACGATGTCGTGCTCGAGATCGGTACCGGCTCCGGCTATCAAGCCGCCGTGCTTGCGGAGCTGGCGAAGCAGATCTACAGCGTCGAAACGATTCCCGAGCTGGCGGAGCGCGCACGCGAGAGGCTGGCACGGCACGGCTATCGCAACGTCGCGGTCAAGACCGGCGATGGCGCCCGAGGCTGGGCCGAGCACGCGCCCTTCGATGCGATCATCGTGACCGCCGCGGCTGGCGAAATCCCGCCGGCTCTGCTCGCTCAACTGAAACCGGGCGGGCGCATGGTCATTCCCGTCGATTCGAACGACAGCGGCGACTGGTTCGCGCATCAGACGCTGGTCGTCGTCGACAAGGACGCCGCCGGCGTCGCGACGCGGCGCGATGTCTTGCCTGTTGCCTTCGTGCCGCTGACCTAGGCCGCGCTTCGACCGCCGCACTTGTCAACCCTCGGGCCGGAGGTCATTCTGGCGCCCGGCGTGCCGTCCGACGCATCGAATTCGCCACTGGAGACAGGTCAACGATGACCTCACAGCTCAATGACGATGCCCTCGACCTCATCTTCCTCAAGGCGCGAACGCATAATTCCTGGTTGCCAAGACCGGTCGAGGATGAGTTGTTGCGTCGCGTCTATGATCTCTGCAAATGGGGGCCGACGTCAGCCAATTCCAGCCCTATGCGCATCGTCTTCGTGAGAAGCGCCGATGCGAAGGCGCGACTGCGGCCGGCGCTTGGCGCCGGCAATCTCGACAAGACGATGAAGGCGCCGGTGACCGCGATCATCGCCTACGACTCGCTGTTCTACGAGCACCTGCCGCGGCTGTTTCCGCACAATTTAGATGCGATCAACTGGTTCAAGGGCCCGAAGAAAATGGAAGTCGCGGAGGTGACGGCGTTCCGCAACGGCACGCTTCAGGGCGCCTATTTCATCATTGCGGCCCGCGCGCTGGGCCTCGACTGCGGCGCGATGTCGGGCTTCGACAATGCCAAGGTCGACGCCGCCTTCTTCCCCGACGGGCGTTACAAGTCGAATTTTCTGTGCAATCTCGCCTATGGTGATTCATCGCAGCTCTTCCCGCGCAGCCCGCGCTTCGATTTCGCCGAGGCGTGCAAGATCGTCTGAGGCTACATCAGTCCCCGCGGCAGGGCGCGATCGGAGAGGAGCGGATAGCGGCGCGACTCGAATAGCTGATAATGCCACCATTCATTGCGATAGAAGTCCCAGCCGGCGGCGGTCATCAGCCCGAGAAGCTGGAACCGGTTGCGCTGCGCGGCGGTCGAGACTGCGGTCGCGCCGTGATGGGACAGCGGCGTGAATGCATCGAAGGCCGTGCCCATGTCGAGCTCGCGGCCCGCCGGGTCGACGAGCGTGAGGTCGACGGCGACGCCGCGCGAATGGGGCGAGCCGCGCCGCGGATCGGCGAGGAATTCGGGATCGGGCGTATGATTCCACATGACCCATTGCGCCTCGGCCGGCCGGAACGCGTCGAAGACCTTGAGGCGCAGCCCGAGCTGCGCGGCGAGATTCGTCGCACGCCGCAGCGCCGCGGCCGCCACCGGGCGGAGATAGGCGGCGGCCCGCGCATAGATGGGCTTGCCGGTGAAATTGCCGGCGGTCGCGTAGGCGATGTCGAGGGTAACATCGAAGGCGGGTGGCGAGATTTCGGTCAGAATCATGTCTGTACACTCCCGCGGCGGTTCTTAGCATTGCGCCGACCGGCGCGCGAGGCCGTGCGGTGATGATTCTGGCGCTCGACTCCGCCTTGTCCGGCTGCTCGGCTGCTCTGTGCGAGGGCCAAGCGGTACGTGCCCAGGAGAGTCGCGAACTTGCCCACGGTCATGCCGAGATCCTCCTGCCAATGGTCAAGCGCGTGATGGCGGGGCAAAGCTTCGCCTCTCTCGACCGCATCGCGGTGACCGTGGGTCCGGGCCACTTCACCGGCATGCGGGTGGGTCTTGCCGCCGCCCGCGGCCTGGCGCTCGCCGCCGGCCGGCCGCTGATTGGCGTGACCACGCTCGAAGCGGTCGCTGCCGCTGTCGACTCGGTCGAGCGCGCGGGATGCATGGTCATCGTCGCCCTCGACTCGAAGCGTGCCGACATCTTCGTGCAGTGCTTCGCCGCCGACCTTTCACCGCTGGCGCCGGCGGCGGCGCGCCGGCCGGACGAGATAGCGCGCGATCTCGCGGCACCCGGCGCGTCATTGCCGCTGTTGTTGGCCGGCGGCGCGGCGGCGACGCTGGCGGCTGCCTTGTCGGCGCGCGGTTTGACGTTCGCCGTGTCGCGCGCCGCGCCGCGCCCGGATGCCGCGACCGTCGCCCGCCTCGCCGCCACGCGGCCGCTGCCGTCGACACCGCCGGCGCCGTTCTATCTGCATCCGCCAGCGGTGACGTTGCCGGCAGGCGGCGGCGGGCCGTTGCCGCGATGAGCGCGTCCGAGGATCCCCGGCTCACCGGGCCGGCGGATGCGCCGATTCTCGCCGCGCTTCACGCCGTCTGTTTTGATGATCCGTGGTCCCTGCAGGCGATGGTCGATATCCTCGCCTCGCCCGGCGTCATTGCCTGGCTCGCCTTCGACCGCGATGCGGGCGGAACCAGCGCGCCTGCCGGATTTGCCATCATCCGCCTCACCACCGACGAAGGAGAGCTGCTGTCGCTCGGAGTCGCCGCCGCCTTCCGCCGCCGCAGCATCGCGCGTCGTCTGCTCGCCATGGGCATGCGCCATGCCGCCGAATGCGGCGCCCGCCGCATATTCCTCGAAGTCGCCGAGGACAATGTTGCGGCGCAGGCGCTCTATGCCGCCGAGGGCTTCGAGGTGGTCGGACGACGGCCGGCGTACTATCGTCGCGCCGACGGAGCGCCGGTGGCGGCGCTGACATTGCGGCGCCGCATTGCCGGGCGCTTCTGGCGGATACGGCTATGACGCGGCCAACTCCACCAGCGTGTCAAAATTGTGGCGAGCCTGGGAATTTTATGAATTAACTCGACTATTTTCTTGCATATTTCCTATTCGATGAAGGTTGCTTTGGGGCCGTTGCTTTCGCTGTCCCCTATTGTTATATAACCACTATCCTCTTTCAATATTGCGAAGGGAAAACATGTCCATGGCCGAGGCGGCAAAACAATCGGACGTGCTGTCGCTGACCACCGAGATCGTCGCCGCGCACGTCTCGAACAATACCGTCACGCTGACAGATCTTCCGGGGCTGATCCAACAGGTCTATCAAACGCTCGCTTCGGTCGGCGAGGTGCCGGTTATCGCGCCGCGACCGCAGCCGGCGGTATCGATCAAGAAGTCGGTGACGCCGGACTACATCATCTGCCTGGAGGACGGCAAGAAACTCAAGATGCTGAAGCGGCACCTGAACACCGCTTTCAATATGACGCCTGACCAATATCGCGACCGCTGGGGCTTGCCGGCCGACTACCCCATGGTGGCGCCGAACTATGCCAAGCAGCGCAGCCAGCTCGCACGGGCGCTCGGGCTTGGCACCAAAGCCAAGCGTCGGCGCGGCAGCGCATAAGGTGTCGATGGCCAGGCGCCGCGCGCCGGGCTTCAACGCCCGCTCGGAGTCGCGAGGCCAATCCATAACTGGTTGATTTGGCACGGCGAACATTGGACTGCGGGGCGCGATCGAGCGATGCGTCGACGGCCAGTAGGCGACCCCGGCGGTTTTGGTTTATAGTTCCCATCTAAGTCACGCCCAAGTGACGCTGGAGAACAGGCAGCCGGTCGGTACGGGACAAATGCCATCGCGCCTTGAGCAGCTTTGCGCCGAAAAAGGTCTGAAGATGACGGAGCAACGCCGCGTGATCGCGCGGGTGCTGTCCGAGTCGACCGACCATCCTGATGTCGAACAGGTTCATCGCCGCGCGATCGCCATCGATCCCAAGATCAGCGTCGCCACCGTCTATCGCACCGTGCGGCTGTTCGAAGCGGCGAGTATTCTCGAGCGCCATGACTTCGGCGATGGGCGGGCACGCTATGAAAGGGCGCCGGACAAGCACCACGATCACTTGATCAATGTCGAGACAGGCGAGGTGATCGAGTTCCAGAACCAGCATATCGAGGAGCTGCAGCGACGGGTGGCACGCGAGCTGGGCTATGAGCTGGTCGGGCACCGCCTCGAGCTCCTCGGCGTGCCGGCGCGCGGCAGCCGAAAGATCAGGAACCAATGATTGCACGGCCGGTCGGCACGACCGCATCCGTCGGCGGCGCCGGCGCGTTGGGTGGCGAAGCGGGCGGGCTCGTCGCCGGCACGCTCGAAGTGCGGCTCGCGGTCACGGCCGCCGAAATCGATGCGGCGCAGGCGCTGCGCTACCGCGTGTTCTACGAGGAAATGAACGCGCGGGCTACGCCCGCGGTGTCGGCGCACCGGCGTGACAGCGATGGCTTCGACGCCTACTGCGACCACCTGCTGGTCATCGATCACAAGCGGGGCTCCGGCGCGGAGGCGGTGGTGGGCACCTATCGCCTGTTGCGGCGGTCGGTCGCCGGCCGGCATGGCGGCTTTTATACCGCCACGGAATTCGATGTCGCCAAACTCGTCGCCCATCCGGGCGAAATCCTCGAACTCGGCCGCTCCTGCGTCGATGCGGCCTACCGCACGCGCCCGACCATGCAGCTCCTTTGGAAGGGCATCGCACGCTACGTCCTCCAGCACAGCATCTCCCTGATGTTTGGCTGCGCCAGCCTGCCCGGCACCGAGCCGCAGGCGATCGCCCAGCCGCTTTCCTACCTCTACCACTATCACCTGGCGCCGCCGCATCTGCGGGCCCGGGCGCTGCCCGACCGCTACGTCGAGATGAACATGCTGCCGCCGGGCGAGATCGACGACGCGGCGGCGATCGCCCAGCTCAGCGTGCGTGCGGCGCTCGCGGCGCTGCCACCGCTCATCAAGGGTTATTTGCGCCTCGGCGGACTCGTCGGCGAGGGGGCGGTGATCGACCATCAATTCAATACCACCGACGTGTGCATCATCGTCGTGACCGACCGGGTGACCGACAAGTATTTCCATCACTATCTTCGCCAGGTCGGCGGCGGCGAGGACTGATCGTTGATGCGCGGCTCGCCGTTGCGCGCGATCGTCCGGCTGTTCGGCTACTTCGTCCTGACTGTGCCGCTGATGCCGGTTCAGGGCGCCGCGCTGGCGCTGCGCCTGCCGCTCGCGCGGCGCCTGCCCAACGTCTATCATCGCATTTGCTGCCGCCTGTTCGGGATCGAGGTCGAGGTCAGTGGCGAGATATCGGCCGTCCGGCCGACGCTGTTCGTCGTCAATCACCAGTCCTATCTCGATGTCACCATTCTGTCGGCCGTGGTCGAGACCTGTTTCGTCGCCAAGCACGAGGTGGCGCGCTGGCCGTTTTTCGGCTGGCTCGCGAAGCTGCAGAACACGGTGTTCGTCGCGCGTCGCGTAAGCGGGGTGACGAAGGAGCGCGACGACGTGGCGCGTCGACTGGCGGAGGGCAACAACCTCGTGCTCTTCGCGGAAGGGACGAGCGGTGAAGGTACGCGCATGCTGCCATTCAAGCGCGCGCTGTTCAGCGTCGCGGAGCAGACCGTCGACGGCCAACCGCTGGTCGTGCAGCCGGTGACGATCGCCTATACGCGTCTCGATGGAATGCCGATCGGTCGTCAATGGCGGCCATTCTTCTCCTGGTACGGCGACATGGCTCTGGCGTCGCACCTGTGGTGCGTCGTCGGGCTCGGGCGGATCACCACCGCGCTCGAGTTCCATCCGCCGGTCACCATTGCCGAGTTCGGCACGCGCAAGGCGCTCGCCGAGTATTGCGAGCGCGAGGTGGCGCGTGGCTTGGCCGCGGCGCATGCCGGGCGGCAAGTGCCGCGCCCGCCGCCCGCCGGGGCCGCCGGCGCGCCGTCGCCTTGACAGAGGGGGAAGGGGTGCTATTTTTGCCGAAGAGGGATAGGCCGCAGGACGGCCGGACACGCTTGCGGAAAAAGCTCTACATCAAGACATATGGCTGCCAGATGAATGCCTATGACTCCGCCCGCATGGCGGATGTCCTGGCGCCGCTTGGCTTCCGCGCGGTCGACACGCCCGAAACCGCCGACCTCATCATCCTCAACACCTGCCACATCCGCGAGAAGGCAGCGGAAAAGG
>JACQDQ010000164.1 GCA_016201015.1 Pseudomonadota bacterium | reverse complement strand
GAGGTCGGATTGTCCTCCACGGTGATCTCGATGTCCTCCGAGAAGCCCCAGTGCCGGGCGGCGCGCTCGATCAGCGCCGCGGCGGTGTCGGGCGCCATCAGCGAGGGCGTGCCGCCGCCGAAGAAGATAGAGGTCAGGCGGCGGCCGCGCGTCTCGCGCGCGTAGTGGCCGAGCTCGGCGAGCAGCGCAGCGCGCCAGCCCGCCTCATCGACGACGGCGCGGACGTGGCTGTTGAAGTCGCAATAGGGGCATTTCGACCGGCAAAACGGCCAGTGGACGTAGAGGCCGAAGCCGGGGGTATTGTCGGGCATGGCCGTCATATTAGCGAATTGACCGCCGGGATTCCTTTTTCAATTCCGTCATACCCGGGCCGGCGTACTCTGGAGCTTGTCGAAGGAGTACGCCGAGACCTGGGTATCCATGCGGTTTCGTGGATTGCCGGGTCGCGCCGCTGCGCGGCGGCCCGGCAATGACGATTTCTTATTCCTTAATTGAGGCGTCTTAACAGGATCGCCGGGGCGTTGAAGCCAGTCCGGCTCAACGCACATAGCTCAGCGGCAGCGCCGTCGTGAACTTGATCGTCTCCATGGCGAAGCTGGAACTCACATCCGACAGCGGCACGCGCTGTATCAGGCGTTTATAGACGCCGTCATAGGCGGCGATGTCGGGCACCACGACGCGTAGCAGGTAATCGACGTCGCCGCTCATGCGATAGAACTCGACGACCTCGGGGATGTCGCGCACGGCCGCGGCGAATTTCTCCAGCCAACCGATTTCATGCTGACTGGTGCGCACGGCGACGAAAACGGTCACCGCGACATTGACCTTGTCGGGGTCAAGCAACACGACGCGGGCGCGGATGATGCCGTCTTCTTCCAGCTTCTGGATGCGCCGCCAACACGGCGAGGGCGACAGGCCAACGCGCTCGGCGACGGCCGCTACCGGCAGCGTGGCGTCCTGCTGTAGAAGGGTCAGAATTTTGCGGTCGAGTTCGTCCAAAGAGAAGATATTCTAATGGATGGGCTATAGAAGGTATCAGAAACCACATATTAACGAATTTTTCGTACACTTTGCAAACTTTTTGGAACTGGCTGGGTTATGCTGCTGTCCATGTCGATCCGCACCCTCTTCACCGCTCACCCGACCTCGGTCGGCGAGACTTATCCACAGCACCTGGCGATGGCCTCGGGCTTCGGCCTGCGCCTGATCGCGGCTGGCCTCGCTTGTCTGGTGCACGGCATCTTTCCATTCCTGTGCACCCGCACCGGCAGCGACGCGATCCGCGAACTGCATATGCGCATGGTGACGCATCGCCAACGGCCGGTGCCGCCGCAGGGCGCAACCTTCGGCGCCGAGTAGACGGCTGCCGCCACCCCGGCGCGCCGACGCCCAAAGCAGAGAGCAGAACAGATGTGCCGATGGATCACCTATCGGGGTCGTCCGATGTTTCTCGAGACCCTGCTGTTCAAGCCGGAAAACTCGTTGATCAATCAAAGCCTGCGTTGCCGCAAGGCAGAGGTTGCCACCAACGGCGACGGCTTCGGCATCGGCTGGTACGGCGAACGCGAGACGCCGGGCGTCTATCGCGAGACGCTGCCGGCGTGGAACGACCGCAATCTGCGCAGTCTCGCCCAACACATCCGCTCGCCGCTGTTCTTCGGCCATGTCCGCGCCTCGACCGGCACCGCCACGGCGCGCATCAACTGCCACCCGTTCAGCCACGGACAATGGCTGTTCATGCATAACGGACAGATCGGCGGTTATGACCGCGTGCGCCGCCGGCTCGACCAGCTGCTCCCCGACTCACTCTACGCGCAACGTCAGGGAACGACCGACAGCGAGTTCTTCTTCTACCTGCTGTTCGCCAACGGTCTCGAGACGGACCCGCCGGCGGCACTGCGCGCGGCCACGCGGCAGGTGCTCGACATCATGCGCGAAGCCGACATCGATGAACCGCTGCGGCTCACCGCCGCGTTCACCGACGGCGCGCGCATCTTTGCCATGCGCTACGCCAGCGACGACAAGCCGCCGACGATGTTCTGGTGCGATGCCGGCGACCATTTGATCATCGTCTCCGAGCCGTTGGACGAGAATACGCAGCGCTGGAACGCGGTGCCGTCCGGCCATCTGCTGATTGCCGACGAAAGCGTGACGATCCTACCTTTCCTGCTGGACGCTCGGTCAGCGGAAGCAGGCGGCGACGAGTCGCTTGAACGCCGCCGCCCGGTGGCTGATGGCGTGCTTTAGGTCGGGGTCCATCTCGCCGAACGTCTCCTCGTATCCGTCCGGCACGAACATCGGGTCGTAGCCGAAGCCGCGCTCGCCGCGCGGCGGCCAGACCAAGCGGCCATGCACCTCGCCACGGAACGTCTTGAGATCGCCGTCCGGCCAGGCGAGCGCCAGCACGGCGACGAAATGCGCGCTGCGGTCGATCTTGCCCTTCAGCTCGTCTTCGACACGCCGCATGGCGATCGCGAAATCCTTGGTCGGCCCGGTCCAACGCGCCGAATAGATACCCGGCTGTCCGGCCAGGGCCGGAACGACCAGACCGGAATCGTCGGCCAGCGCCGGTAGACCCGCGGTATGGGCCGCGGCGCGCGCCTTGAGGGCGGCGTTGGCCTCGAAGCTGTCGCCGGTCTCTTCCGGCTCGGCCAGGCGGAGCGCAGCCGCCGACACGATCTCGGCGCCGAACGGCGCCAGCAGTGCGGCGATCTCGCGCGCCTTGCCGGGGTTGTGGCTGGCGAGGACGAGTTTCGCGCCGTCAAGCCGGCGCGTCATCAGAGCCCGAGCACCCGGCGCTGTAGCGCGAGGAGTTCGCCGATCCCCTTGCGCGCGAGGGCGAGCAGCGCCATCAGATCGGCCTCGGCAAAGGGCAGGCGCTCGGCAGTCGCCTGCACTTCGATCATGCGGCCGGCGCCGGTCAGCACGAAATTGGCGTCGGCCTCGGCCGTCGAGTCCTCGGCGTAGTCGAGGTCGAGGACGGGCGCGCCCTGATGAATGCCGCAAGAGACAGCCGCCACCTGATCGACGAGCGGCAGGGACGCCAGCTTGCCCTGCTTGACCAGGCCGGCAAGCGCCAGATGCAGCGCGACATAGGCGCCGGTGATCGCGGCGGTGCGCGTGCCGCCGTCGGCGAGGATGACGTCGCAGTCGATGCGGACCTGGCGCTCGCCGAGCGCCTTCAGATCGGTCACGGCGCGCAGCGAGCGGCCGATAAGGCGTTGTATCTCTTGGGTACGGCCCGATTGGCGCCCACGCGCCGCCTCGCGTTCGGTGCGGGTGTGCGTTGAGCGCGGCAGCATGCCATACTCCGCCGTTACCCAGCCGGAACCGGTATTGCGCAGGAAGGGCGGTACCTTGTCCTCGATCGTCGCGGTGCATAGGACGTGGGTGTCGCCGAAGCGCGCCAGGCACGAACCCTCGGCGTATTTGGCGGTGCCGGGCTCGAGCGCCGTCGGGCGAAGGGCATCGGGCGCGCGACTGGACGGGCGCATGGGCGGCTCCTCGGTTCCTCGATGAAGGGGCGGACCCTAGCGCGGACGGCGACGCCGCGTCCAGTCGACGACCGCGGATCCAACTTGGTGCCGCGGGCGTTGACGCCCAAGGCATGGCTTCCTAAATTCCAACCATGAATGTGGTCAAACCGATTGCCGTCGCTGCACCGGTGCTGAGCCCGCGGGCCTCCGCGATCGTCGAGCTCAACGATCGCACGCGGCAGATCTTCCGGCAGATCGTCGAGGCCTATCTTGAAACCGGGGAGCCGGTCGGTTCGCGCACGTTATCG
>JACQDQ010000167.1 GCA_016201015.1 Pseudomonadota bacterium | reverse complement strand
TTCCACCACGAAGGCCGCGTCACGGAAATGGCGGCCGACAGCAGCGCCGGCGGCACCGGCGCCGATCCGATGGCGTTCCCGCACGACTATCATCGCGGGGTGATCGCCGATTTCGTCGACGCGATCGAACAGCGGCGCGCGCCGCGGGCCAGCGGCCGCGAGGCGCTGCGCGTCCATCGCCTGATCGACGCGCTGCTCGAAACCGGCGCAACCGGCCGGCCGGTGGCGGTCAAGACGGACTAGAGCGGATCGCGACCGCGTTAACCCATGTCGTCACCCCGGCGAAGACCGCAGTCCAGAAGCCGAGAGTACAGCACTCACTCTGGATGCCAGTTTCCGCCGACATGACGATTCTCTCCATGATCATCCACTGCCTCTATGCCGTCGCCTTCTCGACCGCGGTGATGGTGCGGCTCTACTCGAAGGCGCGGCGGTGGATTCAGGCGACGCTCGGCGCGTTTTTCGCCTTTGCCGGCATCAAGCTGCTCAGCAGCCGCCTTTAGGATCGCCTGATCCCTGACCGTCGGATACCGGGAGAGCCTATCGGCAGATGAGGATCGTCGCCTGGAACTGCGGCATGGCGCTGGACCGCAAGATCGATGTCCTGCTCGGTCTCGCACCGGACATCGCCATCGTTTGCGAATGCGCCGAACCGGGCCGCTTTCGGGCACGTCGAAAGTCCGCCTGGACGGAATGTGAGCCAGTGTGGATCGGGCGGAACCCGCACAAGGGCCTAGCCGTCTTCACCTTCAACGGCTACGCCGCGCGCCTGTCGGAGCTCTACGACCCAAAACTTCGTTACATTGCGCCGGTCCATATCTCCGGGCCGACGGCGTGCAACCTGCTCGCGGTGTGGGCGCAGAACGCGAGCGCCGGCGCCACCCGGAAACGTCAGGCCGGGCCGTTGCGCCGGGCGCTCGACAGATACCGGGCTTTCCTCACCGAGCGGCCGGCCATCGTTGCCGGCGACCTCAACAGCAACGTCATCTGGGATAAGCCGGGATGGCGCATCAACCACGCGAGCAAGGTCGAGATGCTCGAAGCTCTCGGCCTGGTCAGCGCCTATCATAGGATCCGTGGCGAAGCACAGGGTAAGGAGACCGTCCCGACACTCTATTGGCGCGACCGCAGGAAGGACGGCCCGACCTATCACATCGACTATGTTTTCCTCCCCGAGCATTGGATCGGCAAGGTGAGGGACCTCAGCCTCGGCACATTCGAGGACTGGTGCGGCTCCGGCTTGAGCGACCATGTCCCCATCGTCGTCGATATCGACGTTTGAGCGGGATCATATCGTATCGGACGGAAGCGCCGCTTTACAGGCGGCATCGGCTGAGATAATTTCGCTCCATGCTTCGCTCGACAACCAAGCGCACGGCCGCCAAGAAGACCCCCGCCGGGGTGTCTGAGGTGCTTGTGCGCTGATCCGAGCGACATAGCGACCCTCAAGGCCCCGCCGGCACCGGACGGGGCCTTGTCGTTTCGGGCTCTCGTCTCTCCGGCTCAACGAAGGAGACAGACATGTGCCCGACTCAATCGACCGTCGATGTTCTTTCGCCGCATTCGGCAAGCGGCACGCGGCTAGGCGGCCGACTAGCGTCGCCGGTGGTTGCCATGGTCGGCGCCACCGGCGCGGTCGGCGTTGAATTGCTGCAATGCTTGAGCGACCGGCGCTTCCCACTCGCCAAACTGCGTCTCTTCGCCTCGGCCCGGTCGGCCGGCAAGTCGCTGCCGTTCAACGGCGCCGGCGTTGAGGTCGAAGAGCTGACTGAGCGCAGCTTCGAGGGCGTCGATATCGCCTTTTTCTCTGCGGGCGGAGCCATCTCCCGTCACTTCGCTCCGGCCGCGGTCCGCCAAGGCGCGGTCGTCATCGACAATTCCTCGGCGTTCCGCATGGAGCCCGACGTGCCGCTGGTCATTCCGGAGATCAATCCCGAGGCGATCCGGCTGCACAACGGCATTATCGCCAACCCGAACTGCGCGGCGATCGTCGCCATCACGCCGCTATGGCCGATCCATCGGCTGAATCCGATCCGGCGCCTGATTGTCTCCACCTATCAGGCGGCCTCGGGCGCCGGCGCCGCGGCGATGGAAGAGCTGCGCGAATCGACGCGCGCCTATCTCGACGGCCGTATCTACAGGAACCGCATCCTGCCGCACCCCTACGCCTTCAATCTGTTCAGCCACAACACCAAGATCGATCCGCGCACCGGCTACAACGACGAGGAGACGAAGGTGATGAACGAGACGCGGAAGATCTTCGGCGATCCGACGATCCGAGTGACCGCGACCTGCGTCCGCGTGCCGGTGCTGCGGGCGCACTCGGTGGCCCTCAATGTCGAATGCGAGCGTCCGATTGCCGCCGATGAGGTTCGCGAAATATTGAAAACGGCGCCCGGCGTGCGAGTCGTCGACGACATCGAGCGCAACTACTTCCCGATGCCCAAGGATGCGACCGGCAGGGACGACATTCTGGTCGGCCGCATCCGCTCCGACCTCAGCGATTCCAGCGGCAGGTCCATCGCGATGTTCGCCGCCGGCGATCAGCTCTTGAAGGGCGCGGCGCTCAACGCGGTGCAGATCGCCGAGCTGTTGTTGCAATAGGGCGCTGGGAGTCGGTCGCGGTATACTGCCCGTCGGTTTTTCGACGGGCAGGAGAGGGAATCGTGCGCTCACCATTGCGGCCGCCGGCCGCGGTCGGTTTCATCGGCGTCGGCAATATGGGCAGGCTGATGGCGCCGCATCTCGTGGCGGCGGGCTATCGTGTCTACGCCGCCGACAACTATGAGGAGACGTTGCGAAAATTCCTCGCGGCTCATCGCGGCACGATCGCGCTCTCCTACAACGACCACGGCGCAGCGCTGGACGCGGTCATCACCATGCTGCCAGACGGCAATGTTGTGCGCGAGGTTCTGCTCGGCGGCGGTCTCGCCGACCGCCTGCGCCCCGGCACGATCGTCATCGACATGAGCTCTTCCGACCCAGTCGGCACGCGCGCGCTGGGCGAGGTCCTCGCCAAGCGAGATGTGCACCTCGTCGATGCGCCGGTGTCTGGCGGCGTCAAGCGCGCCGCCGACGCCTCGCTGGCGACGATGATCGGCGGCACCGCGGAAATCATCGAGCGCGCGCGCCCACTCATCGCGACGATGGCGAAGCAGGTATTTCTCACCGGCCCGCTCGGCTCGGGTCACGCGATGAAGGCGCTCAACAACCTGGTCTCCGCCGCCGGCCTGTGGATCGCGGCGGAGGCGCTGCTGGCCGGGAAGCAATTCGGGCTGGCACCGGAGACGATGGTCGACGTGCTCAATGCCTCGACCGGGCGCAACACCAGTACGGAGAACAAGTTCAAGCAGCAGATCCTGTCGCGCGGCTTCGCCTCCGGCTTTTCGTTGGGCTTGATGGCGAAGGATCTGCGCACGGCCGAACGCCTTGCCAAGACGACGGGCGCCTTCAGCCAGCTTACTCAGCTCTGCGCGAAGATTTGGGGAGATGCGGCGCAGGCGCTCGGCGAAGCGGAAGATCACACCGCCGTGGTCAAGTTCCTCGAGCGGGCGAGCGGCACGACGCTTGGCCCGTAGAATGTCCTGGTGCATCGCAAGCGTTGTCTGAAATGGGGATATGAATGGAGCCGTTCGAGGTTTACGCCGTCCGCTACGCGCGGGTCGATCGCCGGCCGCAGGAGAATTTCATCGCCGCCGACCCGCATGACGGGCCGATGTCGATGGACTATTTCGTCTGGGCGGTGGTCGGCCCGCAACGCAGCTTCATCGTCGACACCGGTTTCAACCAGGTAGCGGCGACGCGGCGGCGGCGGGAATTCCTGCGCTGTCCGACCGACGGGCTCAGCCGTCTCGGCATCGAGGCCAAGGGCGTCGCCGACGTGGTGATCACGCATATGCATTACGACCATGTCGGCAACCACGACCTGTTCCCGCAGGCGACGTTTCACCTGCAGGACCGCGAGATGGCCTTCGTCACCGGGCGGCACATGTGCCACGACTATTTCCGCGGCGGCTTCGATGTCGACAATGTGACCGGCATGGTGCGCGAAGTGTTTCGCGGCCGCGTGCAGTTCCATGACGGCGCCGCGGAACTCGCGCCCGGTTTCAGCCTGCATTGGGTCGGCGGCCACACCGCCGGCCTGCAAGTGGCGCGCGTGTGGACGCGGCGCGGCTGGCTGGTTCTCGCCTCCGATGCCAGCCACTACTACGCCAACATGGAGCAGGGGCGGCCTTTCCCCTTCGTCTATCACCTGGGCGACACGCTCGAAGCCTTCGGCGCGCTGCGCCGGCTGGCCGCCTCGCCGCGCCATATCATCCCCGGCCACGACCCGCTGGTGATGGCGCGCTATCCGGCGCCGAAGCCGGAGCTGCAGGGCATCGTTGCGCGGCTCGACGTCGAGCCGAAGGACGCGTAGCGCGCGGCTCAGCCGCCGAAATCGAAGGCGGCGGTGAGGTCGTTGGCCTTGGCGTCACGCTCGCCGAGCGGCGCCAGGCCGAACCGCAGCTCGATCAGCTTCAGGATCGAAGTCGTGTCGTAGAGCGTGTGATCGATGAAGCCCTTGCGGGCGAAGGGCGAGATGATGATCGCGGGCACACGGGCGCCGGGGCCCCAGCGGTCGACCTTCGGCGGTGCGACGTGGTCCCACCAGCCGCCGTTCTCGTCATAGGTGAGGATGACAGCGGTCGACGGCCATAACGGGCTCGCCTCGATCCGCCGCAGCAGATCGGCGGCGTGCGCGTCGCCGTCGCCGACATCGGTGCAGCACGGATGCTGGTTGATGCCGCGCCGCGGCTTGTAGTAGGCGACCGGCGGCAGCGTGCCCTTGTCGATGTCGGCGATGAAATCGTCGAGATCCTTGAGGTGCCGCGCTCGGCCCTCGGTGCCCGGGCCGAATTTCTTGAGGAAGGCGAAGGGCTGGTGGTGGTAGCTGAAGCGCACGGGATCGACCGTGCCGGCATTGGCCTCGTTCCAGCCGCCGGCGTAGTAGGCCCAGGCGATGCCCTTCTCGGACAGGCGGTCGCCGATCGTCGTCATGTCCTGCGGCGGCAGCAGCTCCTCGTGATGGATAGTCGGGTTCTTCGGCCCGTGCTCGGGTTGCATGGTGTTGACGGCATATCCGTCGGGGGTCACCATGCCGTTCTTGGTCATTTTGCCGCTTTCGTCGAGCTTGGCGCGGATTGCGTCGGGCGCGTCGGGATGGCGCGGCGAGCAGGCGCAGATCAGCCAGAAATGGTTGAGGAACGAGCCGCCGAAGGCGGCGTGAAAGAAATTGTCGGCCAACGTGTAGCGCTTGGCGTAGTCCCACAGCTTCATCGGCGAGCCGTCGAAATAGCCCATTGTCAAGCCGCCGGCGTTGGACACGGCGGCGAATTTGTTCATCTGGCCGTCGTTGATCTGTTGCTGCTGGTGGTAGAAGGCGTGGATAAGATCGCCGGTCAAGCCGCCGGCCAGCGGCACATAGGGTTCCAGCCGGAACGGGGTATTGGGCAGGTCGGCCGGGAAGCGCGGGTCGGGAGCCGGCGGCTTGAGGCGCGTGTCGATGACCGGTACCGGCTTGGCCAACGGCTTACCGTCCTTGTCGACCTGAATCGCCGCCGCGCCCGCGTTGGTGATGCCGTTGGCGCCGGGGAACAAACCGTACAGATTGTCGAAGGACCGATTCTCCATATAGATGACGACGATGTGCTGCAGCTTGTTGACGCCAGTCTGCGCCGCGGCGGGCGCGGCAGCGGCCAAGAGGGCCAGCCCGAACCAAGCGGCGAAGCGCCGGTATGCGACACGCAGTTTCATGGTCGTCCTCCCCATCGCGATGTCATTGGCCGGCCGAACAACATGCGGCCGGTTACGTTACCGTGATTTTACAATTGTATGACCATTGCCGCAACGCGGCTGCGGACCGGCTCAGACCGGCACGTCGCCCTTGACCACCGTGCGGTGCATGACGCGGCGTTCCTCCGTCGCGTCATAGGGCGTGGCGCAATGCATGGTGCAGCGATTGTCCCAGATCACCACGTCGCCCCGCCGCCAGCGGTGGTGGTAGACGAAGCGCTTGTCGGTCGCATGCGCCATCAATTCGTCGAGCAGCGCCGCGCCTGCGTCGATCGGCAGCCCCTCGATGCGGCAGATATGGTGGCTGATATAGAGCAGCTTGCGTCCGGTCTCGGGATGCGTGCGCACGATCGGATGGTCGACCGTCGGCGTCTCGCGGCGCTGTTGTTCCGTCATCGGCGGCGCGCCGGCGCGCTGGCGCGAGTAGTCGAGATCGTGCGCGCCGCGCAGGCCGGCGATGCGGCGCTTGGTCGCCTCCGGCAGCGCCTCGTAGGCCGCGTACATATTGGCGAAAAGCGTGTCGCCGCCGGTTCGTGGCACGTCGATGCCGTAGAGGAGCGTGGCGAGCGCCGGGCGGCGCTGGAACGACAGATCGGAGTGCCAGACGAGCGTGCCTCTGTCGGGGTGGCGGCCTGTGGTCTTGCCGGTCTTCGGATCGACATTCGACAGTACGTAAATCTCGGGATGCACCGGATGCCGGTATTGCTCGAGTACGTGGATCTGCAGATCGCCGAAGCGACGGCTGAACGCCACGTGCTGCACCTCGGTCAGATGCTGGCCGGGAAAGCACAGCAGCAGATGGCGATGGAACGCGTCGAGAATCCTGGTGAAGATGGCGTCGTCGATCGGCCGCGAGAGGTCGATGCCACGAATTTCGGCGCCCATCACGGCCGAGAGCGGGACGATGTCGAGCGTCCGTTCGGAAACCATGCCGTGTGCCGCCATGCGTCGCTCCCCGATCCAGCGCAGGCCCGAGTCTATCACCGGCCCCGCACCGCGTCACGGCGCGGGCCGTCGCTCAACCCTTCGCGTCGTCGAGGAGGTGCTGCGGCGTGCTGGAGACGATCGCGGCGTAGGCCGGCACGAATTTGCCGCCGACGATGTGCTTGATGAAGGCGGGCCGCAGGTCCTCGGCCAGGATCTTGCGGATACGTGCATGCTCCTCGATGTCCGACCATTCGGCGATCAGCCAGAAATGCGTCGGGTCGGTCACGTCCTGGCACAGGACGCCGTCTTTCACCTGCGCCGCCGATTTGTGCATCGGGTTCCCCGGCGAGTAGTCGAATTCATTGAACAGCTTGACGAACTCGTCGATCTTCTCGCGGTCTACCTTGAAGTCGTAGATATGCAGGTAGTTCCCTTGGGTCGCCAGCGGAATGAGCGCCATCTGCTTCCTCCATGAATTCGCCGGAGCGCCAACACCGCGCCAATCAGCGGCCGACCAAGCGGCGCAATCGATCCTTGAGCCAGGCCCATAGCAGCCGTCCGGCGTCGAGCGAGGCCGGCGCGGCTGGCGGCGGCGCTGCGCCGACGGCACCGAGCCGTGCATTCAGATTCGCCGCGAACTCGCCGACCAGCCGTTTGCCCAAGTCCTGGGCGATGCTCGAGCGCGAGAACTGGGCGAGCGTGCCTTGCAGGCTGTACTCCGCCACCACCGTCACGCGCGTTGCCGCACCGCCATCCCCGGGCGATAGCCGATAGGTCACCTCGCCCTTGGTGCGCGTTCCTGTACCGCTGTCGGCGCCCGCGCCGCGGATGACCCCGGTCATCGTCGCCTCGTCCCGCTCGATGGTCGCCGAGCCGGCGAAGCCGGCGACGATGGGGCCAAGCTTCACCGTCATCTTGCCCCTGACCGTGCACTCATCATGTTCGCCGAGCTGCGTTCCCGGCAGGCAGGCGGCGACGGCGGGCAGGTCGGCGAATATGCGCCAGACTTCCGCAGGCGGCCGCTTGACGACGAAGCTCTCCTCGAAACGGGTCCAGCCCTGCTTCGCCAGCGTCGCGGCAGGGGCCGCGGTCGCCGCCGCGGCTGACGCCGCGCTCGGCGTCGGCGCGAAAGTCGCGAAGGATGCGGCAGCGGGCGTGGTGGCCGGCGGCGGCTCCGGCGCGCCCGTTTCGCCCGGCGCGCGACGCGCCTCGACGACGCTGCGGATCGCGTTGACGATCCCGACATAGCCGGTGCAGCGGCACAGATTGCCCGACATCTCGACCCGGATGCGCCGCTCATCGGCCGCCGGGAGGCGCAGGACGAGGTCGCGCGCGGCGATCAGCATGCCCGGCGTGCAGAAGCCGCATTGCAGGCCGTGCTCGCGCGAGAACGCCTCGCGCATCTGCTGCATGATCGCATCGTCGTCGAAGCCCTCGATTGTGCGGATGTCGAAGCCGTCGCAGGCGACGGCGAAGGCGATGCACGAGCGCGCCGGCGCGCCGTCGATCAGGACCGTGCAGGCACCGCATACACCGTGCTCGCAGCCGAGATGCGTGCCGGTCAGGCGGCAGTGCTCGCGGAGAAAGTCGGCCAGATGGGTGCGCGGCTCGACCAGCGCTTCGACGCGCTGGCCGTTGACGTTCATGGCGATCGGCGTCATGCGCGGACCACCTGTTGCAAGGCACGCAACAGCACCGCCGCGTGCATGCGCCGGTCGATGACGTCGAGGTCGGGCGCGGCCGCCGTCACCGCCGCCTCTGTCGCCTCGCGCGTGCACGCGGCGGCGCCGCGCTCGGCGATTGCCGCCGCCAAGGCCGGAATCCGCTGTGGCGCGCCGGACAGGGCGCCGATGAAGACCCGTGCGCTGCGCCGCTCGGCATCGAACAACGCGGCGGCACTGGCTTCGGGAAATTCTCCGGTCTTGCGGCAGAATTTGTAGTAGCCCCAGCGCGCGCCGCCGGACAGCTTGGGCACCGACACGGCGGCGACCACCTCGTCTTCGGCAAGGTCCACGGTGAACGCCCCCTTCATGAAGCGGTCGGCGGCAACAGTTCGCGCACCGCTGATGCCGCAGATCTCGATGTCGGCGCCAAGCGCCGCGAGCGCCAGCGGCCAATCGGCCGCGGGGTCGGCATGGGCGAGAGAGCCGCCGATCGTTCCGCGATTGCGCACGGCGCGGTAGGCGATGCCGGCGGCGACGGCGCACAGCACCTCCGCACCGGGCAGGCGGCCGGCGGCGTCCTCGATCTGGGCGTGGGTGACACCGCCGCCGATCCGCCAGGCGCTGTCGCGCGCCTCGATTCCGCGCAGCTCGCCGAGCCGGGCGACGTCGACGAGAAGACGCGGGCGCGCCAGCCGCAGATTGAGCATCGGCCCGAGCGACTGACCGCCGGCGAGCAGCTTCGCGCCCCCTTTCGCGTCGGCAAGCAGGCGTGCAGCCTCGGCGAGGTCCCGCGGTCGGACGTAGTCGAAGATCGCCGCCTTCATGCCGCCTTGCCTCCGATCGCGGTGGGCGCTTTGGCGCGGGACAGCGCTTCGAGGAGCCGCCGCGGCGTCAGCGGCGTTTCCGCCAGCTCGACGCCGAGCGGCCGCAGCGCATCGTTGACCGCGTTGAAGATCGTTGCCGGCGGCGCGATGGCGCCGCCTTCGCCCATGCCCTTGATGCCGAATTCCGTATAGGGCGACGGCGTCTCCAGATGATAGATGCGGAAGGACGGCACTTCGGTCGGGCCGGGCAACAGATAGTCGGCGAAGGTGGAGGCGAGCGGCTGGCCGTTGGCGTCGTACGGGCTTTCCTCGTAGATCGCCGTGCCGATCCCCTGCGCGGCGCCGCCCATGGTTTGCCCGTCGACGACCATCGGATTGACCATCGTGCCGCAATCCTCGACGATCACATAGTCGAGAATCTCGATATGGCCGACCTCCGTATCGACCGCGACGATAGCCGCGTGCGACGCATAGCTAAACACGCCGGTATCGACTTTCGGGCGGAAGCCGACCGTTGCCTCGAGGCCGCCCATATCGACGTCGGGCGGCAGCCGCTCGGGGCGCAGGTACCACGCCTCGGCGATGTCGCGCAGCAAAACGGCGCGTTGCGGACCGACCACCTGACCATCGGCGAAGCGGGCGCTTGCGACAGCGCATTGCATGAGATGGGCGCCGATGGCGACGAAGCGCGGCAGCAGCGTCTTGCAGGCGTTGGCCACGGCGCCACCAGCCATGACGATGCTGCGCGAGGCGTAGGTGCCGGTCGAGTATGGAGTCTGGCCGGTGTCGCCGAGGATGACGCGGATCTTGGCGAGATCGATACCCAGCACTTCGTGAGCGATCTGGGCGAGCGTCGTTTCCATCCCCTGGCCGTGCGAGTGCACGCCGGCGCGCAGCTCGAGACCGCCGTCCGCGGTGAGACGCACGGTCGCCTGATCGTAGCCCGGCACCAGCGGCAGGCCCCAGGCCGCGAACACGCTCGTCCCGTGCGCCGATTGCTCGCAATAGGTCGCGAAGCCGATGCCGATACGGCGACTGTCCGGCAAGCCGTCCCGCTGTCGTGCCCGCCACGCCGTGAAGCCGATCTTCTCCTTGGCGAGCAGCAGGCTCTTGCGGTAGTCGCCGCTGTCGAAATGCTTGCGGCTGACGTTGTTGTAAGGCATCGCTTCGGCGGCCACGAGGTTGTCGTGCCGCACCTCCCAAGGCTCGCGGCCCACGGCGCGGGCGATGGCGTCCATGGTGAGTTCCATGGCGAAGCAGACGCCGGTACGCGCGACGCCGCGATAGGGCAGAAAGCCCGGCTTGTTGGTCGCGACGCAGAAGGTGCGGCAGCGATAGCCGCGAAAGTCGTAGGGTCCCGGCAGATTGCCGGTGGCCTGCCCGGGTTCGAGCCCGATCGTGAACGGCCACATCGAATAGGCACCGCCGTCGACCGTGACCTCGGCGTCAAGGGCCAATAGGTGGCCTTTCTCGTCCGCGTAGGCGGTCAACGCGTAGTGGTGCTGGCGCGAATTGGCGCCGGCGACGAGATGCTCGCGCCGATCCTCGACATAGCGAAACGGGCGGCGGAATTTGTGAGCGAGCCAGGCGATACACAGCTCTTCCGGCTGCAGCACGCATTTATAGCCGAAGCCGCCGCCGACATCGGGCGAGATGACGCGGACTTGCCCCTCGTCGAGCCCGAGCATCTGGGATATGCCGACCCGGATGATGTGCGGCGTCTGCGTCGAGGAATAGACGATGAGCTGATCGGCGCGGTCGTCCCAATGCGCCAGCACGGCCTTGCCTTCCAGCGGCACCATCGCCTGGCGCGCCAGCGATATCTGGCGCCTGACGACGACCGCCGCCTCCTTGGCCTTGGCCTCGAAGCCGTTTTCATAGTTGATCGTGAGAAACAAATTGTCGTCCCAGTCGTCGTGGACGCGCACCGAGCGATCCGCCCGGGCCGCATGCGCGTCGACCAGCGGCGGCAGCTCCTCGATATCGATCTCGACGCGCTCGGCGATGTCCTCGGCCGCGGCGCGGGTGCGGGCGACGCACATGGCGACCGCCTCGCCCACGAACCGCACTTTGCCGTGGGCCAGCGGGTGCTGGCCCGAGAGCTTGTAGGTCGGCAGCGTCGACGGCGCCACGATCGGCTTCACCGACGCCAGGTCGGCCCGCACGAACACCGCGTCCTCCGACCCCGCCGGCTTGACGATCCGGCGGATTCGGCCATGCGCGATCGGGCTGCGCAGGAAGGCCACCTCGCTTTGCCCGGGCAGCATCATGTCGGAGACGAAGCTGCCGCGTCCGTGAAGGTATCGCACGTCTTCCTTGCGTTGAACGCGCGATCCTATGCCCTGACCGGCCATCCTCACCGCCTTGTACACCTGTGTTTCCGCAAACCCATCGCCGTTCGTCACCGTCCGACTTATCCGCCTCTATCATATCGCGGGCCCGCGGCTGTGATGACCTCGTTCCGGGAAGCCGCTACACTCGCACCGATTCCGTCGCAGTCAAGCCGATCGCAACCGAGAGATACTCCACGTGCAATCACGGCGCAGCCGCATGTCCTCTAACGCAAGCCGTCGACGGAAGCAGCGACTCGATCCCGTAGCGGTGCTGCGGCTGCCGCTGTGGTCGCGGCCGGGCTTCCTGCTGCGACGGCTGAATCAGATCCATTACGCGCTATTCCTCGAGGAATGCCGCGCCTTCAACATCACGCCCGTGCAGTACGGGTTGCTCACGGCACTGGCGATGCGCGGGCCGCTCGACCAGGGCTCGCTCGCAGCCGAGCTGGGTATCGACCGCACCAACGTCGCCGACGTGCTGGTCCGGCTGGAATCGCGCGGCTTGTTGCGCCGCAAGTCCGATCCGGCCGATCGTCGTGCGAAGCTCGCTTCCGTGACCAGCAAGGGGCGCCAGATCATGACACACATGTTCCCGGATATGCAGCGCGCGCAGGATCGCCTGCTGGCGGTGCTGCCGCAGAAGGAGCGCGCCCGCTTCATGGCGACGCTGGTGCGCCTCATCGAGGCGAACAACGCATATGGACGGACGCTGCTGCGCATGGGTTAGACCGGATAGATCAGATCGTTGGGGATGATCAGCGTGTCGTAGACGCATTGCCGTTCGCTGAGCAGCAGGCGGCCGCCCTGGCGCGCGAAGCTGTCGTAGTAGCGGCCCGATTGATGAATCGTCGTCGGCCCCTCCATCAGCGTCTGCAGCAGCAGATAGTTGGACTGTGCCTTGATCGCACTCTCTTGCGCCGCGACGACCCGCACGTTGCTGACGAAATGCTGCATGTAGCGCGGCGCGAACATCTGCGTGCGGGCGATGGCGAAGGCGCGGTCGCGGATCATCGCCTTGCCCTCGGCATAGACCAGGCCCACCGGCAGCGCGACTTCGGCGTTCTCGCGGCCGGTGATGCGGTACAGCGCGTCGTCGGTGAAGAAATCCGGCCACTTTTCGATGGCGCCGCGATCGAGCGTCCAGCAATAGGCGGCATGGAACTCCTCGATTTCGAGGCGCAGCTCGCGCACGGCCTTTGGATCGGGCGGCGTCAGGTCGTAGCCCGGGATCATGCCTACAGTCCCATGACCTCGCGATAGTGACGGTACATCGCGCGGATGGCGGATTCTGAGATCAGCGAGGCGGACGTGCCCTCGCTATCGCCGCCGAGTTTGAGCACGCCCTTGTCAGTCGGCGAGCGCCGCACGCCCTCTTGGACGAACTTCATCGCCTCGTTGTCCTCGAGACCGAGAAAGCCGGATGGGCCCATGAGGTTTCCCTGGCGCAGCCGGTGGCGGGTCATCTCGTTGCTGTCGCCCTCGTAGCCGAACATGGTCCAGATCATGATCATGCTGTTGGGCCCGTTCGGCACGATGTGGCGGATGCCGAGCGTGTTCAGCTCGCGCTGCACGATCAGATTGGGCCAGATCGTCTGCATGGTAACCGACCACGGCGAGTCGAATTCGCGCACGTAGTCGAGGAGCCGCGAATCGTTGAGCTTCATGTCGTCCCGGAACGCCCGCATTTCCTTGCGGCTCGATGCGTCGACATTGGTGCCGACATCGTCGCCCTTTGCCGACGCCATGGTCCCGTGGCGGCCCGACTTGTCGGCGATCATCGCCGATTTGTTGCCGGCGACGAGCAGGCCGAAATTCACCAGGAAGGAATGCAGCAGCGTCGCGTGGTAGGGGTCCTTGAGATTTTCATGGTAGAGCTTCCAGTTGGCCGGCAACTCGTTGCGGTAATAGCCGAAGATCTTGAGTTCGCGGCCTTTGAACACGGTCTCGAAGTCGCGCAGGATTTCCGCTCCGAGATAGTCTTCGATCGGCTCCATGTCGGCGACGAACGAGGCGAACACCACGCCATGCAGGATCGCGACGTTGAGCCGGCGCAGGCCGTGATCCTCGTTGTGGAAGTCCTTCGGCATCCCGCCTTCCTTCTTGAGGCCGCGCTTGAACGGGACGCCCCGCAGATTGCCGCAGAGGTCGTAGGACCATTGGTGGTAGGGACAAACGAATTCCTTCACGTTGCCGCGCAGGTCGCGACAGAACTCGGCGCCACGATGCGCGCAGCGATTCTCGAAGACGTGGATCGATCCGTCCGTATTGCGCGCGACGACGATGGGCGTCGGACCGACATAGGACCGTTTGAAATCCCCAGGGCTGCGAATCTCCGCCGCCAGGGCGACGAAGTTCCAGGTACGGCCGTGGAAGATGCGCTCGACTTCGCGGCTGTAGATGTCCGGATTTGTATAAATCCAATCCGGAACGGCGGTCAGCCCTTCCTGCGGCCATTTAAGCTGAATCTCCTGGCGCTCCTTGGGCGAAGAGCCGGGATGTCCGATGACGGTATCGACGCTATACATGGGACCTCCCTCGATCTAGCCGCCGGATGCGGCGGCGGGTGCTGTCCGTGAGCTTGCCTGCGGTATTGCCGATGGGCCGTCCACATTCATCAGTATACCACCTTTTCTTTCGCGAGCAATCGGCAGAGAATTCCATCGTCTGCGATCGGTCGGATATCGTGGTGTCGGCCGAGGTCATTCACAAGACGACGCTTCTCATCCTAGAATGACATGCAAATTCAAGCGGAGGAATTCATGAAACCAGTCGTCACGATCATCGCACCCGGCAGCATGGGCGGCGCCGTCGGCAAGCGGCTGGTCGATCACGGGATCGAAGTGCGCACCGCGCTCTCCGGGCGCAGCGCGGCCAGCACGACGCGCGCCGGTGCGGCAGGCATGATTGCCGCCGCGGATGAGCAGGCGGTGGCTGCCGATTTCGTGCTGTCGATCGTGCCGCCGGCCGAGGCTCTGCCGCTCGCCGAACGGCTCGCTCCCCTGCTGCGCGGCGCTCAGCGCAAACCGATCTATGTCGATTGCAACGCGGTCAGCCCGAAGACGGTCGCGCTCATCGCCGATGTCGTGGCCAAGTCCGGCTGTCCCTTCGTCGATGCCGGCATCATCGGCGGACCACCCAAACCCGGCGCCAAGGGGCCGATATTCTACGCCTCGGGCGAGGCCGCCGCGCGCTTCGCCGCACTCGTCCCATATGGGATCGAGGTGCGCGTGCTCGATGGCGCTATCGGCGCGGCTTCGGCGCTGAAGATGTCCTATGCCGGCATCACCAAGGGCCTCACCGCATTGGCGGCGGCGATGATGCTGGCGGCGGCGCGCGCCGGCGTGGCCGACGCGCTCCGCCATGAGCTCGCCGAGAGTCAGCCGGAGCTGCTCGCCCGATTCACGCGCAACATGCCGGACATGTATCCCAAGGCCTATCGCTGGGTGGCGGAAATGGAGGAGATCGCCGAATTCTCCGGGGAAGATGCGGCGGCGCGGAAGATCTTCGAAGGCGTGGCGCGGCTCTACGAGCGGTTGGCGGCGGATGTTGCCGGGACCAAGCAGGAGACGGGCGCATTGACCGCCTTCCTGGCGCGGCGCGAGGACGCGGCGGGCAAGTCGGTCAGCGTCGGCGGCGCGCGGAGGTGAGCCGCTTCTACCTGCGGCTCAGGCAAAGACATTCTTCGTCTTCAGATAATTCGCAAAGAGCAGCGTCGATTGCGACGGATGATGGCGCGGCGATAGAGCCTGCCGCACTTCGACCTGCAGGGTCGGCACGCTCACCGGCAAGCGAATCAGTTTCCCGCTTTGCACCTCGTGGGCAACGCTCAGCGCCAGCGAGCAGGATATCCCAAGCCCGACCTTCACCAGTTCGGCGATGATCGCGGCCTCCTTCGCTTGGTACGCCACTGGATAGTTCGCGATGCCGGCGAAGCCCAGGATTTCGTCGATCATCTGCCCGAAGCGCGATCCTTTATGCGCGCCGACAAAGGCCTCGGCTGCTATCTCCGCCGGCGCTATGTCCTCGCGGCCAGCGAGCGAATGGCCCGGCGCGGCATAGAAGCCGAGCGCCTGCACGCCGACCAATTCGGACGGCATATCCGCTACGGCGGCGCGTGACAGAAAGAAGCCGATATCCGCGTGCCCTTCGAGCAGGTCGGCCATGACGTCCTCATAGGTCCCGATGTCGATCACCATCTCGATATTCGGATGCTCTTTGGCGAAGTCGACCAGCGGGTGGGAAAGGACATAGTTGGCGAGGAAGCGCTGCACGGAAATGACCAGACGCTTCGATCGCACACGCTTCTGATCCAGGCCGAGCTCCTGGGTCATGCGCTCGACCTGGCCAAGCAACTCCGTGCCACGCTCGTAGAGGCGCCGCCCCTGCTCGGTCAAGGCGGGCGAGGTCCCGCGGCGGCGGTTGAACAGCTTCTGCTGCATCTGCTGTTCGAGGGCGGCGACATGGCCGCTGATCGACGGCTGCGAGATCCCGAGTCGTTCGGCGGCGGCGGCGAAGCTGCCCGCATCCACCACCGCGATGAACACCTCGAGCCGGCGCAGCGTCGACGGAAACATCATGTTTCTCGAGTTATAGCCAATACACTATAGCCCAAAAGTCTTTTGATCCGTTGCAATATTTGGCCGCGGGGCAGATTTTTGAGCGAGAAGGAACAAACGATGCGGCCGGCCTCGCGGCCGCTGAGGAGGGAACATCATGGCCAACGATGTCGCCGCGGCAGGCGATCTTAGCGACTATGAGGCGCTCCACCGCATCATGACGCGGCGGATGAGTGTGCGCCGCCTCAAGACCGATCCGATTCCTGACGACTATGTCGGTAAGATCCTGGAGGCCGGGCGCTGGGCAATGTCGGGGGCCAATTCGCAGCCCTGGGAATACCTGGTGATCAAGGATCCCAAGAAGAAGAAGGAACTCTATGACGCGTTTCAAGACACGAACATGGAGTTCATCTTCTGGATGGAGCAGATGCGCGTCTTTGAGCTGCGCCATCCGGCCTTCCAGGTGAAAAGCGATACGCTTGAAGAGGCCTGGTACAAGATCCGCCACAAGACCGAGAGCAAGAACCGGCCGTGGCACGAGGCGCCGGTCGTTATCGTCGTGCTCGGCGACGGGCGCCGGCAATGGGGCACGGTGAACGGCGCCATGACCTTCGGTCGCCACGCGAGCCATTTGACCGACGGCCTGGCCAATACGTCGACGCATATGCAACTCGCGATCGCCTCGTTGGGCCTGGGCTCGCATTGGGGCACGGTGCATATCCAGGAGCCGCTGAAGCGCGTGCTTGGCGTGCCCGACCTGATCGAGGTCTATCTGATCATCTCGATTGGCTATCCCGACATCACCCATACGTCGGGCAGTCGCCGCGACCTCGAGGACATCGTCCATCGCGAGACCTACGACATGAGCAAGTACATGTCGAACAAGGACATTCTGGACTATCTCTACCAGCTGCGCGGCAAGACGATGGGCCGCTACCACTTGAAGGACAGCTTGCTGCCGGGTAGCGAAGACGCAAAGAAAAGCTGATTCGCGGACACCATGGTAGGGGAGGAGAGCCGATGGCTGAAGCGCTGAAGCGATTGGTGACGGCGACCGCAGCGGCTGCCGCAGTCGTGGCACTGGCCAGCGGCGCCGCCTCGGCCCTCGACAAGGTCAGGGTGGGCAAAGCGGTGCCGACCTCCTTCGCGTTCTCGACCTTGGAAGTCGGGGTCGACGCCAGAATCTGGGAATCAGTCGGCCTCGAACTCGAAATTTCTGCGTTCAGGGGCGACGCGCAATTGCAACAGGGTATGGCCGCCGGCTCGACCGATTTCGGGCTCGGCTCGGGCCCGGGCATGGGCTACCGCTCCAAAGGCGTGCCGGCCATCGCCGTCGCCTCGTTGGCGGACCGGCCGCAAAACATGGCGCTGCTGGTTGCCAAGGACAGCAAGATCAAGACCGTCGCCGATCTCAAGGGTAAGCGCGTCGGCGTCACCACCGCCGGGTCGCTGACCGACTGGCTGGTCCGTGAATTGTCGCGCCAGCAGGGTTGGGGCAGCGAGGGCATCGAGGCCATTCCGATGGGACAGATGCGTGCCCGTCTTGCGGCGATGGCAACCGGCGAACTTGCCGGTACGGTCCAGACGACCGCCAACGGCTACGAGCTGGAAGAACAGGGCGAAGCCAAGGTGCTGATGGTGTTCGGCGATCTGGTGAAGGATTTCCACACGCACATCATCTTTGCGCGCGACGAGCTGGTGGCGAAGCAGCCGTCGCTGGTCGAGCGCTTCCTCATGGGCTGGTTCAAGACCGTGGCCTATATGAAGGCGAACAAGGACTTCACCGTGAAATCCGTCGCCAAGACGATGCAGCTCAGCGAGGGCGTGATCGCCAAGACCTATGCCGCCGAAATGCAGATGATGTCCGATGACGGCCGCTTCAATCCGGCGGCGATCGAGGTCATCCGGCATTCGCTGAAGGAACTCGGCATCATGGACACCGTGCCCGATGCGAAGTCCATGTATATCGAGCGATTCATTCCGGTGAAGTTCTGAACCGCCGGCCGGTAGATGACGGTCGACATGCGCAACGGCGCCGCGCAACCGACGCAGGCGGTGGCGATCGCGATCGATCGCGTGAGCCAGCGCTTCCCCGGACGCAGCGGCACCAACCCGATGCTCGCTCTCGACGACGTGTCGCTGGAAATCCGCCGCGGCGAGTTCGTGTGCCTGATCGGGCCATCCGGTTGCGGCAAGAGCACGCTGCTCAACATCGTCGGCGGCCTGATCGCGCCGAGCGCGGGATCGGTGCGCATCGGCCGGAACACTGTAAACGGAGCGCGGCCGCGCGAGATCGCCTTCGTGTTCCAGGAAAGCACGCTGTTTCCCTGGTACACGGTGCTGGAGAATTTCCGCATCGCCCTGAAGTTTCAAGGCGTCGAAGGCGGGGGGTGGCGCGATCGTGCGATGGCGGCGTTGCGCGCGGTCGGCATGGAGAATTTCGCCGAGCACTATCCCAGTCAGCTTTCGGTCGGCATGAAGCAGCGCATCAATTTGGCGCGCGGCCTCTGCGTCGAGACCGACATCATATTGATGGACGAGCCTTTCGCCGCCCTCGACGAACAGACGCGGATGGTGTTGGGCGAGGATTTGTCGGTGCTGCTGGCGCGCACCGGCCGGACGATCGTGTTCGTCACCCACTCGCTGGCCGAGGCGGTATTCCTCGCCGGCCGCATCGTCGTGATGACGGCCCGGCCCGGCCGCGTCAAGGCAATCATCGACGTGCCCGCGCCGCATCCGCGCTCGCCCGACTTCATGCTGGCACCGCAATTCTCGACCATCCGCAACGATCTGTTCGCGTTGCTGCGCGACGAAATTCGCCAGACCGTTGCGGCTATGCGCGAAGCACGCGATGGCGCGCGGCCATGAGAGGCTGGGCATCATGAGCGGCCGCGAACGACTCGGCGCCCTGTCGATGCAGACCGCCTTTTTGGCGGTCCTGTTCAGCGTCTGGTATGTCGTCACCGAGGGCAGCCAGATCACCAGCCTGTTCCTGCCGCGCCTGCCGCGGGTGTGGAGCGAGATGGTCGGGCTTGCCGCATCGGGACGACTCTACGCCGCGGCGCTGGTGACGATTCCAACTATCGCCAAGGCCTTCGCCATCGCCGCGATCTTCGGCATTGCGGTCGGCTTCCTGGTTGGCCGCTCCGAGCGGCTGGTGCGGCTGCTTGAGCCGGTGCTGTCGGGGATGTTCGCTATCCCGATCACCCTATTCTTCCCGCTGTTCATCCTGTTCTTCGGGATCGGTCCGGACTCCAAGGTCGCCTATGGCGCCGCTTACGGCTTCTTTCCGATCGCGCTCAACACGATCGCCGGCTTCTCCAATGTCGATGCGCATTTCCTGCGCGCGGCGAAGGCCATGGGCGCCAGCCGGTACCAGTTGTTCCGCCATGTCTATCTGCCGGCGGCGATGCCGGTAGTGCTGACGGGCCTGAGGATCGGCTTCTTCATCAGCTTCGCCGCCGTGCTTGGCGGCGAGACGATTTCCTCCGCCGCCGGTATCGGCCGCGCGATTGCGCTGTCAGGCGAGCTCATGGAGACGGCACGGATGTTCGCCTGGATTGGTTTCGTCGTGCTGGCGACGATGATCTTGAACATCGTCGTCTTGGCCGCCGAATCGCGGACGAGGCGGGACTGACGACATGGCCACGATCGATACCTCGCGGTTCGCCGCCGCCGCCATGCCGAACGAGCAGCGGCTCGGCGTAGCGTCGACCCGTGTGCTGCTCGTCCTCGGCCTGCTCGTGCTGTGGGAAGTCTATGCTCGGCTGTTCGGGCGCGCCGGCATGGTGGCGCCACCCACCGACGTGATCGGCGCGCTTGGTCCGACGGTATTCGGAGATCCTAAGGTTCGGAGCGCAGTGCTGCTGACCTTCGTCGAGCTGGGCGTTGCTTTCTTGATGTCCGTCGCGCTCGGCATCGCCCTCGGGCTTTTGGTCGGGATCGGAGAAATCGGCCGCCGCGGGCTTTTCCCGATAGTGCTGTTCCTTTACGCGATCCCGCAGGTCGTGCTGCTGCCGCTGGTCGTGCTCATTTTCGGGCTGGGGCCGGCTGGCAAGATCGCCTTCGGCGTCAGCCACGGCGTGTTCCCGATCATCGTCAACACCATCGCCGGGATGCGCAATGTTAGCCCGCTGCTGGTGCGGGGAGCGGAATCGATGGGCGCCTCGCGCCTCCAGGTGATCCGCTACGTCGTGTTCCCGCACATGGTCGCCACGGTGTTCGCTGGGCTGCGCCTGGCGATGACGATGACCTTGCTCGGCGTGCTGCTGGCCGAGCTATTCGTCTCGACCGGCGGCATCGGCTACTTCACCCAGGTTTACGCCGAGACCTTCAATCCGGCGCCGCTCTTCGCGCTGATTGCCACGCTCGCTCTGATGGCGGTCGCGATTAACGAGCTGGTGCGCCGGGTCGAGCTGCGGTTCACGCGCTGGAAGCAATGATGCGGAGGAGTTCTTGAACATCGTCGGTATCGATATCGGCGGCACCTTCACCGATCTCGTCGGCTATGAGAACGGCCGCGTCGTCACCGCCAAGACCTCGACCGTGCCCAGCGATCCGACCGAGGGTGCGGCCGAGAGTCTGCGCCTCGCCGGCTGCGATGTCGCGGCGATCGACGAGTTGCTGCACGGCTCGACGATTGCCATCAACACGGTGCTCGAGCGCAAGGGCGCGCGCACCGCGCTTGTTACGACCGCGGGATTCCGCGATGTCTACGCCATTGGTCGCGGCAACCGTCCCGACGCGTTCAACCTGTTCTTCCACCGCACGCGCCCGCTGGTGCCGCGCGACCTTACCTTCGAGGTAGCCGAGCGGATGTCGGCGCGCGGCGAGGAGCTGGTACCGATCGATCCGGCTCAAGTCGAGGCGCTGGCCTAACGGCTGGCGGCGCTTAGGATCGAGGCCGTCGCCCTTTGTTTTTTGCACGCCTACGCCGACCCGGCGCATGAGGCCGCGGCCGGGGCGATCCTGCGGCGCCGCCTGCCCGATCTGTTCGTGACGCTCAGTCACGAAATCCTGCGCGAGTTCCGCGAATACGAGCGCACGTCGACGACCACGCTCAATGCCTTTGTCGGCCCGCGCGTCAACCGCTATCTCGGGCGGCTGGAGGGCTTCGCCCGCCAGGCGCGCTTCGGCGGCAAGATCCAGATCATGCGTTCGAACGGCGGCACCATGTCGATCGACCAGGCCCGCCGCGAGCCGGTTGCCATGATGGAGTCCGGCCCGGTGGCCGGCATGATCGGCGCCGGCCGGCTGGCGCGCCTGATGGGCATCGACCGCGCAATCGGTTTCGACATGGGTGGCACCACCGCCAAGACGAGCTTCATCATCGACGGCGTGCCGCCGATCGAGGAAGGCTACCTGATCGGCGACGAGTTCACCGGCCAGCCGATGCAGTTGCCGGTGATCGATATCGTCGAGGTCGGTGCCGGCGGTGGCTCGATCGCCTGGTGCGACCAGGGTGGCGGTCTGCATGTCGGCCCGACCAGCGCCGGCGCCGAACCGGGGCCGGCGTGTTACGGCCGCGGCGCCGAGGACCCCGTCGTCACCGACGCCGACCTCGTGCTTGGGCGCCTGAATGGCGAACGTTTCCTGGGCGGCGACATGCGCCTCGACACTGCGCTCGCCGAGGCTGCCATAAGCCGCAAGGTCGCAGAGCCGCTAGGCCTCGAGTTGACCGAGGCGGCGCTGGGCATCGTCCGCATCGCCGACACGGCGATGTCGCTGGCGGTGCGCGCGGTGTCGGTCAATCGCGGCATCGATCCACGCGACACCGTCATGATCGCGTTCGGCGGCGCCGGGCCACTGCACGCGACGGCCATCGCCCGCGAGATCTATGTGCCGACCGTAATCGTGCCGAAGCTGCCGGGCAATTTTTCCGCGCTCGGCATGCTGATGGCGGAATGGCGGAAGGATTTCGTGCGCACGCTGTTCGGCCAACTCGGCCGCATCCGGCCACTCGATGCCGAGCACGCCTTCGCCGAGTTGTGGGCCGCCGGCGAGCAAGCCCTGATGCGCGACCGCTTCGCCGCGACCAGCGGCAAATTCGAGTATGCCGCCGATCTGCGCTATCGCGGCCAGGAGCACACCATCGCCATCCGCATCGGTCGGCCCGAGGATTTGACCTCGGCCACCGCCGTGAGCCGCGCGCGCTTCAATGAACAGCACGATCGGCGCTATGGCCATGCGGCGCCGGATCAGTCGATCGAGATCGTCAATCTTCGCCTGGTCGTCACCGTGCCGCGCATGGATGACACGATCGGCGACTGGCTGTCGCAATCCTGGACGCCGACAGCCGCCGCCGAGGAGCAGCGCCGCCGCGTGGTGTTCGACGATGGCGTCGGCCCGATCGAGGCGCGCGTGCTGTGGCGGCCGGCGCTCGCCGCCGGCACCGAGATCGTCGGCCCCGCGGTCATCGAGGAGGCCGGCTCGACCACGCTCATCCACCCCGGCGACCGCGCGGCCATCAGCCGCTGGGGCCACATCGTCATCACGCTCGCCGAACGCAGCTAGAGGAATTCCATGCGCGCCCACCCGATCACCATCGAAGTCGTTCGCAACGCCGTCAATGCCTATGCCAACGAGATGGCGACCGCGTTGTGCAAGTCGGCCTACAATATGATGATCTACGAGGTGCGCGATTTCTGCTGCGGTCTGATCGATACCGAGTCGCGCATGATCTCGCAGAACAAGGGCGGGCTGCCGATCTTCCTCGCCGATCTCGGCATCGCGGTGAAGGACGGCATCGAGCGCATCGGCCTCAACGGCTTCAAGCCGGGTGACGTGGTGATCATGAACCACGGTCATATCTGCGGCCAGCATCTGAACAACATAGTCATCTATGCGCCCTGCTTTCACGAAGGCAAGGTGGTGGTCTTCGCCGCCAATCGCGCGCATTGGGTTGATGTCGGCGGCATGCGGGTCGGCTTCGGTTCGACCGCGACCACGGAAATCTTCCACGAGGGTTTGCAATTCCGCTCGCTCAAGATCTATGAGGCGGGCAAGCGCAACGAGACGCTGTGGCAGATCATCGAGGATAATGTGCGTTTCCCCGAGTCCTGCCTGGGCGATCTGCGGGCGCAAGTCGCGTCGTGCCAACTCGGCGTGCGCCGCTATGGCGAGCTGGTCCGGCGCTACGGCATCGAGACGGTGCAATCCTGCATCCACAGCATCTGGGACAACGCCGAACGCGAGGCCCGCGCCTTCGTCGAGAAGATTCCCGACGGCGTCTACGAGGCCGAAAGCTTCCTCGACAATGATGGGCGCAATCTGGACGTCAAGCTGCGCATCAAGGTCAAAGTCATCGTCGACGGATCGAAGATGACCATCGACTTCTCGGAGATGCACGAGCAGGTGCCGGGTCCGCTGAACTCCGGTTATTCCGGCGGGATGGCGGCGGCACGCATCGCCTTCAAATGCCTGACCCAACCCGACGCGCCGGTCAACGAAGGCTGCTTCCGGCCGCTGGACATGATCCTGCCCGAGGGCAAACTGCTCAATGCCAGGCCGCCGGCGGCGCTCGGCCAGTGGAGTGTGCCTCTGCCGACGGTGATCGATACCATCCTCAAGGCACTGGCGCCGGCTCTGGCCGACCGCATTCCCGCCGGCCACAAGGGTGAGATTGGCGGATACTCCTTTTCCGGCTTCCGCCAGGAAGACGGCAAGCGATTCCTGCTGATGAACATCGTCGGCGGCGGCTGGGGCGGGCGTCCGCACGAGGACGGCGAGGATGCCTCGGTTTCGATCTGCCAAGGCGATGTGCGCAACGCGCCGGTCGAGCTGCAGGAAATCCAGTATCCGTTCGTGATCGAGCGCCACGCACTGCGCCCCGATAGTGGCGGCGCCGGCCGCTATCGCGGCGGGTTTGGCGTCGAGATCACCTATCGCGCGCTGCAAAAGACGAGCGTCAACATCAATTTCGAGCGCACGCTGGACCCGCCCTGGGGGCTGCATGGCGGCCGGCCGGCGGCGATCAACAAGGCGATCGTCCAGCGCCGCGACGGCACGGAGCAGGTCGTGTTCAAGGGCACCGGTATCCAGCTCGATGCGGGCGACCGGGTGACGTTCCTCACCGCCGGCGGCGGTGGCTGGGGCGAGCCCCGCATTCGCGACGGCACCGCCATCGCGGACGACATCGTCCACGGCTACGTCACCGTGGAGGCCGCGCGCCGGGACTATGGCTACGAGCCGGCGCGCGACAATGCCGCAGAGTAGGCGACGTCATGCTGGCTGAAGAACGGCGCCGCCGCCTGGTCGGTGCGATGGTCGAGGCGGGCCTCGAGGCCATGGTGGTCTACGGCAATGCGTGGCAAGGCGACTATCTGCGCTATGTCTCCGATTTCGGAATTCTGGAGGGCCACGGGCTCGCCGTGGTGACCGCGGACGGCGCGTGCCGGCTCTTTCTCGATAGCGTGGTCGAGGTGGAACGGGCGGAGGGCGAGACCGCCGGCCTCGACATTCGTCTGGCCCGCGATGTCGCGAGCGCGGTCGGCGGCGATCTCGATCGCATGGCCAATCATCGGCTGGCCGCCGCGCCACGCCGCTTCATGCCGCATTGGCTGACCGAAGCCGGGCGCAGCTTCGCCCTCGAGGATGGCACGGCGCTGGTTGACAAGCTGCTGCTGCACAAGCTGCCGGGCGAGATTGCGGACATCAGGCGCGCCGCCCAGCTCGCCGATGACGGTTACGGCGTGTTCCGCGCCGCAGCGGTGACCGGGCGGCGGCAATATGAGCTGGTCGCCGACGTCGAGGCGTTCTTTCGCGCCAAGGGCTGCCCGGACAATTTCATGATCATGGGCTCCGGCGGCGTCGATGTCCGCGGCATGGCACCGCCCTCTCCGCGCCGGCTGGCGCCCGGTGACCTGGTCACCACCGAGCTCACACCGGCGGTCGACGGCTATTACGCGCAAATCTGCCGGACGCTGGTCGTCGGGCGGGCGAATGACGCGCAGAAGCGGGCTTTTGGGGTTTATCTCGAGGCGATGGAGGTCGGCATTGCAGCGGTGCGGCCGGGCGTCACGGCGGCCGATGTGGCGCGCGCCGAGAACGACGTATTTCGCAGATACGGCCTCGGCGACTACGTGACCAACAAATATACCCGCGTGCGCGGCCACGGGCTGGGGATGTTCGTCGACAGCAAGCCGCACATCCTCGAGGACGTCGACGTCGTGCTCGAGGCGGGCATGGTCATCGTCGTGCACCCGAACACCTATCATCCGGAGGTCGGCTACATGGTGCTGGGCGATGCGGTCGTGGTCACCGCGACCGGCGCCGATGTGCTGACCCGCACGCCGCGCGAGTTGTTCGAGGTCCCGGCATGACGGCAGGAGAGCAAGCATGCGCCGCGGTCTGATCGCCTGGTCGAGGGCCGAACTGCCGGAAGCGGTGTTCGACCGGCGCGTCGAGCGCGCCCGGGCGGCAATGGCCGCGGCCAACCTGGACGCTCTGGTCCTCTACACCAACAACACGCGCCCGGCCGGCGTGTCGTGGTTCACCGGCTTCGTGCCGTATTGGTCGGAGGGACTGCTGGTGCTGTTGCGCGCCGGCGGGCCGCAACTGGTCGTCGCGCTGTCGAAACGGGTTCAGGACTGGCTCGAGCGCACGTCGCACGCCGCCGGCGTCACCTGTGCGCCACGCGTCGGCAGCGAAGCGGCAACGGCAGCGCTGTCGTCGAGCAACTGCGCGCGCGCGCCGATCCGGCCGAGATTGCTTTGGCGACGAAGGCGGCGACTATCGCGCACCGCGCGTTGTCGGAAGTATCGCCGCGGCATTTGAACGTGGCCGCGGCCATCGCGGCGGTTGAAGCCGAGGCGCGCCTTCTTGGCGCCGAGGAAGTCTATGTGGCGGCCGCGCCGGACCTCGAGCGCAGCCGGCGACTCGTGCGCATGGAGGGGACAACAGCGACGGGCCGCGCGTTCGCGCTGCGTGCCACGGTCGCCTACAAGGGGATATGGGTGCGCATGGTGCGCACGATAGGTCGCGACGGGGCATCGGCGGCCGCTCGGGCAACCGACCGCTTCGCCGCTGCGGTCGCCGGACTGCCGGGCGAGGCCGGATTCTCCGGCCTGGCATCGTGGCTGGTCGAGGGCTGCCGGGTCGCCCAACCGCTGGACCCTCTGATGGGTTCGACGGTGACTGAACCCGCGCCGCCGGCGCCCGGCGCGCTCGTTTCGGTTCAAGCCGCCGTCGAGATCGATGGCCTGCCGGTGCTGCTCGGCGCGCCAGCGCTGGTCGGCATGGACGGCGCGGCGGCGGCGCTGCTGGTGCAGCCGGCGTTCGACGATGGCGCTTGAGGTGCTTGCCGAGCGCATCGCCGCATTTGCTCCGTCGAGCCTGCCGCTCGACGCGCTCGGCCTGCGCGTGCTCGACACCGTCGCGGCTCTGTTCAGCGGCGCCGCAACCGAGGAGGGGCGCGCGCTGGCGCGGGTCCATAGCATCGGAGCGTGGCGGCTCGGCGATCGCAGCTCTGGGGGGATCGATCCGGCGGCGGTTTCGGCGGCGGCCGGGACGATCCGCCTGACCGAGATCGACGACATCCATCTGGAAACCTGCATCACGCCAAGCGCCGCGATCCTGCCGCCGGCGTTGGCGCTGGCCGCCGCGCATGGCACCGCACCCGCGGCGGCGGCGCGGGCGGTTACGGTCGGCTACGACGTGCTGTTCCGCTACGGCCGACTGCTCGGCGGCGCTGCGGCGCTGGCGCGCGGAATCTGGCCGACCCTGGCAGCTGCACCGCTCGGCGCGGCAGCTACCACGGCGGCACTGCTGCGGCTGCCCGCCGAGCGGACGGCGCATGCGTTGCGCTTGGCGTTGCTGCGTTCGGTCAGTCGTGTCGGCCAGACGGTGCCGCCGCTGCCCGGCCGCTGGTATCTGGTGGGGGAAGCGGTCGCCGATGGACTCAAGGCTGCGTTCGCCGCGGCTGCGGGGCTGATCACCGACCCGTCTCTTGACGCCGGCTTGCTGCCCGACTCCGCCGCCGAGCGACTCGCCGCGCCGATCGATCCGATGGCGGCACTGGCGATCTCCGCCAAGCCGTTTTGCACGTCGCGGCAGGCGGCGAACGGCGTGGTCGCATTCCGCGCGCTGGTCGATCGACATGCGTTGCGGCCAGAGCAGATCGCTGCCATCGAGGTCGAAGTGCCTGGGGCCTATCTCGGCATGCTGAATCGGCCTGCCGATCCGGCCAACCGGCTGTCGCTGATCAGCAGCCAAGGGATGCAGATCGCGGCAGCCATCCTTTGCCCCGATATGCTCGACGACGTCGCCCGCGGCACCGCCCCCTCGCCTGAGCTGATCGCGTTCGCCGCGAAGGTCAAAGTGCGGGCCGGCGCGGATCTCGACCGTGAATATCCCATGCGCTGGCCGTCCCGGGTTACCATCGCGCTGGCCGGCGGAGACCGCGTTGCCGAGACCGCCTTGGAGATCGACGGCGATCCCGGCAAGCCGCTGTCTCGGGAATTCATTCGGAACCGGTTCCAGCGAGCCTGTCCCGGCCGGAGCGAACAGGACTGCCTGGCGTTGGACCTTCGCAATCTACTCACCTGAAATTGGAGTGACCGTGACCACCACAATGACCTGCGCCGAGGCCGTCGCGCGAACCATCGTCGCCCATGGCGTGAATACGATCTACGGCTTGCCCGGGGTTCAGAACGACTGGTTCTTCAACGCGCTGTTCGATCTGGGCGAGGCGGTCCGCGTAGTACACACGCGCCATGAGCAGGGTGCCGCGTACATGGCCTTGGGCGCGGCCATGGCGACCGGACGGCCGTCGCTCTATTCGGTCGTTCCGGGACCGGGCTTTCTGAACACCACGGCGGCGCTGTCGACCGCCTACGGCGCCAATGCGCCGGTGTTCTGTCTGACCGGCCAGATCGCGAGCAAGGCGATCGGCCGCGGCCTGGGCCTGCTGCACGAAATCCCCGACCAGCTCGGCATCCTGAAGTCATTGACCAAATGGGCGGACCGCGTCGCGACGCCGGGCGAGGGCGCGAGCAAGGTGGCACTCGCCTTCCGGGAGATGCTCGCGGGCCGGCAGCGGCCCGTCGGCATTGAAATCCCGCCCGACATCCTGGAGACGAAAGGCGTGTTCGCGCCCGCCGCGCCGCTCGGCCCCAAGCCGGAGCCGCCCCTCGACGAGGCGGCTCTCGAGCAGGCGGTCACGCTGTTGGCCAACGCCAAGCGGCCGCTGATCTTCGTCGGCGGCGGCGCCTTGGAGGCGGCGGATGCCGTGCGGCGGCTTGCCGAACGATTGCAGGCGCCGGTGGTGAGCTATCGCATGGGGCGCGGCGTGCTCGATGATCGGCACCCGCTCGGCCTGAACTATCCGGCCGGGCACCGCTTGTGGAGGTACTGCGATGTGGTGCTGGCGATCGGTACGCGTCTGCAGACGCCGCTGGCGCTGTGGGGCGTGGACGACCGGCTGAAAGTGATCCGGATCGACATCGATCCCACCGAGCCCGCCCGCTTCCGCGCTCCGGCGCTGGCCCTGATCGGCGATGCGCCTGCGGTGCTGCGGCGGTTGGAGGCGGCACTTGCCAGCCATCCTGAAGCTGTTTCGCGCAAGGATGAGATCGCGGCGGTCAAGGCGCAGGTGGCGCGCGAGATGGCGGTCCTCGAGCCGCAGCTTGCCTATCTGCGGGCGATCCGCGATGTGCTGCCGGAGAACGGCATCTTCGTCGATGAGTTGACCCAGGTTGGCTACACCTCGCGCATCGCCTTCCCGGTTTATCGACCGCGCGCCTTTCTGTCGTCGAGCTACCAAGGCACGCTCGGCTCGGGCTTTCCGACCGCGCTCGGCGCCAAGGACGCGCGACCCGACGTGCCCGTGGTCTCGATCTCCGGCGACGGCGGCTTCATGTTCAACGTACAGGAGCTGGCGACCTGCGTGCGCCATCGCATTCCGCTGGCGGTGGTCGTCTTCAACGACAGCGCCTACGGCAATGTCCGCCGCATGCAGGAGGAGAATTACGGCAATCGGGTTATCGCCAGCGACCTGCTGAATCCCAACTTCGTCCGGCTTGCCGAAAGTTTTGGCATCAAGGGCGTGCGCGCGGAAAAGCCGGATGCGCTGCGGCGCGCGCTGGAGTCGGCCTTCAGTGCCAATGAGCCGATTTTGATCGAAGTTCCCTGCGGCGTGATGCCGAGCCCGTGGCCGTTTATCCAGTTGCCGAAGGTGCGCGGCTGACCACGGCAGCTCTTATTGAAAGAAATAGGAGAGGAGCGAAAATGGTTGTCAGGAATATTGTTTTCTTCGGTGCGATGGCGGCGGCCGCGGTGTGGTCGGCCGCTGAGGCCGCGACGCTCGACGACGTCAAGGCCCGCAACGTGGTGCGCTGCGGCACCGCACCCAACAATCCAGGCTTCGCGTTTCCCGACAATCAGGGAAAGTTCCGCGGCTTCGACATCGATTTTTGCCATGCGCTGGCGGCGGCCGTGTTCGGCGATGCAAGCAAGATCGAGACCCGCGTCGCCGAGCCGCGCGATGCCTTCACCATGTTGACCGCCGGCACCGTCGACGTGCTGACGCACCGCTTCACCTGGACCTACAACCGCGACAACGGCTCCGGCGTCGAGTTTCCCATGGCCATCTTCTATGACGGGCAGGGCTTCATGGTGCGCAAGTCGCTCGGCGTCAAAAGCGTGAACGAACTGAAGGGCGCGGCGATCTGTGTCGCCCAGGGCACGACGACGGAACTCAATGTCGCCGACTATTTCAACGCCCATGCCATGCAATACAAGATCGTTGCCTTCAACGGCACTGACGCGACCCGTCTCGCCTATGACGAGGGGCGATGCGACGCCTGGTCGAACGATCGCGGCTCGCTCGCCTCGCGCAGCGTGGCGCTGAAGACCCCCGGGGATCATGTCATTTTGCCCGAGACGATTTCGAAGGAGCCGATCGGGCCGGTCGTGCGCCAGGGCGACGACCAGTGGTCTCATATCGTGCGCTGGACCTACTACGCGACGATCGCGGCCGAGGAGTTGGGGGTTACATCGGCGAATGTCGATGAGCTGCGCAAGGGCTCGACCAATCCGGAAGTGAAGCGGCTGCTCGGCGTCGGCGACAATTTGGGACAGAAGCTCGGCCTGTCGGCCGACTGGGCCTACAACGTGATCAAGGCGATCGGCAATTACGGCGAGATCTTCGATCGTAACATCGGCGACAAGTCGCCGCTGCGGCTGGGCCTGGGTTTGAACGCGCTGTGGCGCGACGGCGGCCTGATGATCGCGCCGCCGATCCGCTAGGGTCGTCGGGCGCGGTGACGGGCGGCCGATGATGACCGATGCCGTCGTGCAAGTCCCGGCCGCCGGTCTGAAGCGGCCACCGCCCAGGCGCTTGGCGTTTGCACGCATGGGACCGCGTGCGCTGCTGGTTCAGGGCAGCCTACTGTTGGCGCTTGCCGCTTTGTTCGGTTTCATCGCCAGCAACGTCGTGGCCAATATCGCTCGACTGAACGTCCATACCGGCTTCGGCTTTCTGGCGCGGCCTGCTGGATTCGATATCGCGCAGCATCTGATCGAATACTCGGAGCGCTCGAGCTATCTGGTCGCCTTTGTGGCAGCCACGCTGAACACCGTCGTGCTCGCCGCAATTTGCGCCGCGTTGGCGACCGCGTTGGGCTTCGTCATCGGCCTCGCGCGGCTGTCGACCAACCGGCTGGTCGCTGCAGTGGCGGCGGCCTATGTCGAGCTGGTGCGCAATATCCCGCTGCTTCTGCAGCTCTTCTACTGGTACTTCGCCGTGCTCGGCACGCTGCCGCTGCCGCGCCAAAGCCTCGAATTTCTCGGCGTGGCGTACTTAAACAAGCGCGGGCTGTATGTTGCCGCACCGGTCGCCGAGCCCGGGCTCGCTCCGTTCACCGTGGCCGTGGCCGCCGGCATCGCCGGCTGGATCATGCTGGGGCACTTTGCGCGGCGGCATCGCGTCGACACCGGCGAAGCGTGGTCGCCGCGCTGGATCGGACCAGCGCTGGCTTTCGGCTTGCCGGTCTTTGCCTGGTCATGGGCCGGCGCGCCTGTATCCTGGGACATACCGACGCTGAGCGGCTTCAATTTCCGTGGCGGCGCGGCGATCATCCCGGAATTCGTCGCGATGATCGTCGGCCTGACCATCTATGGCGCAGCATTCATCGCCGAACTGGTGCGCGCCGGCGTGCTCTCGGTCGACAAGGGCCAAAGTGAGGCCGGGCTGGCGCTCGGTCTACGCAGATGGCGCGTCTATCTCCAAATCGTCGTGCCGCAGGCGCTACGCGCCATTGTGCCGCCGCTGGCCGGGCAATATATCCACCTGCTCAAGAACTCGTCCTTGGGCGCGGCGATCGCCTATCCCGATCTCATGCTCATCTTCGCCGGCACCGCGCTCAACCAGACCGGCCAACCGCTTGAGATCATGGGCATAACGATGGCCACCTATCTGATGCTGTGCCTTGGCATTGCGGTGGCCGCAAACGCGTTCAACCGCCGCGTCCAGTTGGTCGAGCGCTGACGCATGGCGGGCATGCGCGACTTCCTGCGCAGTTGCGTATCGACGCCGCTCAATGCGCTGCTCAGCATCGTCGTTTTGGTCTGGCTGGCGACAACACTGCCGGAGCTGTTCCGATGGGCATTGCTGGATGCGGTGTGGAGCGGCAGCTCCGGCCGCGATTGCGCCGCTCGCGACGCCGCCTGCTGGTTGTTCATCCGCATGCGCGCCAACCAGATTCTCTACGGCCGCTATCCGCCGGTCGAGCATTGGCGGGTGAACATTGCGGCTTTGATCGGCGTGGTCGGCCTCGTCGTGCTGCTGCTGCCCGGAATCCGCCGCAAGACCGCGATCGCCGCCGGGCTACTCTTCGCTTATCCGCCGGTCGCCGGAATTTTGCTGCGCGGCGGCGTGCTTGGCCTGCCAGCGGTGCCGGCCGCGCAATGGGGCGGCCTGATGCTTACCGTCACCGTCGCAGCGTGGACGATCGGCACCTCGATCCCACTTGGCTTGTTGCTCGCCTTTGGGCGGCGCTCGGCGCTGCGCGTGGTGGCGGCGGTGTCGGCCTGCTATATCGACATCGTGCGCGGGTTACCGCTGGTCGGCATCCTGTTCCTGGCGATCGTCATGTTCCCGCTGTTCATGCCGCCCGGAATCGAGATCAACGAGCTGGTGCGCGCGCTCGTCGCCTTCACGCTGTTCAACGCAACGAATTTCGCGGAAGTGTTCCGCGGCGGCCTGCAGTCGGTGCCATGGCAGCAAAGCGAAGCCGGCATCGCGCTTGGTCTGCGGCGGTGGCAGATCGCCGTGCGCATCGTGATCCCGCAGGCGATCACGGCGTCGCTGCCGGGCATCGTCAATGTCTGCGTGTCGGTCGTGAAGGAAACGACGATCATTCTGATCGTCGGGTTGTTCGACTTCCTCGGCGTGCTGCAGGGCGGGATCGTCGATCCGGAATGGCTGATCGGCGACCAAGTGCGGGCCACCGCGTATTTCTTCGCCGGCGCGGTGTTCTTCGTGATCTGCTTCAGCCTGTCGCGCTACAGCGCTCGCATCGAGCGCGCGATGAGCGCCGGGCGGCGGAGTTGACGGGCGGTATTCGTATCGAATTGGACGTCGCGACCGCCGCCTGCGCATTCGATTCGAATTGTTTCGGTACAATCCAACGCACGACGCCAATCAAATCAGCAGATATTCTTGATCGCCTGAACTCTCGCGCGGATTTCAAGGAGCGTATTCCATGACGACCACCACCGGCCCGTTTCGGCCGGCGATTGCTGCGATTCCGGCCTCTCCGGGGCCGACGGCGGCATCGCAGATTTGGCGGCGTCCCGGCGGCGCCAAAGCGCGGGTGCTGCATCTGAACGAAAGTCCGCTGCCGCCGTCACCGGCGGTGATCGTCGCGATCGATGCGGCGGCGCGCGGTTCCAACCGCTATCCCGAGCCGGTCAGCGCCAGCCTGGCGTCCGCACTGGCCGAGCAGACCGGCGTGCCGGCCGATTGCATCACCTTTGCCAACGGCAGCGAGGAGCTGCTGCATGCGAGCTGCATGATCACGCTCGATCCGGGCGACGAGGCGGTGATGCCGGTCCCGAGCTTCCAGCGCTACCAGATGTCGACGCTGCTGCTAGGCGGGCGGCCGGTGCAGGTGAAAACCGCCGCCGGCGGCGCCAACGACGTCGACGCGTTGGCGGCGGCGGTCACGCCGCGCACGCGCGTGTTGTTCTGCTGCAATCCGAACAATCCGACCGGCGGCATGTTGAGCGCCGCCGAGCTTGCGCGGCTCGTCGATGCCGTGCCGGCGCATGTGCTGCTGGTGTTCGACGAAGCCTATTTCGAGTTCGCCAAAGCGGCGGGTGCGCCGGACGTGTTCGTGCCGCTGAAGCGGCGGGCGGCGCCGTGGGCGGTGTTGCGCACCTTCTCCAAGGCCTATGCCATCGCCGGCATGCGCGTCGGCTACGCGTTGTGCGACTCGCCGGCGACGGCTGTGCAGTACCGCAAGGTCCGTCAGGCCTTCGCGGTTAGCGAGCTGGCCTATGCCGCGGCTCTGGCCGCTCTGAAAGAGCCTGAATATCGCGACGCGCTGATTGCCGGGTGCCAGCGCGAGATAGCGCGGCTGGCCTCCGGCCTCATCACGCTGGGCCTGAATCCGCTGCCGACGGTTACCAATTTCATCTCGGCCGATATCGGCCACCCCGCCGCGCCAGTGCTCGCTGCCCTTGCCGATCGTGGGATCATCATTGCCAATTGGCGCATGCCCGGTTACGACACGTTCATCCGTATCACGGCAGGGACGGCAGAGGACACTGACGCGGTGCTGGCGGCGCTGAAAGAGGTGCTCCGCCGCTAGGGCGCCGGACTCAACCCGGGCCGGACCCGACGCCGCATCATCCCCCGTCATGAACGCGGTCATGTGCTAGAACGAGTCGAGGAGAACGCGGCATGCTTCGCTTGTCGCAGCCCGACATCGAACGCTATCACGCTACCGGAATCGTCGTTCCCGCCCTGCGGCTGCCGGCGGCGAGGGTGGATGGCTTGCGCCGCACGCTCGACCGCCTCATCGCGGAGAATCCTACCGTTCGGCCCGAGCGGTTGGTGAGCGCGCATATCGAGGGCGAGAACGGCGAGGGCGTGCGCGGCAGCCGCGACTTCCTCGATCTCGCGCGCGATCCCGGCATCCTCGACATGGTCGCGCAGCTGATCGGCTCCGGCATCATCCTGTGGGGTTGCCAAATCTTTTGTAAGCCCGGCGGCGACGGCATGGCGGTGCCGTGGCACCAAGACGGGCATTACTGGCCGATCCGGCCGCTGGCGACATGCACGGTGTGGATCGCGCTCGACGCCTCGACAGTGGAGAACGGCTGCCTCCGGGTGATTCCCGGCTCGCATTGCGAACGGCGGCTTTACGACCACATGCGCGAGGACCGCGCCGATGTGGTGCTGACGCAGACGGTGAAGGCCGGCGCGTTCGATCCGGGCGCGGCGTTCGATGTGGAGCTCGAAGCCGGCGAGATGTCCATGCACGACGTCTACCTCATCCATGGCTCCAACGCGAACCGCTCGCCGCAACGGCGGGCCGGCGTGGCCATTCGCTACATGCCGGCGACCTCGCATTTCGACCGGGGGCTGATGCCGCGAACTGCGGCGAGCGGCTATACGGTCGACTTCGCCGCAAGGCCGATCTGGTTGCTGCGCGGTGTCGATCGCAGCGGATGCAACGATTTCCGCGTCGGCCATCACCCGGAGCAAATGCCCGGCTAAGCGGACGGCGAAGCTGCCGCGCGGACAGAGAGTGGCGTCGAACGGCGCGTGTCACAGAGATGTCACAGCGCCGCCCGGAATGATCACGCCACGCGGCGGAATAGGACCACCAAGTTCCTTGTTGTCGACTGAGAGCCGAGCGTGATGACCTTTCCTCGTAGTTCGGGCCGCCCGCCTTGCGCAAGGCGACTTCGGGGGAGAACTCGGGGAATGGCGTCGACGCCGTTCGTCGCAAATGCCGCAAGGAAGAGGTTCTCCGATGTCTGCCATGCCGATGACACGCCGCCTCGCCGCAGCAACGCTCATCCTGCTCGGCGGCGGCGCCGCTGCCCTTGCCGATCCGCCCGGCCATGCCGGACGGCTCAGCTACACGGAAGGCACGGTGTCGTTCCATGCGGCCGACCAGGAGCAATGGTCGCCGGCGACATTGAACTTTCCAGTGACGTCGGGGAACTCGCTCTGGACCGAGCCGAACGCTCGGACGGAAATCCAGGTCGGTGCGGCGGAAATCCGCATGGATCAGACGACCGCGGTCGACATGCTTCGCCTCGACGATTCGGCGACGCAATTCCGCGTCAACCAGGGCATCGTCAATGTCCATCTGCACACGGTGCCGCCCGGCGGAATGCAGGTGCAAACGCCGCGTGGCGACGTGAACTTGCTGCAGGCGGGCAGCTACAATGTCGATGCCGGGCATCCGAACGGCGAGGCGCCGACCGAGCAGGTCAAAGTCACGGTGCTGGAAGGCCAGGCGCGGGTCAACGGTCCGCGCGCGACGCTTGAGATTCTGCCGGGCGAGAGTGCCGTCATCAGCGGCGATCCGGTGACCTTCACCCTGGTGGAGGGCAACGCGACGCCCTTCGACAACTGGGCGCTGGCGCGTGAGCGCCGCGAAGTTGCGTCGGAGACGAGCCGCTACGTCTCGCCGCACATGACTGGCTACCAGGATCTCGATGCCAATGGTCGCTGGCACACCGTGCCGACCTACGGGCCGGTCTGGTATCCGACGGCGGTGCCGGTAGGCTGGGCGCCCTATCGCTTCGGCCACTGGGCCTTCGTACCGCCGTGGGGCTGGACCTGGGTCGACGATGCGCCCTGGGGCTTTGCGCCCTTCCATTACGGCCGCTGGGTCTTGATCGACGGCGTCTGGGCCTGGAGCCCAGGCGTGCTCGTTGAGCGACCGGTCTACGCGCCGGCGCTCGTCGCATTCGTCGGTGGCGCTCACTGGGGTGTTTCCATTGCGATCGGTGCCAACCCGTTCGTGGCCGTTGGGTGGGTACCGCTGGCGCCGTTCGAGGTCTTCCGCCCCTATTATCCGGCAAGCGTGGCCTATGTGCGGAATGTCAACGTCACCAGCGTCCACGCGACGGTCATCAACAACATTACGAATGTCAATTCCGTCACTAACAACGTGACCGTCACAAAGTTCGTCAATCAGCAGGCGACGACGGTCGTACCGGCGACCGCCTTCACCAACGCAGCGTCGGTGCGCAACGCGACGCTGACGTTGCCCCGCGAGCAGCTCGCCCGGGTCCCGGTGACGGAGAATGTCGGCCACCTGCAACCAAGCGCCGCGGCGAAGGCCGGGGTTGCCGTGTCTGCCGCCACGAATCTGCCCGGTCCAAACACGTCAGCCACCGTTGCGAACGGACCGGTTGCCGCAAATACACCACCGACCGGGGGTACGACCGCTGCCGGTGCGACCTCCGTTCCGCAGGTGCCGGTTGTACCGAAATCTCCGGGGCCGAGAATCAACCGGAGCGCCGCCGCGCCAGGCGCGACCGGCGGGCAGGGACTCGCGCATAGCGGACCCACAGCGCCGGCATCGCTGCCCGCGGGGCCGCAGGCGAAGCCGTCTTCCACCGTTGCACCCGGCCCGCCGATTGCCCATTCGGGCACGACGACACACGCCGCGACGCCGCAACCCGCGACCGCCGCTAAGCCGCCGGTGGATAACGGGCACGCGCAAGCCGGGACCGGGGCGCCGACAGCGGCGGCCCGGCACATTGAGCAGCAAACGCAGATCAGGCCGACGCCGCAGGGTTGGTCGCGTCAACCGCAACCGCCACAGCAGGCCGCTCAGCCGGGTGCGCAGCAACGTGGGCCGCAGCCGCAGGGCGTTCAGCCGAGCGTGCAGTCGCCGGCGCATGGCGGCGGGCAGCACTCGAATGGGCCGAACAATCAGAAGTCGAAGGAGAAGAAGCCGCCCGGAGAGTGAGCGGCTGGCTCAAAGGGGATGGACGCGGCTGCCGGCTGGCTGAGGGCGAGCGGCGGCATAGTGTCCGTCGATGATCAAGACACGGACCGCCCACACTGATTTCCTGCCTATATTGTCTAACGCGCCGTCTTGACGTCTCGTGCGAGACGGGCCGGTGCTGCTGCTTAAGCTGCGATTCCGTCCGCCTCCCCCGTAGACCGCGAACACAGCGCGACAACGCCGCCGAGGGCTGACCGGCGCGTTGCAGGATGATAATATCAACATGGTTGTCGCGGTCGCTGCGCTTGGCTGGCCGAATTCCTGAAGACGGGGGGTTGCGTGAGTCGATGACCGGCCGCCTCGAGTGATAGGATTAGATACCGGCAAACGATGCGCTAGCGGCAGACGCGCACGCAAATGGGAGGAAGCCAGATGACGACAGCCTTTATCGACAGGCGAACGCTGCTCAAGACCGGCGCCAGCGCACTGGCGCTCACTGCGAGTGGTGTCCCCGCCGCCGTCGCGCAGGAAAAGCGGTTGCGCATGTACTGGTGGGGCTCAAGGGAACGCGCCGAACGAACCTTCAAGGTTAACGACCTGTATTCCGCTCGCAACCCGGGAGTGAAGATCGATGGCGAGACGCTGAGTTGGGGCGATTACTGGCCACGACTCGCGACGCAGGCAGCCGGCCGCAACGCTCCCGACATCATTCAGATGGACTACCGCTACATCTTCGAATATGCGCGGCGCGGCGCGCTGCTGGCGCTCGACGAGTTCATGCCGGCGGTCCTCAACATCGCCGATTTCGGCAAGGACGCAATCGACAGCGGCCGCGTCGACGGCAAGGTCTATGGCGTGAGTCTCGGCCTCAACTCGACCGCGATCCTCTATAACAAGACGGCATTCGAAGCGGCGGGCGTCAACCCGCCGACGCACGAGACCACATGGGCGCAATTCGCCGAAATCTGCGCCGAACTCACCAAGGCGACCAAGAAGGAAGGCTTTTGGGGCAGTCAGGACGGCGGCGGCGTCGAGCCGGGACTCGAGATATGGATGCGGCAGCGCGGCAAGGCGCTCTATACGCCGGAAGGCAAACTGGGCTTCGACGCGAAAGACATAGCCGAGTGGTACGGCTATTGGGACGATATGCGCAAGCGCAAGGCCTGCGTGCCGCCGGACGTACAGGCCCTCGATCGGGGCAGCAACGACAGCGCCATGCTGTCGCTCGGCAAGGCGGCGACCGCGTTCGAGCACTCGAACCTGCTCGTCGGCTACCAAACGCTCAATCCGCAGAAACTGTCGATGACGATGTATCCGACCGGCGGCCCAGGGGCGAAGCCGGGGCAATATCTCAAGCCGTCCCAGATGTGGAGCGTGTACGCGCGGACCAAATTCAATGAGGAGGCGGCGCGTATCGTCAATTTCTTCGTCGAGGACCAGGAGGCGGCGAAGGTCTTGACAGTCGAGCGCGGCGTCCCGGCCTCGGCCGCGATGCGCAAATTTATCACCCCGGACCTCAATGAGCTCGATCAGCAAAGCATCAGGTACATCTCGCTTGTCTCGGACCGGGTGGGGCCGTTGCCCGCGCCGCCGCCTAACGGCGCCGGCGAGATCCAGCGGACGCTGCGCCGGATCAATGAAGAGGTCGGCTTCGCCCGCACGACGGTGAACGCTGCCGGCAAGCAGTTCATTGAGGAAGCACAGTCGATTCTAGCCCGAGGGTGAGGCGTGCACAGCGCTGGCGCCATTGGTGCACGGCGTCTTGTCCGTAGGAGCCGCGTGTCGCGGGCTTCGGCCAACGATACGCGGGCCTACCTATTCCTGCTTCCCTGGTTCGCGGGGTTTTTCTGCCTCACCACCGGGCCGACGCTCGCCTCGCTTTTCCTGTCTTTCACCAGTTTCGATCTGATCCAAGCCCCGCGTTGGATCGGCGCCGCGAACTACGTGCGGATTGCAACGAACGATGTGAGCTTCATCGCCTCGCTCAAGGTCACGTTCTTCTTCGTTGCGTTCGCGGTGCCCTTGAAGCTCGGCTTCGCGCTCGCCGTCGCCATGGCCTTGAACAAGGGCATCCGCGGCCTGCCGCTCTATCGCGCGATCTTCTATCTCCCCTCGCTGCTCGGGGCGAGCGTTGCGATCGCCGTCTTGTGGCGGAAACTATTTTCCGGCGATGGGCTCGTCAACAAGGTCCTCGCGCTGGTCGGCATCCACGGCCCAAGCTGGATCTCAGATCCCGACTATTCGATCTATACCCTGGTTGTTCTCAGCGTCTGGCAGTTCGGCTCGCCGATGATCATCTTCCTCGCCGGCTTGCGGCAGATCCCGCACGACGTCTACGAGGCGGCAAGCCTCGAGGGTGCCAGCAAGCGGCGCCAGTTCTTCAAGATAACGCTGCCGCTGCTCACCCCCGTCATCTTCTTCAACGCCATCGTGCAGACGATCGATGCCTTCAAGGCGTTCACTCCCGCCTTCATCATCAGCGAGGGTACCGGCGGCCCGGTCAGGTCGACGCTGTTCTACACGCTGTATCTTTACCAAGAGGCCTTCGCCTATTTCCGCATGGGTTATGCCGCGGCGTTGGCCTGGGTTCTGGTGCTGATCATCGCCTTTTTCACGGCAGTCTCGTTCATCACCGCACGATACTGGGTGCATTACGATGACTGACGGCATGCACCGCCGACCGATCGTGGGATCGGGAACGGTGGTGAGGGCCCGCGCTCTCTCGCTCGGCATCCACCTGCTGCTATGCGGCACGTCATTGGTGATGCTCTATCCACTGCTGTGGATGCTTGCCAGCTCGTGCAAACCCGAGAACGAGATTTTCTCGAGCATGTCGATCTGGCCGTCGCGCCTTGATTTCGACGCCTATGTGCGGGGCTGGTCGGGGTTGAAGATCGGCTTCGGCCGGTTCTTCTGGAATTCCCTGGTCATCTCGGTCCTCTGTGTCATCGGCAACGTGCTGTCGTGCTCGCTGGCGGCCTATGCCTTTGCCCGCCTGCGCTTCAAGGGCAAGAATTTCTGGTTCGCCCTGATGCTCGGCACGCTGATGCTGCCCTATCACGTCACCCTCATCCCGCAATACATCCTCTTCCTCAGCCTTGACTGGGTCGATACCATCCTGCCGCTCGTCGTGCCCAAGTACATGGCGACCGACGCCTTCTTCATCTTCTTGATGGTTCAGTTCTTCCGTGGCATACCGCGTGAGCTCGACGAGGCGGCGATGATGGACGGCTGCAGCCCGTGGCGGATCTACCGCAAGGTGATTCTGCCGCTGTCGCTGCCGGTGCTGGCAACGGCGGCGATCTTCACCTTCATCTTCACCTGGGACGATTTCTTTGCCCCGCTCATCTACCTGAACGACATCGGCTCCTACACGGTCCAGCTCGGCCTGCGCGCCTTCGTCGACTCGAGCGGCAAGTCCGACTGGGGGGCGCTGTTCGCCATGTCGGTGCTAGTTCTCGTGCCGGTCGTGGCGTTCTTCTTGTTCTTCCAGCGCCTGCTGATCGAAGGCGTTGCCACGACCGGCCTCAAGCGTTGACCAGGAAACGTGAGGGACTTCTGAAGACCGCCCCGATCATCGACCGCGCGACTGGCCGCACGCCGCTCGCCTCGGCGTTCGCCATCCGAAGTGTCGAAGCCGGCGCCCCGCCCGGCCTATCCAAGCATCCGCTCAACAGTCGCCAATGGGAACGATCCGCCATTGACCAGCATAGATCTTGAGAGAATCCGCAAGCGTTACGCCGAAGTGGAGGTGATCCACGGCGTCGATCTCCACATCGCGCCCGGCGAATTCGTCGTCTTCGTCGGTCCCTCGGGCTGCGGCAAATCCACTCTGCTGCGCATGATCGCCGGGCTCGAGGAGATCAGCGACGGCACGCTTTTCATCGACGGCTCGCGCATGAACGAAATGCCCGCCGCCCAGCGCGGGATCGCGATGGTATTCCAGTCCTACGCGCTCTATCCGCACATGACCGTCTATAAGAATCTGGCCTTCGGCCTCGAAACCGCTCGTCTCCCGCGGGCCGAGATCGACATGCGCGTGCGCAAGGCGGCCCGGATCCTGCAGATCGAAGCCTTGCTCGACCGCAAGCCGAAGGCGTTGTCCGGCGGCCAGCGCCAGCGCGTCGCCATCGGCCGAGCGATCGTGCGCGAGCCGCGCATTTTCCTGTTCGACGAGCCGCTGTCGAACCTCGATGCCGAATTGCGCGTGCAGATGCGGGTCGAGATCGCCAAGCTCCATCAGGATATCGGCTCGACCATGATCTACGTGACGCACGATCAGGTGGAGGCGATGACAATGGCCGATAAGATCGTCGTGCTGCGCTCCGGGCGCATCGAACAGGTCGGACAGCCGCTCGACCTCTACAATCGACCGGCCAACAAATTCGTTGCCGGCTTCATCGGCAGCCCGAAGATGAATCTTCTGACAGCGCGCGCGCGGAATGCCGCCGATGTCGGCACCACGGTCGAGGTCGCCGGAT
>JACQDQ010000166.1 GCA_016201015.1 Pseudomonadota bacterium | reverse complement strand
GCCGCCGCCGCCCGGTGCTCGCGTCGCGAGTCCGGTCGCGTCTGCGCCGCTACCGCCGCCGTCGGAGACGCTGCCTCCCCCAGAGCCATCCGCTGCATCGAGAAAGACTGCGGGCCGCAACGGCTCGGCCGCCGCGCAGGTCGCAACGCGGCCGGCGGCCCCGATCATCACATCGCCGGCGCCTGCCGGGCCGCCGATACCCGCGGGCCCTGCGGCTGCAGCATCGCGGCAGATAGCGCCGCCGCAGACCGCGTCGCGCGAGGTCGCGGCGCTGCCGGTACCATTGCATGCGCAGGCGGCGCCGATGGTGACGCAAGAAGCCGTGCGGCCCTCCGGCCTCTTCGTGCAGGCCGGCGCCTTCGCCAATTACGATACGGCGTACCGCTTGAGTGCGCGCTTGTCGCGCTACGGCAGCGCCAAGGTTTCGGCCATCGGTTCGGGCTCGCAGCAGCTCTATCGCGTCCGCGTCGGCCCGGTACAATCGGTGCGTGAGGCGGACACCTTGCTCGACCAAGTTGCGACGGTCGCGCCCGATGCGCGCGTGGTCGTGGCGGAGTAGGAACGCCGCCGCGCCAAAGTTTAGACGCAAAGTGTGGCTACATAGGCCGCCGTACTCGCGGATCGGCGGCGAAGGATTCAGGAGCGATCGATGATGACCGCAATGTATTTCAAGCGCCGATGGCGGATCGCCGCCCTGGTGGCAGTCGGTCTGGCTATGGGCGGGTTCGTGCTGGAATCGGCCATGGCGCAGCAGGCGGAACCGCAGAAGCGCGACCGGGCCCAAAACCGTAACGCCGCTCGCACGCCGCCGGCCGCGGCCGCTCCGGCGGCGCCGGCGGCTTCTGCCGCTCCGGCGGCGCCACAAATCTTTGAAACCGTCGCGCGGCAGGCTCTGATCGTCGACTTTCAGACGGGCGCGATATTGTTCGAGAAGAACGCCGACGAGCGCATGCCGCCCTCGTCGATGAGCAAGGTCATGACGGCCTATCTCGTGTTCAAGGCGCTGAAAGAGGGGCGGATGTCGCTTGAAGACATGCTGCCGGTGAGCGAAAGGGCGTGGCGCATCCAGGGTTCCAAGATGTTCGTCGCGCTCAACAGCCAGGTGAAGGTCGAAGACCTGATCCGCGGCATGATCGTGCAATCGGGCAATGACGCCTGCATCGTGCTGGCCGAGGGAATCGCCGGCTCCGAGGATGCCTTCGCCGAACGCATGAACGAAGAGGCTCGTCGCATCGGCCTGCAAGGGAGCAATTTCCGGAATGCGAGCGGCTGGCCCAATGCCGATCACTACATGACGTCGCGCGACCTCGCCACTCTTGCCCGACGGTTGATCACCGACTTCCCGGAATATTACAAATATTACAGCGAGCTGAGTTTTACCTACGGCAAGGATGAGAAAGGCGTACCGATCAAGCAGGGCAACCGCAATCCGCTGCTTTACAAGAGCCTCGGCGCCGATGGCATCAAGACCGGCCACACGGAGGACGCCGGCTATGGCCTCATGGCTTCGACGATACGCGAGGGACGGCGCATCATCATGGTGCTCAACGGCATGCCAAGCATCAAGGTGCGGGGCACGGAGGCGGAGCGTCTGATCGAATGGTCTTATCGCGAATTCGCCAACTACGCGCTATTCAGGGCCGGACAGACGGTCGACAAGGGCGATGTTTGGCTGGGCGCGGAGCCTTCCGTCAACCTGGTCGCGGAGAAGGATCTCATCGTCACGCTGCCGCGCCGAGCGCGCCAGCAGATGAAGGCGACGGCCATCTACGACTCGCCGATTCCTGCGCCGCTGGCTAAGGGTGACAGAGTCGGCAGGCTGGTGGTGTCCGCGCCGGGCATCGACACGATCGAATTGCCGCTCGTCGCCGAACGCGACGTGGGGCGCCTCGGCTTTGCCGGCCGCATCGGCGCCGCCGTCGGTTACCTGCTGTGGGGCGGCGGCAGCCGGCGGTGACCGCACCCAAGCGGCGCGGAGCCGCGACCCGACGCGCACGGCGTGGACATTTCATCACGATTGAAGGCGGCGAGGGGGCGGGGAAGACAACGCAGATACTGCGTCTCGCCGCTGCGTTGCGCGGCATCGACATCGATGTCGTGACGACCCGGGAACCGGGCGGCGCGCCGAGCGCCGAGCGAATTCGCACCCTGCTCGTCGAAGGCGATCCCGGAACCTGGCAGCCAAAGACCGAGGCACTGCTCCACTTCGCCGCGCGCACCGAGCACCTGCACCATGTGATCCGCCCGGCGCTCCAGCGCGGCGCCTGGGTGATCTCCGACCGCTTCGCCGATTCGACCATGGCCTACCAAGGCTATGGGCACAGGTTGGGCCGCGATATCGTCGCTGCGCTCTACCGCCTGGTCGTCGGTAAATTCGCACCGGACCTGACGCTGATCCTCGACCTTCCCGTCGCCAAGGGGCTAGCCCGGGCAGCCGCACGCCTGGGCAAGGAAACGCGTTACGAGCGGATGCAGCGCGCGTTCCACGAGCGCTTGCGCCGCGGCTTCCTCGATATTGCCCGCCGCGAGAAGCGGCGCTGCGTCGTCATCGATGCCGCGCAAGCGGCCGATGCGGTGACGACGCAGATTCTCAGCACCGTCTCGCAGCGGTTCGGCGTCCGTCTATGAGGCCCGCATCGCCCGGCTGACGGCACTGGCAATGGCGTGCAACGACGCCCCAACGATGTTGGGGTCGATGCCGACACCAAACAGCGTGCGATCGCCTATCTTCGCCTCGACATAGGCGGCGGCGCTCGAATCGGCGCCACGCCGGACGGCGTGCTCGCGGTAGTCGGCAATCTCCACCGCAATGCCGCAGCCGGACCGCAGCGCATCGACGAAGGCGTCGATCGGGCCGGTGCCGCGGCCGGTGATTGTTCGCTCGACGCCATCGAGGCGGATCTGCGCCTCGATGCATCGCTCGCCGCCGGCGGTCGGCAGCGTCACGTGTTGCAGGTACTGCACCCGGCCGGGCGACAGGTACTCCCTGGTGAACTCCGTCCAGATCGTCTCCGAGCCGATCTCTTTGCCGGATTCGTCGGCGATGCGCTGGATGACCGCTGCAAATTCGATCTGCAATGGACGCGGCAGATCGAGCCCATGGTCGGCGTGCAGCAGGTAGGCGATGCCGCCTTTGCCGGATTGGCTGTTGACCCGGATGATCGCCTCGTAGCTGCGGCCGACGTCCCGCGGATCGATCGGCAGATAGGGAACCTCCCACAGGCCGCTATTGCTGCCGGTCAACGCCGCCATGCCCTTCTTGATCGCATCCTGGTGCGAGCCCGAGAACGCCGTGAATACGAGCTCTCCACCGTAAGGATGGCGCGGGTGCACTGGCAGCTGATTGCAATATTCGACCGTGCGCGCGATTTCCGGCACGTCGCGGATGTCGAGCCCCGGGTCGACGCCCTGGGTGAACAGATTGAGCGCCAGCGTCACCACGTCGACATTGCCGGTGCGTTCGCCGTTGCCGAAAAGCGTACCCTCGATGCGCTCGGCCCCCGCCATCACCGCGAGCTCGGTGGCCGCCACGGCGGTCCCGCGGTCGTTGTGCGGATGGACGCTGAGCACGTAACGGTCGCGGCCCTTCACATTGCGGCCGAACCACTCGATCTGGTCGGCGTAGACATTGGGCGTCGCCATCTCCACCGTCGACGGCAGGTTCAAGATCATCTTGCGCGCGGGCGTCGGCTGCCAGACATCCATCACGGATTCGCAAATGTCCTTGGCGAAGTCGAGCTCGGTTCCGGTGAAGCTCTCCGGTGAGTACTGGAAGACGATCTCCGTGCTCGGCAGCGTCGGCACCAGCTCCTTGATCAGCCGGGCAGCCGACACGGCGATGGCCATGATGCCCGGACGGTCGAGACCGAAAACGACACGTCGTTGCAGTGTCGACGTGGAATTGTAGAGATGGACGATGGCGCGGCAGGCGCCGCGCAGGCTTTCGAAAGTGCGCCGGATCAGTTCCTCGCGCGCCTGGGTCAGCACCTGGATTGTGACGTCGAGCGGAACGAGGCCGTCGTCGATAATCTCCCGCACGAAGTCGAAATCGGTCTGCGAGGCGGCGGGGAACCCGACCTCGATCTCCTTGAAACCCATCTTCACCAGGAGGTCGAACATCCGCCGCTTGCGGGCTGGACCCATCGGCTCGACCAGTGCCTGGTTGCCGTCTCGCAGATCGACGCTGCACCAGGTCGGCGCCTTGTCGATGGTGCGCTCGGGCCAGCGGCGGTCGGATAGGCTGACGGGAGGAAAGGGACGGTATTTGTAAATCGGCATCGCGGTCATGACGAAACTCCTTGAACTGGCGCCGCCCGCAAGGGCTGGCGTGACGGTTGGCAACGCGCGGACCGGCCGCCGGCCACGGCAATGTGCCGGTCAGCGGCCGGTGGTAAGTCGCGCGGACGTCGTCCAAGGAGCTGGACCTGGGCGGGAAGCCGCGATGAAGTGGGGGCGCATGGTGGACATTCCAAGACACTGCGACAATGAACAGAACCGCACGGGCCGGCGCCCGCGGGCGCCGGTCAGATAAGTCGCAGCGTGGACAGTCGGAATGCCATGTTCATCGGATAGCGCCATTGCGACACGGCTGTCAACCCGTCTTGTGAATTAGGGTAAGGTCGCCCCATGGCTACTGTGCCGGCAGAAGCTGTCGTCGCCTTGGCGCCGCCGCGCGCCAATCCGCATCTGGCCGCACAGGAGGCGGCCGAGCGGACGTTGCTCGCGGCGTGGCAGTCCGGCCGGATGGCGCATTCCTGGCTGCTCGGCGGCCCGCGCGGCATCGGCAAGGCGACGCTCGCCTACCGCTTTGCGCGCTTCGCCCTTGCCGGCGGCGGGGCCGGCGGGCTGTTCGGCGATGCGCCGGTGTCGCTCGCACTCGATCTGGCGCATCCGGTGTTCCGCCGCGTCGCCTCCGGCGGGCATGGCGACCTTCTCGTGGTCGAACGCCACCCCAACCCGAAGACGGGCAAGCTGCGCGATGAGATCGTCGTTGAAGACGTGCGCGGCGTCGGCGACTTCCTGCATCTGACGCCGGCAGAGGGCGGCTGGCGCGTGGTGATCGTCGACGCCGCGGACGAAATGAACGTCAATGCCGCGAATGCGTTGCTCAAGGTGCTGGAAGAGCCGCCGCGGCAGGCCTTGTTGCTGCTGGTCAGCCACGCGCCGGGCCGGCTGTTGCCGACCATCCGCTCGCGCTGCCGGACCTTAATGCTGCCGCCGCTAGCCGACACCGCCATGCAGACACTGATCGAGCGCTATCGGCCCGAGCTGGCGGCAGCGGATCGTGCGGCGCTGGTCGGCTTGGCCGCGGGCTCGATCGGACGCGCGCTCGAACTCGCCGAGTGGGGCGGGGTCGAACTGCATCGCGAGATGCTCACGTTGCTCGGCAGCTTGCCAGAGCTGGACATTCCAGCAGTGTATGACTTTGCCGACCGGCTCGGACGCAGCGGCGAAGATGCCGCGGCGAACCTGCGCACCGCGTTCGATCTGCTGTCCGATTGCGTGGCGCGGGTCATCCGCTACGCTGCGACGCGCCAGCCGGTAGGCGAGCTGGCCGCTGGCGAAGCTCAGCTGATTTCCCGCATGGCGGCGCGCGGCCTGGACCCCTGGCTGCCGGTGTGGGAAAGGCTCAACCGCCTGCCGGCCGCAGCCGAGGGCCTCAACCTCGATCGCCGATTGGTTCTCCTCGACGCCTTCCTTGCCGTTGCCAAGGGCGCCGGGGCTTGATCGAAAATGTATTTACGCCGCTACTTGAGCAACGCTGCGGTCAGGAACTCGCGCACGGCGATCAGCACGGCGGCGTAGGCTTCGGCGTTGAAGCCCGATTGCGGCCCGAGCTCGACGCACGGGTCCTTCATGGTGAATTCGGCGCCGGATTTGATATTGCGGATGATTCCGCGTTCGTCCTCGGCCAGCGCGCAGTTGCGGGTCGTCTGGCCGTTCGGGGTGGTGCGGACCGTCGGCGAGCCGACATTGTCTCGAAGGCGTGATGCGCGCCGGGTTAAAGCGTGATTGCCGCGTCGGCGCCGGCCTTCTTTAACTGAAACATCGCCGAGCAAGGCCAGGCATGTGACTCAGCACCCGCCCGTAGTTTCGATGGCTTGTTGGCCGGGCGTCGCCTAATTATAAGACAGCAGCGACGTCCCAAATCCGACCATGAGATTTTGCGGCCCATGAAGCGCTATTACATCACGACGCCGATCTACTACGTGAACGACGCACCGCATGTCGGCCACGCCTATACGACGCTGGCCTGCGACGTGCTGGCGCGCTTCATGCGGCTCGACGGCCATCGCGTGCATTTCCTCACCGGCACCGACGAGCACGGCCAGAAGGTCGAAAAGGCGGCGGCGGCGGCCGGCATCGCGCCGAAGGCGTTCACCGACATGGTGTCGCAGAATTTCCGCACGCTCGCCAAGGCGCTCAATATTTCGAACGATGACTTCATCCGCACCACCGAGCCGCGCCACATCCTGGCCAGCCAGGCGATTTGGCGTGCCATTGCCGCCAGCAAGTCGCCGAAGGGCCGCGACAACATCTATCTCGGCAAATATGCCGGCTGGTACGCGGTGCGCGACGAGGCGTTCTATGGCGAAAACGAGCTGACCACTGGCGACGACGGCAGGAAGCGCGCGCCCTCAGGCGCCGAAGTCGAATGGGTGGAGGAGCCGAGCTATTTCTTCCGCTTGGCCGACTGGCAGGATTGGCTGCTCGCGTTTTACGCGGAGAATCCACGCTTCATCGCACCGGACACCAGGCGCAACGAGGTCGTCAGCTTCGTCCGCCAAGGTCTTGAAGATCTGTCGATCTCGCGCACGACGTTCAAATGGGGCGTGCCGGTTCCCGATGCCCCCGGCCACATCATGTATGTGTGGCTCGACGCGCTCACCAACTACATTACCGCGGTCGGCTACCCGGACACGAAAAGTGATTTGTTCACAGCCTGTTGGCCCGCAGATCTTCACATGGTGGGTAAGGATATCCTGCGCTTTCACGCGGTCTACTGGCCGGCCTTCCTGAAGGCCGCCGGCGTCGAGCCACAACGCCGCGTCTTCGCCCATGGCTGGTGGACGGTCGAAGGTCAGAAGATGTCCAAGTCGCTGGGCAACGCCATCGAGCCGCATCATCTGATCGAAAAATACGGCCTCGACCCAGTGCGCTATTTCCTGCTGCGCGAGGTGCCGTTCGGCCAGGACGGCGACTTCTCGCACCGTGCCATGGTTCACCGGCTCAACGGCGACCTCGCCAACGACCTCGGCAATCTGGCGCAACGCGTGCTGAGCTTCATTCAGAAAAATGCGGGTGGCGTCGTGCCAAAGGCCGGCGTATTGGCGCCCGGCGATGAAAAGCTGATTGCTGCGGCACGCAACGTGCTGCCGACATTGCGCACGGAACTTGCCGAACAGGCCTTTCACAAAGCACTCGACGCGCTTTGGCAGGTGGTCGGCGACGCCAATCGCTATGTCGACGAGCAGGCGCCGTGGGCCTTGCGCAAGACCGATCAAGTTCGGATGAACACGGTGCTTTACGTTTTGGCTGAAGCGCTGCGCCGCCTCGCTCTGCAGATTCAGCCCTTCATGCCCGACGCGATGACAAGACTGCTCGACCAACTTGCGGTGCCGGCCGATGCGCGCGACTACGCCGCCTTCGACCGTACTCTGGTTGCCGGCACGACATTGCCGCCACCGCTAGGCATCTTCCCGCGCTATGTTGAGGAAGGCGCGGCGGCGCCCACCAGAGCGGCCAAGAAATGACGCGGTTGGTCGATAGTCACTGCCATCTCGACTACCCGCCGATGGCCGACGACGTGGCGGGGACGCTGGCGCGTGCCCGAGCGGTCGGCATCGATGCTTTGCTCACCATCGGCACCAAGCTGCGTGACTTCCCGCGCGTCCGTGCGCTGGCCGAGGGGCACCCTGAGGTGTTCTGCTCGGTCGGCGTCCATCCGCACGAAGCGGCCAATGAAGCCACGGACGCGGCGCGGCTCATTGCCTTGGCCGATCATCCGAAAGTCGTCGGCATCGGCGAAAGCGGGCTCGACTACTACTACGACAAGAGCCCGCGCGAGCAGCAGCGCGCCAATTTTCGTGCGCATATCCGCGCGGCGCTCGATACCGGGCTGCCGCTCATCGTCCACACGCGCGACGCCGAGGAGGATACCGCTTCGTTGCTCAAGGAAGGCTGCGCCGCCGGCCGCCTGCGCGGCGTCCTGCACTGCTTCACGTCAACGCGCGCCCTGGCCGAGCAGGCGATCGCGCTCGGCTTCTACATCTCGATCTCCGGGATCATCACGTTCAAGAATGCCGAAGGGTTGCGCGAGACCGTGCGCGCCTTGCCGCTCGAACGTCTGCTGGTCGAGACCGACTCGCCCTACCTGGCGCCGGTGCCGGTGCGGGGCAAACCCTGCGAACCGGCCTATGTCGTCCACACCGCCGCCAAGGTAGCCGTATTGAAGGGCATTACCGTCGATGAGCTGGGTCGCGCCACCACGGCGAATTTCTTCGCCCTGTTCGACAAGGCAGCGACCGCATGAAGGTGACGGTGCTCGGTTGCGGCGCCTCGGGCGGCGTGCCGCTGGTCGGCTGCACCTGCCAGGTCTGCGCGTCGCCCGACCCGCGCAACAAGCGGCTGCGGGTGTCGATCCTGGTCGAGCAGGGGGAAAACCGGGTTCTCGTCGATGCCTCGCCCGATCTCCGGCAGCAGCTGCTTGCCACTAAGATTTCGGTCGTCGATGCCGTGATCCTGACTCACGCCCACGCCGACCATCTGCATGGCGTCGACGATCTACGGTCGATCAACTATTACCGCAACGGGCCGTTGGATGTTTGGGGCGATCCGGATACGCTGGCCCACGTCAAACGTCGCTTCGGCTATGCTTTCGAGTCACCGCACCGGGCGCAAGACATCTGGTTCCAGCCGGCCCTGGTGGCGCGGGAGGTGAGCGGGCCGTTTGCCGTGGGCGATCTCAAGGTCATTCCATTCCGACAAATTCATGGTGGCGGCCGCGAACCGACCCTGGGTCTGCGCTTCGGCAAATTCGCGTACTCGACCGACGTCAAGGAGATGCCGGAAGAGGCGTTCGCCGCGCTCGCCGGGATCGACGTCTGGATCGTCGACTGCCTCCAGGACCGGCCCAACCCGGCGCACAGCCATCTCGAGCAGACTTTGGCCTGGATCGCGCGCGTCAAGCCGCGGCGGGCGATCCTGACGCATATGAATCATGCCGTCGATTACGCCGCGTATGCCGCAAGGCTGCCGCCTGGGGTAGAGCCGGCCTATGACGGACTGACGTTGCATGTTCCGGCCTAGCTTCACGTGATATGGAACACGATATGAAGCCTGCTAATGACTTAAGAATAACACATAAATTTAATTTTCGATAATAAACATTATGCAATTATAGGATCACGCGATGAGCCACGCCCTGCCACCGATCGATCGTCTGCGCGCGGTCATGGCCAAGCTCCGTGATCGCCGATCCGGCTGTCCGTGGGACGTTGAGCAAACCTTTGCCACCATCGCGCCATATACGATCGAGGAAGCCTATGAGGTGGCCGACGCCATCGAACGCAACGACATGGCGGCGCTCAAGGACGAGCTGGGCGACCTGCTCTTTCAGGTGATCTTCCACGCCCGCATGGCCGAGGAAGCGAGCCTGTTCGACTTCGATGCCATCGCCACCCATCTGTCCGACAAAATGGTCCGCCGCCATCCCCACGTCTTCGGCGACGCCGTCGTGCGCGACACCGCTGCGCAGACCGAGGCCTGGGAGGCCCATAAGGCCGCCGAGCGGCGGGCTGCCGACAGCGCGGCGGTGACCGCGAGCGCATTGGACGGGGTGCCGGTCAATCTGCCCGCCCTCGCCCGCGCCCAGAAGCTTCAGAAGCGCGCTGCCCGCGTCGGTTTCGATTGGCCGGATATCGCGCCGGCCCTCGACAAGATTAGCGAAGAGATCGGCGAGTTCCGCGCGGAACTCGACCGCGGCGCAGCGGCCGAACGGCTGCAGGACGAAATCGGCGATCTGCTGTTCGCCTGCGTCAACGTGGCGCGCTTCGCCGGGATCGATGCCGAAACCGCGCTGCGTGCCGCCACGGCGAAGTTCGACCGCCGTTTCCGCCGCGTCGAGGCGCTGCTGGCGGCCCGCGGCAAGCGCCCGGAGCATTCGACGTTGGCTGAGATGGACGCGCTGTGGAACGTCGTTAAGGCCGAGGAAAGTTCCACGTAGTTGTACCCCGGCCATCCTCAGGGCCGCCTGCCCAGCGCATGGATGAAGAGCGCCGCCCAGCCGGCAAGGAGCAAGAGGCCACCAGTCGGCACAATCGGCCCCAGCGTGTGCAGGCCCGCAAACGCCATGAGATAGAGCCCGAAGCTGAACAGCGCGATACCGCCGGCGAAGAGCCAGGCGGAGAGACGCAATGCCAGGCCCGGCGGACGCGTCTCACCCACCGCCATCAGGCACGCCACCGCCAGCAGCGCCAGCGCGTGCCACATGTGATAGCGCAGGCCGGTATCGAGCCACGCGAGGCGCTCGGGACTGGCCGTCGCCCGCAGAGCATGCGCGCCGATCGCGCCGACGCCCACGGCGAGCAATCCGTTGAGCGCGGCGACGGCGAGCCAGGGACGCATTCTCTCAATCGTTGGCCAGCAGGTGGATGAGGCTCGACGTGTCCCAGCGCCGGCCGCCGCGCGCTTGGACCTGCGCATAGAACTGGTCGATGAGCGCCGCGACCGGCAACCGCGCCTTGTTGTTCTTTGCCTCGGCGAGGCAGATGCCGAGATCCTTGCGCATCCAGTCGACGGCAAAGCCAAAGTCGAACTTGCCCTGCGCCATGGTCTTCCAGCGATTCTCCATCTGCCACGACTGTGCCGCGCCTTTGGATATCGTCGCCAGTACCTTGTCGGTATCGAGCCCGGCCTTGGCGGCGAAGTTCAAACCTTCGGACAGGCCCTGCACCAGTCCGGCAATGCAGATCTGGTTCACCATCTTGGTCAGCTGGCCGGACCCGGCCGGCCCCATATGGGTCACCGCCTTGGCGTAGACTTTGACCACGGGCTCGGCCTTGGTAAAGCTGCCGGCGTCGCCGCCGACCATGATGGTGAGCTGGCCGTTCTCCGCGCCGGCCTGGCCGCCCGAGACCGGCGCATCGAGAAAGCCGAAGCCGCGCTTCTTCGCCTCGGCGTCAAGCTCGCGCGCAACGATCGCGGATGCCGTGGTATGATCGACGAAGATCACTCCTTTCCCCATTCCGGCGAAGGCACAGGCATCGCCGTGGACGATCGAGCGCAAGTCGTCGTCGTTGCCGACGCAGGCGCAGACGATCTCGGCGCCCTTCACGGCGGCGGCCGCGGTCGCCGCCTTCTTGCCCTTGTGCTTGGCGACCCAATCGTCGGCCTTCTTGCCCGTCCGGTTGTAGACGGTCACCTCGTGCCCTGCCTTGACGAGGTGTCCCGCCATCGGAAATCCCATGACGCCCAGCCCCAGGAATGCGACCTTCGCCATTGCGACGCCTCTCCTATTCAGTGATCCGCGACACGCAAAACGGCGGCGATGTTAGCCTCCGCCCCGCCGCGCGGCAACCCGGCCCTGGCTCCATCGAACCTTGCCATCTGCCTCTAGGCTTGACGCCATCTGCCCATGTGTACTTCAACTGTCCGTCATCGTGCGACCATCGCCATAGGTCGTCGCGATGCAACGGGAAAACGCAACGCGACGGGAGCAAACGATGACCAAGATGACGCCGAGCGAAGCCTTTGTGGAGACCCTGGTTGCGGAAGGCGTGACCGACGTCTTCGGCATCGTCGGGTCGGCCTATATGGACGCGCTCGATATCTTCCCGCCGGCCGGCATCCGCTTCATCTCCGTGGCGCACGAGCAGAACGCCGCGCACATGGCCGACGGCTATTCGCGCGTAACCGGCCGCCACGGCGTCTGCGTCGCGCAGAATGGGCCGGGCATCACCAATTTCGTGACGGCAATCGCCGCCGCCTATTGGGCGCATTCACCGGTGGTCGCCATCACGCCGGAAACCGGCAGCGGCAGCATCGGCCTGGGCGGCTTCCAGGAAACCGAGCAGATGCCGATCTTTTCCAAGATCACCAAGTTCCAGACGCACGTCAATCGGCCGGACCGCATCGCCGAACTCACCCATACCGCCTTCACCTTGGCGATGGCCGAGCGCGGACCGGTGCAGATCAACATCCCGCGCGACTATTTCTATGGCGACATCGACGTGGCCATCCCCAAGGCACAGCGCATCGAGCGCGGCGCCGGCGGGCCGCACGGCCTCGACGAGGCGGCGCGGCTGCTGGCTTCCGCCAAATTTCCGATGATCGTCGCCGGCGGCGGCGTCGGCTTTGCCGGCGGCGCGGCCGAGGCGAAGACGCTGGCCGAATTCTTGAGCGCGCCGGTGGCCACATCCTATCTCCACAACGACTGCTTCCCGGCCAGTCACGAGCTGATGTGCGGTCCGCTCGGCTATCAGGGGTCGAAGGCGGCGATGAAGCTGATCGCCCAGGCCGATGTCGTGCTAGCGCTCGGCACGCGTCTCGGGCCGTTCGGCACCCTGCCCCAGTACGGCATCGAGTACTGGCCGAAGAACGCGAAGATCATCCAGGTCGATTGCGATCACCGCATGCTCGGCCTGGTGAAATCGATCTCGGTCGGCATCAACGGCGATGCCAGGCTCGCCGCGGTTGAAATTCACAACCGGATGAAGGCGCTGAACGAGCCGATCACCGCCCATGGCAATCGCGCGTCGCGCGTCGCCGAGATCAAGAAGCAGAAGGCGGAGTGGGAGCGCGAGCTCGACGGCATGTCGGCGGCTGGCGGCTCGCCGATAAGTCCACGGCGCGCGCTGCGCGAATTGGAGCGCGCTATGCCGGCCAACGCCGTGGTGACCACCGATATCGGCAATGTCTGCTCGGTGGCAAATAGCTATCTGAGGTTCAATCAGCCGAACAGTTTTTTCGCGGCGATGAGCTTCGGCAATTGCGGCTATGCCTTTCCCACGGCGATGGGTGCCAAGGTCGGCGCTGCCGATCGGCCGGCGGTCGCCTATGTCGGCGACGGCGCTTGGGGCATGAGCCTTGCCGAAATTCTCACCTGCGTGCGCGAGAACATCCCGGCCATTGCGGTCGTCTTCAACAATGGCCAGTGGGGTGCTGAAAAAAAGAACCAGATCGACTTCTACGCCGATCGTTACGTCGGCACCAACCTGAAGAATCCAAGCTTCGCTGCGATTGCCAAGGCGATGGGCGCCGAGGGCCTGACCGCCGCGCACCCGGACCAGGTCGGCGACGTGCTGCGCGCGGCGGTCGCCGCGAACAAGCCGACGGTCGTCGAACTCATGCTGACGCAAGAGCTCGGCGACCCGTTCCGGCGCGATGCCCTGAAGAAGCCGCGCCGGACGCTCGAGAAATACAAGGACTACACGGTCCCCTAGCGCCCGCGACCGTCGCGGCGGGGCTGCCGTGACTGACGGCATCCTGGTCCTCAATGCCGGTTCGTCGAGCGTCAAATTCGCGCTCTATGCGATCGGCGCGGCCGATCCGAGCCTGCGCCTGCGCGGCCAGATCGAGCGGATCGGCCACGACGCGGCCTTCATCGTGCAAGCGCCGCGGGGCACTCCACCACGACCCGTCGCGGCGGCGGATCATGACCAAGCGCTCGGTCTGCTCCTTGATTGGCTTGCGCGTGAAGGCGCCGGCATCGTTGTGCGCGGCGCCGGGCATCGCGTTGTCCATGGCGGGGCGGAGCGCGCCGCGCCGGTGCGTCTGACGTCGGCCATCATCGCCGAGCTGTCGGCCCTCGAGCCGCTCGCCCCGCTGCACCAGCCGCACAATCTTGCCGCGATCCGGGCGCTCGTCGCACGGCTGCCCGCCCTGCCCCAGGTCGCCTGCTTCGACACGTCCTTCCACGCCACGCAGCCGACCGTCGCCCGCCGCCTCGGCCTGCCGCTCGAATACGAGGAACGCGGTCTTCGGCGCTATGGTTTTCACGGATTGTCGTATGAGTATATCGTCCATGCCCTGCCGCAGGTGAGCGGTGCGACGCTGCCCCGGCGGCTCATCATTGCCCATCTCGGCAACGGCGCCAGCCTGTGTGCCGTGCGCGACGGCCGCAGCGTGGCGACGACCATGGGCTTTTCGACGCTCGACGGCCTGCTCATGGGCACGAGGTGCGGCGCGATCGATCCCGGCATTCTTCTGCATCTTCTGCGCGAGGACGGGATGGATCACGGCGCGCTGAGCAATCTGCTCTACGATCGCTCGGGGCTGCTCGGGGTATCCGGTCTCAGTTCCGACATGCGAACATTGCTTGAGAGCCCGGAACCGCGGGCGAAGGCTGCCGTCGACCTGTTCTGCTATCGCGCGACGCGCGAGCTGGGCTCGCTCGCCGCCGCGCTGGGCGGGCTCGACGCGGTGGTCTTCACCGGCGGTATCGGCGAGCACGCGGCGGCGATCCGCGAGCGCATCTGTCGCGACGCCGCCTGGCTCGACCTCGAATTCGATGCCGCGGCGAACGCGGCCGGCGGACCGCGCTTGTCGCGGCCGGACAGCCGTGTCGCCGCCTGGGTCGTGCCAACCAACGAAGAGCTGATGATCGCCCGCCACACGCGGGACTTACTCGAGCTGAACCCGTAACAGGCCCGCCAGCAGTTTGACGCCGGGTTCGATCCGCTCGACCGGGATCGACGAGAAGCCGAGCCGGAAGTAGTTGCGCGGCGCATCGTCCGACAGAAAATGGATGGCCCCAGGCTCGATGACCAACCCATGCGCCAACGCCGTGTGCGCCAACGCGCCGGCATCGAGCCGTTCGGGACCGCGCACCCAGTAGCTGGTTCCGCCCGAACTGCGCACCGGCTCGACCTCCGGCAGATGCTGCGCAAGCGCAGCGCCGAGGGCCTGCCAGCGCTCGTGGAAGACACGGTGCAGGCGATGCAGCAACGCATCGTAGTGGCCGCCGGCGAGAAACAGCGCCATGGTGCGCTGGTTGTTGGCCGGCGGCTGGCGCAAGACGAGCCGCCGCAGCGCACGCGCCTCGGCGATGAGCGCCGCCGGCCCGACCATGTAGCCGAGCCGCAGGCCCGGCGCGACGCTCTTCGAGAAGCTGCCGACATAGACGACATGGCCATGCGTATCGAGCGCCTTGAGGGCCGAGGTCGGCTCGCTCACGTAATTGATTTCCGCCTCGTAGTCGTCCTCGATGATGACGAAGCGCCGCGCTGCCGCGCGCGCGAGCATGGCGTGACGCCGGTCGAGAGGCAGAATGGCCGTGGTCGGCGATTGGTGGCTCGGCGTCAGATAGACGTAGTCGCAACCCTGCAGCGCCGCGCCGATGACCACGCCCTGCTCGTCGACGGGCAGCCGCTTCACGCGGGCGGTGCGCAAGCGAAAGATGTTGCGGGCATCGACATAGCCCGGATCCTCGAGGCCGATCGTCGTGCGTGCGTCGAGCAGAAGCATCGACAGGAGATAGAGCGCATTCTGCGCGCCAAGCGTGATGAGGATTTCATCCTCGCGCGCCCGCACGCCGCGACGCGGCAACACGCGCATGCGGACCTCGTCGATCAGCTCAGGGTCGTCGCGACCATAGCTGTCGCTCACCCAGTTTTCGACCGAGAGCCGGCCGAGCGCCTGCCGCGAGCAGTCGCGCCACAGCGGCAGCGGAAACAGCGCCGGATCGGCCTGTCCGTAAATGAACGGATACGGGCATTTGCGCCATTCGCGCGGCTTCTCGATGTTGCGCTGCGTCGATGGCCACAATTTGAGCCGGCGCGTCCAGCTTGGCTGGCTCTCCGGCGAAATGGTCCGGTCGGACCGCACGCGGCCGTCGAGGATCTCGCCATTCACGTAGTAGCCACTGCGCTCGCGCGCGATCAGGAAGCCTTCATCCACCAGGCCTTGATAGGTGAGCGCAACCGTATTGCGCGCCACCCCCAAGCGCTTGGCCAGGTTGCGGCAAGACGGCACTGCCTCACCGGGCGGGAACTGTCCATCGACGATGGCCGCGGTCAACGCCGCGCGCAACCGCGCCTGAATCGTTCCGTCCCCGGAGGGCAGATTTAGCAGGATCTCCCGTCGCATGTGGCTTAACCAATATCGGCCAACTGGCCCTGTCGTCGCCAGTGTGGCAATCTTAAGCTGCCGGCTGAATTGGGACAATCGCGGGTCCCATGCCGGCCACCAATAGTCAATGGAGATGTGCAATGGCGACGACGGTCAATACGCTCGAACACCACTGGATGCCGTTCACATCCAACCGCGACTTCAAGTCGAATCCACGGCTGTTCAGCAAGGCCGAGGGCACCTATTACTGGACCCATCGCGGCGACAAAGTGCTGGACGGTGTCTCGGGCCTGTTCTGCGTGCCGGCGGGACACGGGCGGCGCGAGATCGTCGAGGCCGTCAGCCGGCAGCTCGCCGAGTGCGACTACGCTCCGTCCTTTCAATTCGGCCACATGCCGGCATTCGAATTCGCCCGCCAAGTTGCCGAACTTTGCCCGGACGGGATCGACCATGTCTTCTTCACCTGCTCCGGTTCAGAATCGGTCGATACGGCGCTGAAGATCAGCCTTGCCTATCATCGTGCGCGTTTTCAGGGGCAGCGCATCCGCTTCGTCGGGCGCGAGCGCGGCTATCACGGCATGAACTTCGGCGGCGTGTCGGTCGGCGGCATGACCAGGAATCGCGAGGCGTTTGGTCCCGGCCTGCCGGGCGTCGTGCACATGCGCCATACCTGGTCGCCGGACGCGCGCTTCACCAAGGGTCAACCCGAGAAAGGCGCCGAACTTGCCGACGATTTGAAGCGCGCCGTAGATCTGTGCGGCGCGGAGACGATCGCCGCTTGCATCGTCGAGCCGATCGCCGGCTCGACCGGAGCGCTGATACCGCCGAAGGGATATTTGCAGCGCCTGCGCGAGATCTGCGACAAGCACGACATTTTGCTCATCTTCGATGAGGTGATCACGGGCTTCGGTCGCACCGGCAAGCCGTTTGCTGCCCATAGCTTCGGTGTTACGCCCGACATCATGACAATGGCCAAGGCGCTGACCAACGGCAACATCCCGATGGGGGCCGTGGCCGTACACGACGACGTCTACGAGACGATCATGCGCGCGGCGCCTGAGCACGCTGTCGAGTTTTTCCACGGCTACACCTATTCAGCGAATCCCGCCGGCTGCGCAGCAGGCCTCGCGGCGCTTGAAATATATCGCAAGGAAGCGCTGTTTGAGAGCGCCGCGAAGCTCGCGGTGCGGCTTGAGGAGGTGATGCACGCGTTGAAGGGCATCCCGGTCGTCACCGACGTCCGCAACTACGGTCTGCTCGCCGGCGTCGATATCGCGCCGCACGGCAAGCCGGGCGAGCGCGGCTACGATGTGATGAAGAAGCTGTACGAGGCCGGCCTGCTCGTCAAAATCACTGGCGATGCGGCGATCGTCGCGCCGCCCTTCATCATGAAGGAAAGCGAGATCGAGCAGATCGGCTCTGTCATGCGCAAGGTGCTGTCGGCTTACTGACGCCGGCGGGGTATCGGAACTGTTTCCATCCTAACGAACGGGGAGATTGACAATGAGACACGTTGTAACATCGACCCTGCTCGCAGCGGGGATCGCGCTCTTCGCCGGCGTCCCGGCGCAGGCGCAAACGAAGCAGGTGACAATCGCGCATCAGGATATGATGAATCCCAAGCGCGTCGCCATGGCCAACCAAGAGCTCGAGAAGGCGACCGGCTGGAAGATCGATTGGCGTATGTTCGGTGGCGGCGGCGACGTCGTCAAGGCAATGGCCTCGGGCGATATACAGATCGGCGAAGCCGGGTCGAGCCCGATCGCTGCCGCGGTCAGCCAGGGCGTCGACGTCGAGGTCATCTGGGTTCTCGAGGACATCGCCGATGCCGAGGCGTTGGTCGTGCGCAATGGATCGGGAATCCTGGCGCCGCAGGATCTCAAGGGTAAGAAGATTGGTGTGCCATTCGTTTCGACGACCCACTTCCATCTTCTGTTCGCCTTGCAGCAATTTGGCATCCGTCCGTCCGACGTGCAGGTCCTCAACCTGCGGCCGGCCGACATCGCCGCCGCCTGGACGCGCGGCGACCTCGACGGCACGTTCATCTGGGACCCCGTGCTTGCCAAGGTGAAGGAGAACGGCAAGGTGATGATCACCTCCGGCGTGCTCAGCACCTGGGGCAAGGCGACCTTCGATGGCGTTGTCGTCAACAGGAAGTTCGCGCGCGACAATCCCGACTTCGTGACCGCATACATCAAGACGGTGGCGGCGGCGGACGAGGCCTATCGCAAGAACATGGCGGCATGGACGGCGAATTCATTGCAGGTCCAGGCGGTGGCGAAGATCACCGGCGCCAAGCCGGAGGATGTGGCCCCGGGCATGGCCCTGTATCGCTTCCCGACGCTTGACGAGCAGGCCTCCGCCAAGTGGCTCGGCGGCGGCAAGGACGGCGGCGTGGCGCAGGCGCTCAAGTTTACATCGGAGTTCCTGAAGGAGCAGAAGCGCATCAACGAGTTGCTGCCGGATTACAGCGCGGCGGTCAATCCGGCCTTCGTGCAGAAGGCGATGGCTAAGTAGGCCGCAGCGACTTCGCCCGGCCCTGCCTCATGCCGGGCCTCTACGTTTGGTGCTTTTGGCGCGCCGTCGGTCAGCCTAAGATCGCGATGCGATGACCGCGGGGATAGACATTCGCTCCGTGTCGGTTGTCTATACGACGCCGAACGGAATGTCCGTGCATGCGCTTGCTAGTGTGTCGCTGACGATCAGCGATGGCGAATTCATCGTCGCGCTCGGCGCATCGGGTTGCGGCAAGACGACGTTGCTTAACACCATCGCCGGATTCCTGCGGCCGACCGGCGGCGAAATCCTGCTCAATGGCGAAGCGGTGACCGGCCCGGGCGCCGACCGCGGTGTTGTGTTCCAAAAGCATGCCCTATTTCCTTGGCTAAACGTGGTCGAGAACACCGAGTTTGGCCTGCGCATGCGTGGCGTTGCGCGAGAGACGCGTCGCGCCCAGGCGCTCGAAAATCTAAAGCTGGTCGGTCTTGATGATTTTGCGGACCGGCAAATCTACGAGCTCTCAGGTGGCATGCAGCAGCGCGTCGGCTTGGCCCGGACGCTCACCAGCGATCCTGCCGTCATGCTGATGGACGAACCGCTCGGCGCCCTGGATGCGCTGACGCGAGAGACGATGCAGGAACTCGTCCTCGACATCTGGCAAAGAACCGGAAAGATGGTGTTCTTCATTACGCACGACGTCGAGGAGGCGATCTTCCTGTCGACGCAGCTCGTCGTGATGTCGCAGCGGCCGGGCCGCATCACTCATCGCTACGACACCGATTTCGGGCGCCGGTTTCTCGAATGCCGCGACGCCCGCAGGATCAAGGCGCATCCGGATTTCATCAAGTTGCGCGAGGAAGTCTTGGGCGTGATCCACCAGGGCCGGACGTGACGCGAATGCCTGAGGCAGCCGGAACGAGCAAGAAGGCGGCGGCGGCATCCGGGCGTTGTTTGTTCAGGCAATTCACGGCGCGATCGCCCGGTGCGACCGAGGCCTATGGCGCGCCTGGTCAAGGCCACAGCGTACTAATTAGCGCCATCACGGTCGTCGCCCTGTTCGCGCTGTGGTGGATCGCCAGCCACTACCGCTGGCTGCCGCCGCTTTTCTTGCCGACGCCG
>JACQDQ010000173.1 GCA_016201015.1 Pseudomonadota bacterium | reverse complement strand
GCTGGTGGTCGATCCGGTGATGATTGCGACCAGCGGCGCGTCGCTGCTCGCGGCGGATGCTCTCGCGACGCTCAAGTCGCGGCTGATTCCGCGTGCTGCCGTGGTCACGCCAAACGTGCCGGAGGCCGAGAAGCTGCTCGATCGCCGGATTGGTGATGTTGCGGCGATGCGCGATGCCGGGCGGGATATGCTGCAGCTCGGTTGTGCGGCCGTGCTGCTCAAGGGCGGGCATCTCGACGGCTCGGTCGTGCACGACGTCTTGGCAAGCGCAGGCGGCCTCGAGGTCTTCGAATCGCCGCGGATCGCTACGACCAGCACGCACGGCACCGGCTGTACGCTCGCGTCGGCAATTGCGACGGGGCTGGCGCAGGGGATGGACCTCAAGGATGCGGTCGTGCGCGCGCGCGCCTATGTGCGCAAGGCGATCGCCACGGCGCCGGGCCTCGGCCGCGGCCGAGGCCCGCTCAATCACGCCGTACGCCTTTAGCGCCGACGTCCCGCGACGCGTGTGGCTACGTAAATGCCGCCCAGAATGAGCGCCGTTGCGACGGCAAGGCCGGCGCTCAGCGGCTCCCCTAGGAGAAAGTAGGCCAGGACAATGCCTGACACCGGCTGAAGGAACTGCAACACGCCGACATTTTCGATGCCGCCGCGTCCGAGCGCCCAGTACCAGCCGATATAGCCGACGACGGTCACACCCACTGCCAGGTAGATCAATGCCGCCCATGTGGGGAACGAAAGCGCCTTGATGTCGATGCCTCGATACAGAAACGGCAGCGTGGGGAGCAGGAGAATGCTTGCGAGGGTGACGCCCCAATATGTCGTGCCTTGCGACGGATAGTCACGCTGCTTGAGGCGGCCGCCGGCGACGTAGCCCATCGAAGCGAACAAGGTCGACAGCACGATGATCAGGTCGCCCGTCAGATCGGCATGTCCGGCGACGGCGGCGGATCGACCAAGGATCAGGACCATCTCGCCGGTTACGGCGATCATGCAGCCAAGCCACCACCGCCGTTCCGGCCAGCGTCGATCCCACAGATGGGCGATTGCTCCGGTCGTCACCGGCAGGAAGGCGAGGATCATGGCGCCGTGGATTGCGGTGGTTGTGCTCATGCCGATCGTGAACAGGAACGGGAAGCCGATGAAACCACCGACGCTCGACGTCAGCAGAAGAATCCGCTGCGAGGCGGTTGCCGGCAGCGGGATGCGCAGACTCCAAGCTAGTATTGCCGCTATGGTCCCGCCGATGCAGGTCCGGGCCGCGGCGACTGCGAGCGGCGACAATTCGGCGACCGCGAACTTGGTGCCGACCGGCGAGCCGCCCCAGAGGATCACCGTCGCAAGCGCCGCAAGAATTACGGAAGGTGTCATCACGCCTGTGTTCGGTCGGGCTCTTCAACTTCGCGAGCGCAGGTAGCGTTCACCGGACGCGCCCCGCTCGCTCCGCGCCTACACCATCGACGCGGCCGGCTCCGGCGCCGCGCGCAGCAGCTCTTCGAGAATTCCCAGGCCGCGCTCGAGCTGCTTGCGGTCGCGCGCCGCGAGCAGGGACATGCGTACGGCGTGCGGCACCGGCGCGCGGCCGACGGCAAATATTTCCGCCGCGGCGACGCCGACGCCGCGGCGTCGCGCCTGGGCCGCGAAATCTTCGCGCCGCCACGGCTCCGGCAGCTTCAGCCAAAAATTCGAGCCCGTCGGATGGGCGGAGAATTCGGCGCCGGCGAAGCTGCGCGCCGCCATCGCTTGGCGCGCCTTGGCCTCGGCGCGTTGCGCCACGGCGATGCGCAGCGCCGCGCCGCTGCTGATGAGCCGCGTGGCGATCTCCGCCATCAGCGGCGTCGCCATCCAGGTTGTGGCGCGCAGCGAAACGCCGATCCGCTCGATCAGCGCCTCGTTCGCGCGCAGATAGCCGATGCGCAGGCCCGGCGCCACGCATTTGGACAGGCTGGTGACATAGACCGAGTGATCCGGCGCCAACGAGGAGAGGGGCGGCGGCGCACGCTCGGCAAGGAACCCGTAAATATCGTCTTCGACGATGATGACGCCGTGCCGCTTGCAGATCGCCGCGATCTCGGCGCGCCGCCCGGCAGGCATGATCGCGTTGGTTGGGTTTTGCAGCGTCGGAATGCAGTAGAGGGCCTTCGGCATGAGCTGCCGGCAGGCGGCGTCGAGCGCCTCGGGGACGAGGCCGTGCTCGTCGATGGCGACGCCATGCAGCCGCAGCGAGAGGAAGGCGGCCACCGACTTCAAGCCGTAGAAGGTAAGCTGCTCGGCGAGGATCGTGTCGCCCGGCCGCGCCAGCGTGCCGAAGGCGACATGGAGCGCGTGCTGGGCGCCGTTGGTGACGGCGGTCTCGCTCGGTGCGGCGGCCATGCCCCAGCGGCCGATCCACGATGCTGCCGCGGCGCGATGCGCCGGCAGTCCCAGCGTGTTCGTGTAGCCGAGGAGCTGCCAGGGATTCGCGCCGCTACCGATCTCGGCAATGACATCGGCGATCGTGCGGTCGGAAGGGTCCTGGTAGGGGAAGCTGCGGGTGAGGTCGAGGAATTCGTCGTCGGTCGGCAGTGGCGGCAGCGCCTCGACCATGCGGCCGCGGACATAGGTGCCGCGGCCGACCTCGCCGCTGATCAGGCCGCGCCGCTCGGCCTCGGCATAGGCGCGCGTCACCGTGCCGACCGTGACCTTGAGGTTCCAGGCGAGATCGCGATGCGTGGGCAGGCGCTCGCCCGGTTTCAGGCGCCCCGCGGAGACGTCGCGTGCCAAGTGCTCGGCGATCGCGAGATAGCGCGGACCGGCAAATCCTTCGAGGTTCGGCTGCCAATTTGTCATCATGACAATGTAACCATTGACGGTGACAATCTATCGATTGTATTGATCATGAACCGAGACAAAGACGAAAACAAGCGCGAAATACGGAGATTTGTATGCATACAATGACCAGATATGGCGCCCTCTACGGCGCCATTCTATGGGCCAGCTGGTTCTTTGCCGGGCTGTGCCGGTGGATCGCGAAGATGCTGCGCGACGGCGTCAATCACATTCTGACCTGGCAGGCCCGCATCGATGAGCGCCAATTCTTGCAGACGCTCGACGATCGCATGCTGTCCGACATGGGCGTTAGCCGGGCCGACATCGCGCGCGAGGTCGACAAGGGCTTCTGGCAGGCGTGATCGTTTCGGGAGCGCGCGTCATGGCACTACAATCGCTGACGCTGACGGGGCGCACGGTGCGGCTCGAACCGCTGTCATTCGCCCACAGCGACGAGCTGTGGTCGGCGATCGATCCTGAGCTCACGCGCTGGTTTCCGCGGCCACTGCGCCAGCGCGTCGATCTCGAGGATTTCATCGCCGAGGCGCTTGCCATGCGCGCGGCCGGAACCGCCATTCCTTTCGTGACGATCCTCCAGGCCACCGGCCGCGCGATCGGCTCGACCCGCCTTGCCAACTACGAGCGCGCGCATCGTCGTATCGAGATCGGCTGGACGTTCATCGCGCGCGGGCAGCAACGCAGCGCGGTCAACACCGAGGCGAAGCTACTTATGCTTGCGCACGCCTTCGAGGCGCTCGACTGCCTGCGCGTCGAGCTCAAGACCGATGCGCGCAATACGCAATCGCGTGAAGCCATCTTGCGCCTGGGCGCGGTGGAGGAGGGGACCTTTCGCAGCCATATGGTGGTCCCCAACGGCCGCATCCGCGACAGCGTCTATTACAGTATCCTGGCGGCGGAATGGCCCGCCGTGAAGGCAAAGCTTGCGGCGCGACTGCAAGCCTGAGCGCAATTGCGGGAACCACATAGCCCAAGGACCCATCGCATGTACATTCCTTCCGCCTTCGCCGAACGCAAACCGGAGACGCTGCACGCGCTCATCGATGATTGCGGCTTCGCGACGCTCGTCTCGTCGGGACCGACCGGGCTAACTGCCAGCCATCTGCCGATGCTGTTCGACCGAGATCGCGGGCCGCACGGCACTTTGGTCGGCCACCTCGCGCGCGCCAATCCGCACGCGAGCGCGCTCGACGACGCCGAGGCCATGGCCGTCTTCCACGGCCCACATGGCTACATTTCGCCGACATGGTACGAGGATCACCCGTCGGTGCCGACGTGGAACTATGCGGCGATCCACGTCTACGGCAAGGCGCGCCTGGTCACCGGCGAGGCGGCGCTGCGGTCGATCGTCGCCCGGCTGATCGCAAAATACGAGGCCGGCCGCACGCCTGCTTGGTCGATGGAGGGGCTTCCGCCGGACTATGCGCGCAATATGCTCAAGGCCATCGTCGGCATCGAGGTGGAGGTATCGCGCCTCGAGGGCAAGCTGAAGCTCAGCCAGAACCGCCGGGCCGGCGACCGCCGCCGCGTCATCGCCGCGCTCGGCGCCAGCACATTCGCGGACGATCGCGAGCTTGCCGCCTATATGCAACGCCATGCGACGCCGGATGCAGCGCGGTGACCGTCACCCACGCGCTCGGGTGACGCGACGCCGGCAAATTTGTCAAAGGAGGTCATCCGATGCAGTTGACGATCTACCAAATCGATGCCTTCACGAATCGCGTGTTCGGCGGCAATCCGGCGGCCATCGTGCCGCTCAAATCGTGGCTCTCGGACGACGTGCTGCAGAACATCGCCACCGAGAACAATCTGTCCGAGACTTCGTTCTACTTGCCGAAGGGCGAGGATTTCGAGTTGCGCTGGTTCACGCCGGTGGCCGAGATCGATCTGGCAGGACATCCGACTCTCGCCACCGCGCATGTGATCCTCAACATGCTGGAGCCGAAACGGACGCAGGTGCGCTTCCATACGCGCAAGAGCGGCGCACTGACAGTGACGCGCGACGGCGACAAGCTGGCGATGGATTTTCCGTCACGTCCTCCCGCGCCCAAGCCGACGCTGGGCGACGTAGCGGCGGCGTTGCGGGCAAAACCGACCGAGATTCTCGCCGCGCGCGACGGCTTCGCCGTGTTCGCCGGCGAGGCGGACGTGCTGGCCCTCAAACCCGATTTTCCCAAGGTGGCGGCGCTCGACTGCATGGGCCTGATTGCCACCGCGCCCGGCAAGCCGGGCAGCGGCACCGATTTCGTCTCACGCTTCTTCGCGCCGAAACATGACATCAACGAGGACCCGGTGACCGGCTCGGCCCATTGCACGCTCATCCCCTATTGGGCGAAGCGGCTCGGCAAGCCGAAGCTCATCGCCCGGCAAATCTCCAAGCGCGGTGGAGAGATCTGGTGCGAGCATCGCGGCGAGCGCGTGGTGATCGCCGGCTGCTGCGCCTATTATATGGAGGGGACTATCCATGTCTGACCTGGCGGAAATCAGCGTCGCGGCGTCGCCTGCCGACATGCCGGCGGTGCGCGCCCTGTTCGAGGAGTACGAGCGCTCGGCGCATGCCGGTCTAGGCGCCTGCTTCGAGGAGTTCGCGCGCGAGCTCGCTGGCTTGCCGGGCGACTACGCGCCGCCGGCGGGCCGCATTCTTTTGGCGTCTTCGGAAGAGGCCGCGGTGGGCGTGGTGGGGCTGCGGCCACTCGCTGGCCGAAGTTGCGAAATCAAGCGCCTGTTCGTACGGCCGGCGGCTCGTGGCCGCGGGCTGGGCCGCGCGCTCGTCGAGCGGGCACTCGGCGAGGCAGACACCGCCGGTTACCGCACGGTGCGCCTGGAGACGCACGAGACGATGGACGCCGCGATCGCCCTCTATCGCGGGCTCGGTTTCCGCGAGATTTCCTCCTACGCCGGGCGGGAAGACGCGCGGATCATCTCGTTTGAACGCCCGCTCGGCTGAGCGCAAGAACCGGGTGGTTGTGCGCTGTTGCACGGCCTAGATTCATGGCAGATTCGAAAACCAAAGGAGTCCTGCCGTGGCCAGCGATTATGGACGGATCGAGAAGGCTTTAACCTATCTGACCGAGCATGCCGACGAGCAGCCTGACCTCGATCAGGTTGCCGCCGAGATGGGTTTGAGCCCATTCCATTTCCAGCGCCTCTTCACGCGCTGGGCGGGCGTCAGCCCCAAGAAGTTCCTGCAATACCTGACGCTCGAACGCGCCAAGGCGTGCCTGCGCGGGTCGGCGAGCGTGCTCGATGCGGCGTATGAAGCCGGGCTGTCCGGCCCCGGGCGGCTGCACGACCTGTTCATCGCGCATGAGGCGGTGTCACCCGGCGAGTACAAGCGGCGCGGCGAGGGGTTGCCGATCGCCTACGGCGTGGCCGATTCGCCGTTCGGCGACTGCGTGATCCTGACGACGCCGCGCGGCATCTGCGGCCTCGGTTTCGTCGTTGACGGCGACCACGAAGGCTGCATCGCCGATCTTCTCGGGCGTTTTCCGCGCGCCCAGTTCCGCAAGGATGAGTCGGGGGTCGCGCGCATCGCCGAATCAATCTTCGAGCGGCCAGATCGCCGCCGTACCTTGCGCCTCATGCTGCACGGCTCGCCGTTCCAGATCAAGGTGTGGGAGGCGCTGATGCGCATCCCGCCCGGCGCCCTGGTGTCGTACGAGGACGTGGCCCGCACGGTCTGCACGACGCGCGCCAGCCGCGCGGTCGGTGCGGCGGTCGGCGCCAACCCGATCTCGTTCCTCGTGCCGTGCCATCGCGTGATCCACAAATCCGGTATCGTCACCCGCTACCACTGGGGTCCGACGCGCAAACTGGCGATGATCGGGTTCGAAGCGGCGGCGGCGGAACAGCCGCGCGAGGCGGCAATCGCATAGCAGGTCGCCGCTTCTTCCCTGTTTTAGGAGCAAGCGCGCTCATGTAGTCTTGGCGCCCTTATCAAGGGGAGCCAAGACTATATGACGAATATGCTGAAGATCGCCGTCATTGCCGGCGACGGCATCGGCAAGGAAGTGGTGCCGGAAGGAATTCGCGTTCTCGAAGCGGCCGGGCGCAAATTCGGCCTGTTCTATAAATTCCAAAGCTTCGACTGGAGCTGCGAGACCTATACCAAGACCGGCCGCATGATGCCCGAGGACGGCCTCGATCAACTGCGCGCCTTCGACGCGATCTTTCTCGGCGCGGTCGGCTTCCCGGGCGTGCGCGACCACGTTTCGCTGTGGGGCCTGCTGATTCCGATCCGCCGCACCTTCCAGCAATACGTCAATGTGCGGCCGATCCGCCTGCTCAAAGGCGTCGACACGCCGCTCAAGAATCGCGGGCCGGCGGATTTCGATTTCATCGTCGTGCGCGAGAACACCGAGGGCGAGTACTCCGAGATCGGCGGCCGCCTTTACCGCGATACCGATGCCGAGCTGGTCGTGCAGGAATCGGTCTTCACCCGGCGCGGCGTCGACCGCGTGCTGCGTTACGCCTTCGAGCTGGCGCAGAAGCGACGCAAGCACGTGACTTCGGCGACCAAGTCGAACGGCATCATCCACACGATGCCGTATTGGGACGAGCGCTTCGCGGCGGTAAGCAAGGACTATCCCGGCATCAAGACCGATCAGTACCACATCGACATCCTGACCTCGCATTTCGTGCGCCACCCCG
>JACQDQ010000172.1 GCA_016201015.1 Pseudomonadota bacterium | reverse complement strand
CGAATCGCCAGTCGCCGGCCGCCGCGTCATCACGACGCCCGACAGCGCCGTTCTTCGTCTGAAGGCACTGGTCGCGGGATGACGGGCGGCGGCCGAACATGCGAAGAGTCGTAACCATCGTCGCCCTCGTGGTCGTCGGCGGCGCGGCGGGCGCCGCCGAGCCGCTCAAGGGCCCGGTCGATGTCGAGGCGCGGCGGGCGCTCATCGGCAAGCCGGCCGGCGCCTTCGCCTGCGCGGCGCCGCCAGCGCCTGTGCGTGACGTTCTCGCCGAGCCGTTCTATGCCGACCGCGCGGGTTCGATCGTCGACGCCGCGCGCTACGCGGCGCGGGTGGCAGCGGTGAAGCCGCTCAGCGACTTCGGCAGCGGCATTGCGCGAATTGCCGACCGCTGGCTTGGCGCCAAACCTCTGCAGCCGGAGGCGGCGGCCTGTGCGCTCGATTGGCTCGATGCGTGGGCGCGCGCGGATGCCATGCTCGCCACGGTTACGGGACAGGGCGGCTACGAGCGCAAATGGGCACTGGCCGGCCTTGCCCTCGCCTATCTCAAGATTCGCGACGCGCCCGGCCTCGATGCCGAGAAGCAACGGCGGGCCGAAGCGTGGCTGCAGCGCCTGGGCTATGCGATGAAGGCGTATTACGAGCGGCCGCCGGGCCAGGGCATCTCGGACAAGATCAACAATCATCTCTACTGGGCCGCTCTGGCCGCGGCGGCTGCCGGCATCGCCGCGCAGGATCGCGGGCTGTTCGACTGGGCGGCCGGTCGATACCTCTTCGCCCTCACCCAGATTGCCGCGGACGGCACCTTGCCGCTGGAATTGGCGCGCGCCGGCAAGGCGCTGCACTACCACCTGTTCTCCGTGACGCCGCTGGTGATGGTCGCCGAGCTTGGCGCCGCCAACGGCCTCGATCTCTACGCCGAGCAGGGCGGCGCGCTGGGCCGTCACCGGCTGGAACGTCGCCTGGATGGAGATCTGGTATGCGCACACGCTCGATCCGAGCGTTGTGCCCTGGCTCGCCCTCCTGCGGCCGGCACGCAATAACTGGCTCGGCGGCGATGCGACCCTCACCTTCGGCGTTCCCGACCTGCAGCCGGCACTGCCGTGAACGCCCGCATCAGCCGGCCCGTCGCCGCCCGAACAACAGGATATCGAGCGAGGCCAGCACGATCAGCACCATGCCGGCGAGCGCCGCCACTGTCGGGACCTCGCCGAAAGCAGTGAAACCGAGCACCAGCGCGATCGGCAAGCGGACGAAATCGAGCGGCGCGATGCGCGACATCGTGCCGTGCGCGTAGGCGCGCGTCAGACAGAACTGGCCGCAATAGAACAAGGCGCCGATCGCCATCAATCCCGGCCAATGATGCGGCGACGGCCATTGCCAATCGAACGCAGCCGGAATGATGGCAATCACGCCGCCGACGCCGATGAAATAGAACGTGATGCGGTCGGGCGGCTCGCTGGTCGATAGCTGCTTGACCATCATCATGGCGAGGCTGGTGGCGAGCGCGGCGGTCAAAGCGGTCGCCGCGCCGGCGCCGATCATCATCTGCCCGGATGGCCGCGCGATCAGCCAAACGCCGAGGAAGCCAACCGCGACCGCGCCGGCCAAGCGCCAACCGATCCGTTCGCGAAACACGGCGGCGCCGAGCAGGATCGACCAGAAGGGCGCGGTGTAGGACAGCGCCACGACGTCGCCCAACGGCAGCAGCCGCAGCGCGTAGACGAAGATCAGGAAGCTGCCGAAGCCGAAGACCGAGCGCCAGATATGTGCGATCGGCCGCGTCGTCGCAAAGAAGCCGAAGCCCCGCCGCACCAGCATCGGCAGGAAGAGCAACGACGCGAAGACGCCGCGGAAGAAGGCGATCACCGGCTCCGTCAAATCGACGGTCAGGTGCTTGATGATGGCGAAGGAAATGGCGAAGCAGCTCGTCGCCGCGATCGCCAGCAGCCCGGCAGCAAATTCCGTGTATTTCGACGGCTCGACCGCGGTGTCGTCACCCACGGCGAACCGCCCGGCGGATGATCATTCGAGCGCGATCTTGCCGTCGATCGCCTTGCTGAGGCCGACGCCGTCGATCGTCAAGGTGACGCTGGCCTTGAGGGTCTCCTTGCCCTTGATCTTGCCGCTTTTGACCGCGTCGCGCACCGCCTGCTCGATCTCGCGCTGGCTGGTCACGCCGACAAGCTTGAGAAATTTGCGTATTTCCATGTTGAAGACGTCTTCGTTCATCGGCTGCTCCCTAATTCATCCTTCGGCCAGCCAATCCTCGACCAGCCGCCGGGCGATCGAATCGACGCGCGGCAGGCGGAACGTTTCCGGCTCGTGCGACTGGCGCAGGAAATCGCGCGTAAACCACTTCGCGTCCTCGAGCTCGTCGCGGTCGACACGATAGTCGAGCGAAACCGCCTCCGCCCGAAAGCCCAGCATGATCGACGCCGGAAACGGCCAAGGCTGCGAGGATTGATAGCGCACCGCTTTGACGCGCACGCCGGCCTCTTCCCACACCTCGCGCGCCACCGCCTCTTCCAGGCTCTCGCCCGGCTCGACGAAGCCGGCGAGGGTCGAGTGCTGGCCCTTCGGCCAGCGCGACTGGCGCCCGAGCAGACACTGATCCCCATGGGTCACGAGCATGATCACAGCGGGATCGGTGCGCGGGAAGTGCTGCGCCGCGCATGCCGTGTTGATGCATTCCCGCGTGTGGCCGGCAGAAGCACTCCGCGTCGGCGCGCCGCACACGCCGCAGTAGCGATGGCGGGCATGCCAATGGACGAGGCCGCGCGCCAGCGCCAGCATTCCGGCCTGTTGCCAAGCGAGCCGCGAGCCGATGGCGCGCAGATCGAGGAAGCTGCCGCGGCCGTTGACCAAGCCGGGCAGCTCGGTTTCGGGCAGTGCCGAAAGATCGATCGCAAAATAGGCGGCGCCGTCCGCTTCCCCTAGGAAGATGCGCGGCGCTTCGACGGCGACGAGGTCCTGGTGGGTGAGGAACATGGCCGTCGGCGCTTCGCCGTCGATCACCAGGCTCATCGCCTGCCACACCGGCACGATGCGGGTCGCCGCAGCAGCCAAACGCTGCTCCAGCCACGCCGCATCGCGGCGGCGTTCGGCCAGGCGATCGAGGTCGAGGCCAGCGTAGTAATTGGGTCGGTCCATGGTGTGAACCGGAGCATGCACCGCCCTTCGGCGCCCTGCAACACTCTGAACTGCCGTCGCGCCGGTCTTGCCCCGGGTGCCGGGAAAGCTGCTATAGTCGGCATGGGAGGTTGGCGGTGGACAGGCGCCTCGCCAACCCGGCCAGGTCCGGAAGGAAGCAGCCGTAACGAGTTTTGCCTGGGTCGTTGTCCAGCCTCCCACCCCACCTCCCGATGTCCAACGTCTCGTGCCGGTGACGCCCGTGCCATGACCGAGAGCGCTCCGCCCCAAGCTGCCGGTTCCGCGCCTTATCGGGTGCTCGCGCGCAAATACCGCCCGTCCCGCTTCGCCGAGCTCATCGGCCAGGAGGCGATGGTGCGCACCTTGTCCAACGCCATCGCCGGCGGACGGCTGGCCCATGCCTTCGTGCTGACCGGCGTGCGCGGCGTCGGCAAGACGACGACGGCCCGGATCATCGCCCGCGCCCTCAATTGCGTCGGAGCGGACGGAAAAGGCGGACCGACGATCGACCCTTGCGGCGTCTGTGACCACTGCGTGGCGATCGCCGAAGACCGCCACATGGACGTGATCGAGATGGACGCGGCGAGCCGCACCGGCGTCGACGACATCCGCGAGCTGATCGACGGGGTGCGCTATCGCCCGGTCTCCGCCCGCTACAAGGTGTACATCGTCGATGAAGTCCACATGCTGTCGAAGAATGCCTTCAACGCGCTTCTCAAGACGCTGGAAGAGCCGCCGGAACATGTGAAGTTCGTGTTCGCCACGACCGAAATCCGCAAGGTACCGATCACCGTATTGTCGCGCTGCCAGCGCTTCGACCTCCGCCGCATCGACCAGGTTCCGCTTGCCAAGTACCTGGCCGACATCGCGACAAAGGAAGGCCGCACGCTCGCGGCCACCGCCGCGGCGCTGCTCGCACGCGCGGCCGACGGTTCGGCGCGTGACGGCCTCTCGCTGCTCGACCGGGCGCTGGCGCAATTCCCCGGCGAGGTCGGCGAGGCGGAGACGCGCGCGCTGCTCGGCCTCGCCGACCGCACGCAGGTCTTCGACCTGTTCGAGGCGCTGATGCGCGGCGACATTGCGGCGGCCCTGGCACGGCTCGGCGCGCTCTACGCCGAGGGCGCCGATCCGGCGCAGGTGATTGAGGACCTGCTCGACCTCACGCATTGGCTTGCGCGCGTCAAGCTCGCGCCCGAACTCGCCGTCGACCCGACCGTGCCGGAGGCCGAGCGTGCCCGCGGCCGCGCGCTGGCCGAGAAGCTGTCGGTGCCGGTGCTCGCGCTTGCCTGGCAGTTGCTGCTCAAGGGCTTCGTCGAGGTGCACAACGCGCCGACGCCGCTCGCCGCGGCGGAGATGCTGCTGGTGCGGCTGACGCACGCCACGACGCTGCCGACCCCGGCCGAGCTCGTCAGCGCTCTCGCCGACGGCGGCGGGCCGAATCCACCGGGCCCGAGCGGGCCATCGCGCACCGGGTCCGGTGGCGGGCCGGCGACATCAGGCGCCCCGATGCGCGCCATGCCGACGGGCGGCGGGCCGGCCCACGCATTGCGCACCGAGGCGCCGACGGCCGTGGCGCCGGTCCTCGCGCAATCACAGCCGCAGAGCTTCACAGAGGTGGTCGCGCTATTCGAGGCGAAGCGCGAGGCAATTCTCCACGCACATCTCACGAGTCACGTCCATCTCGTGAGTTTCGAGGTCGGCCGCATCGAATTCCGGCCGACGCGCGATGCGCCGCGCGACCTGGCGACGCGCATCATGGAGTTGCTGCAGCGCTGGACCGGCCGGCGCTGGATCGTCGCCATCTCAGGCGAGCCGGGCGCGCCCAGTTTGAGCGAGCAGGCGGCCACGCAGCGCGAGGCGCAGAAGGCTGCGGCCGCGACCCACCCGCTCGTCCAGGCCGTGCTCGAGGCCTTCCCCGGAGCGACGATCGAAGCCGTGCGCGGCCCGTCTTTCGACCAGTCTTCAGAGGCCGGCATACCCGCGCCGGAGCTTGACGGCGACAGCGGCGACGCGGAGGAGCCGTCGTGAAGAATCTCGGCCAGATCCTGCGCCTCGCCCAGCAAGCTCAGGAGCGGATGGCCGAGCTGCAGCAGAAGCTCGAGAGCACCGAGGTCGGCGGCACGGCCGGCGGCGGCATGGTGTCCGCGACGGTCAATGGCCATGGCCAGGTCAAGCGCATCAAGATCGATCCTTCCTTGGTCGACCCCAAAGAGGTGGAGATCCTCGAGGACCTGGTGGCCGCCGCGGTCAACGACGCCGTGAGCAAGGCCAAGGCGATGCAGGCCGAGGAGACGATGAAGCTCACCGGCGGCATGAACCTGCCGCCTGGCCTGAAGCTGCCGTTCTGACGACGTGACCGGTCCCGAGATCGAGCGGCTGATTCAACTGCTCGCCAGGCTGCCGGGCCTGGGACCGCGCTCGGCGCGACGGGCGGCATTGCATCTCCTCAAACGACGCGAGGTCCTATTCCTGCCGCTGGTCGAGGCGATGACCGCCGCGGCGAGCAGCGTCCGCACCTGCTCGGTCTGCGGCAATCTCGACAGCTGCGACCCTTGTACGATCTGCGCCAATCCGAAGCGCGATCCGAGCCAGATCTGCGTGGTCGAGGAGATCGCCGATCTGTGGGCGATCGAGCGTTCGGCGGCATTCCGCGGCCGCTACCACGTGTTGGGCGGGGTGCTCTCGGCCCTCGATGGCGTGGGTCCGGACGACCTCAGCATCGCTGCCCTCGTCAGGCGCGCCGGCGACCCCGCGATGAAGGAGATCATCCTGGCGACCAACGCCACGGTCGAAGGGCAGACGACAGCGCATTATGTCGTGGATCGGCTTGCCGGCCTGCCCGTCCGCGTGACGCGGCTTGCCCACGGCCTGCCGGTGGGCGGCGAGCTCGACTATCTCGACGACGGCACCTTGGCTGCCGCGCTTCAGTCGCGGCGCGCCATCTCCTCAGCCGGCGGCGGGGGGTAGCGGCGGTACGGCGATGGCCGGATTCTCATGCGGCACTTCACCGATGCGCTCGCCGCGGCGCACGATCTTGTCGGTCGAAGTACGGATCTCGCGGACGTCCTTCTCGGCCTGCGAGAAATGCTGCTCAAGGCTGTCGACACGCTTGGCCAGCCGTACGATGTCTTCGAGCAAGGTGGCGACCTCCCTCTGAATGAGGCCGGCCTGCTCGCGCATGCGCACGTCCTTGAGGATCGCGCGCATCGTGTTGAGCACCGCCCACAGCGTCGTCGGCGAGACGATGAACACGCGGTCCCGCCGCGCCCTGTCGGCGACATCCTGGGCGCTGGCAAAGATTTCGGCATAGATTGCCTCGGAGGGCACGAACATGAGGGCCGCTTCGGCCGTCTCGCCCGCGATGATGTATTTGGCGGCGATGTCGCGAATATGCGTCTGGATCGACGCGGCGAAGGCGCGCCGCGCCTGCCCGCGCGCCGGCTCCTGGCTGCCCACGGCGCGAAAGGCGTCATAGGCCTCGCGCGGGAACTTGGCGTCGACGGCGAGCGGCCCGAGCGGCGACGGCAGCTTGATCAGGCAGTCGACGCGCGTGCCGTTGCCCAGCTTCTCCTGAAGGCCGTAATAGATCGCCGGCAATTGGTCACGAATTATGGCTTCAAGCTGCGTCTCGCCGAAGGCGCCGCGCGCCTGCTTGTTGGACAGGATGTCCTGTAGGCCTACCACCTGGTTCGACAGCTCCGAGATGCTCTTCTGCGCCTCGTCGATCTTGACCAGTCGTTCGCGCAGGTCGGTGATGGTCGCCGTCGTCGTCTGCGACGATTTCGCCAGGCTGTCATCGAGCCGGCGTGTCAATTCGGCAAGGCGCTCCTCCACTGCCTTGGCCAGCGCCCGTTCCTGCGCCTGCAGCTGCGCGCCGGCCTGGGTCTGCGCCGCGACGCCCTGTTCCGCCATCTGCGCCAGGCGGCCGATCAGTTCGCCCTGACGCTCGGCGATCTCGCTCAGCCGCGGATCGTTGCCGCGGGCGCGCAGGGCGAAGACCAACGCCCCCAGGACGACGAGCAGGGCGACGACGCCCAGGACAATGGCGATCTCCATAGGCGTTCTATACCCGCTTGCGGCGGTCGCGGTCGAGGGCGCGGAGCGTCGGCGTCATTGGGTCTGTTGAGATTCAGGATTCCATGACGTCTCGTGGCGCTGGACATCGAGGTCATTGCGCCGGCTGCCGTCGCTGTGAGGCGTGTGCCGGTCGTCCGATGGCCTCCACTCTCAGGTCATGATCCCCGCCATCTGCGTCAATCCCAGCGCGACGGACAGGAGATCCGAGCCGCCGGCCAGACGGGCGGACGGCGCCGCCCGCCCGATCGCGGCGCGCACGGCCGGCACGCGGCTCGACCCACCCGTGAGAAAGATCGTATCGATAGCGGCAGGACTCAGGCCCGCCGCCGCGATGCAATCGCTCGCCGTCTTGTACAACCGATCTGTCCTGGCTTCGATGACGCGGTCGAAATCGACGCGCGTCGCCGTGACCGCGAGGCCCGCCTCGAGAAACGTCAGAGGCACAGCCGCACATTCCTCAACGCTCAGCGCGATCTTGGCATCCTCCACGGCAAATGCCAAGCGATGGCCGAGCCGCTGGCGCACGACATTCAGAAGACGTTCCGCTTTCTCGGGTTCGCATGCAAGCGAGACCAGCTTAGCGAGCTCGCGCTCGTTCCTATAGGTATACGCAAAGTTGATTGTCGCCCAAGCGGCAAGCTCGTAGTAGGGCGCGCTCGGCATCGGCAAGTCCTTTTCGATGAGCTGCGTGCCGAGACCAAGGAGCGGCATCACCGCGAGGAGGCTGAGCGCGGCGTCAAAGTCAGTGCCACCCACGCGCACGCCGGCGGTCGCAAGCACGTCTCGGTCGCGATTCGCGTGCTCGCGGTGCCGCGGGCCGACACGGACGATGCAAAAGTCGCTCGTACCACCGCCGATGTCGGCGATGAGCACCAGCTCCTCGCTCTGCACCGTCTGTTCGTAATGGCGGACAGCCGCGACGGGCTCATACACGAATGCGACGTCGCGAAAGCCCGCCCGTCTGGCAATGGCCTCGAGCACCTCTTGCGCCCGCGCATCCGCCTTGTCGTCGTCGTTGAAGCGCACCGGCCGCCCGTGCACGACAGCCGTGATCTCCTGCCCGGCGAAGGCTTCGGCCTTGTGTTTCAGATGCCGCACGAAGATTTCGACTACTTTCGTGAGCGGCACCTTGCGGTCTCCCAGGCTGGCCTCCTCGTGGATCAGGGGAGTGCCCAGGATCGACTTGAGCGCGCGCATCAGCCGACCTTGAGTCTGCTCGATATAGGCTGAGACGGCCTCGTAGCGTGCTGCTCGCTTCGATGGGCGCAAGCGCGGCCGCCTTGTCGCAAGCGACGCCGATCGCCGAGTTCGACGTCCCGAAATCCAATCCGCAAGCGATCATCTCTTCTGTCCCCTTTCAGACGTGAAGGGGTTCTCATCTATCGCCATGCGCCGTGTATTGCCAGACTGTTTCTTTTCGCCTAATCTTCCCTCGGTAGTGAGCTGCCTGAGACGGCGGGTATTCCTTTTTCGCTGGCGCAGCCGACGCAGAGTTTGCTCCGTCGCGGTGGCGCGATTTCTTCGCCCAGCACCCGCGACGCGGCTCGCCTCCGACATCATCCACTCGCGGTGACTCTCAACAGACCCTAGGACCGCAAGAATCGGATTGTCCCGATCCTGTTCGGCGTCCATATCATGGCCGACCAGCACGATCTCCCGATGGACGGTCCATGGCACTCACGAAATCAGCGTCGATACGCGGCGACGAAGCCCCTGACGCCGCTGCCCGTCTCGCGGCGCAACCCTGGGAAGTTATCCGGCGGCAGCTCGATGAGTCCGGCCATGCGGTCGTCGAAGCGCTCCTGACGGCGGAGGAGTGTCGCGAATTGGTCGAGCTCTATCCGCAGACGGAGCGCTTCCGCAACCGCGTCGTCATGCAGCGCCACGGTTTCGGGCAGGGCGAGTATCAGTACTTCGCGCGCCCTTTGCCACCGCTGGTCGACGCCTTGAGGCACGCCATCTACCCAGAGCTGGCGCCCGTCGCCAACCGCTGGGCCGACACTATCGGCGGCGGTCCGTTTCCCGCCGCATTGGAATCCTATCTCGACCGATGCCACCGCGCCGGCCAGACCAAGCCGACGCCGCTCATGCTGAAATACGAGGCCGGCGACTATAACTGCCTGCACCAGGATCTCTACGGCGAGATGGCCTTCCCGCTGCAGGTCACGATCCTGCTGAGCGACTCGCAGGAGGATTTCCGCGGCGGCGAGTTCCTGCTGGTCGAGCAGCGCCCGCGCATGCAGTCGAAGGGCGAGATCGTGCCGCTGCGGCGCGGAGATGCCGTCATCTTCGCCACCCGCTATCGTCACGCGGCCGGACGACGCGGCTATTTCCGCGTCAACCTGAGGCACGGGGTCAGCCGCGTCCTGTCCGGGCGGCGCTTCAGCCTCGGCATCATCTTCCACGACGCCAAATGACGTCGGGGCGGGCCTCATCCTGAGCCGCGCGCCTCTCCTTCGAGACGCGCGCGCAACGCGCGCTCCTCACGATGAGGCGCGCGAGTCGAAGGATCAAACCCGCCCCGACCAACGATCAACAGATACCGGACGCCAAAGGTGGATTACGCCGCCTGGCGCTTGTGACTCTTGATCAGCTCCTCGGCAATCTGCACGGCGTTGAGGGCGGCGCCCTTGCGCAGATTGTCGGACACGCACCAGAAGACGAGGCCGTTCTTGACCGTCGTGTCGACGCGGATGCGGCTGACATAGACGTTGTCCTCGCCGGCCGCCTCGGCCGGCGTCACATAGCCCTCGTCGGTGCGATGGTCGACGACGCTGACGCCGGGCGCCTTGCGCAGCGCGGCACGCGCTTCAGCCTCGCTGATCGGCTTCTCGAACTCGGCGAACACCGCCTCGGCATGGCCGATGAATACCGGCACCCGCACGCACTGCGCGACGACCTCGATCTTCGGATCGAGAATCTTCTTGGTCTCGACCCGCATCTTCCACTCCTCCTTGGTGAACCCGTCCTCCATGAACACGTCGATATGCGGGATCACGTTGAAGGCGATCTGCTTGGTGAATTTCGTATGCTCGAGAGCCTGGTTGACATAGACGGCGCGCGTCTGGTTGAACAGCTCGTCCATCCCCTCCTTGCCCGCGCCCGACACCGACTGGTAGGTGGAGACGACGACGCGCTTGATCTTGGCCAGATCGTGCAGCGGCTTCAGGGCGACCACCATCTGGATGGTCGAGCAATTCGGATTGGCGATGATGTTGCGCTTGGCGTAGCCGGCGATCGCGCCCGGATTCACCTCGTGCACGACCAACGGCACGTCGTGCTCCATGCGGAAATACGACGTGTTGTCGATGACGACACAGCCCGCCTTGGCGGCGCGCGGCGAATGCACGGCCGACACCTTGGCGCCGGGCGAGGACAACGCAATGTCGATACCCTTGAAATCGAACGTCGCGAGATCGCGGACGGTCAACTCGCCCTTGTCGCCGAACGAAACCTTCTTGCCGACCGACCGCTCCGAGGCGAGCGCCACGACATCGTCGACCGGGAAATTACGCTCGGCGAGCGTCGTCAGAAACTCGCGCCCGACATTGCCGGTGGCGCCAATGATGGCGAGTTTGTAGCCCATGATGCGAATCCTTCTGTCTTTCCGCGGCCCACCAAGCCGGGAAGCGATTGTCGGAGGAGGACTTACGACGCCCGTCGGGCGATTGCAAGGGGCCGCGGCCGGCGCCGCTTATCCCCCAGATTATCCACTACAAATCTCATCCTGCCGGGTCTATAGTGCCGAGTCGGTGGAGTCTCCACCCATCGTTAGAATTGTCGTTTCAGGGCGCCCATCACATGAAATCGCATGTAGCCGTCGAGACCAGCCCTGCTGCCGAAGGGTTGTTGTTCCTGCGGCGTTGGTTCGCCAATCCGCTGAAGGTCGGCGCCGTGCTGCCGTCCTCGCCGCGGCTTGCCAAGCTGGTCGCGCGCCAAGTGCGTCTCGGCCCCGACGAAGCCGTGGTCGAGCTCGGCGCCGGAACCGGCGCGGTGACCAAGGCGCTGCTCAAGGCGGGCATCCCGGCCAACCGCCTGTTCGTCATCGAGATCGACGCGGCGATGTGCGGCTTCCTGCGCAAGCAGCTGCCGCAGGTGCAGGTGATCCAGGGCGACGCCAGCCGGCTGCCGGAACTGATCCCCGCCGAATGGCATTCCAAGATCCCGGTCGTCATCTCCGGCATTCCGATGGTGACGCTGCCGATGGAAGTGCAGCGGCGGCTCTACGGCGCCTGCTTCGACGTGCTGGCGCCCGGCGGCCGCGTGCTGCAATACACCTACTCCCTGGTCTCGCCAATTCCCGAGCGCCGTCTCGGCCTCAAGGGCCGGCGCAAGGGCGTGACGCTGCTCAACGTGCCGCCGGCCTGGGTGTGGGCCTACGAGCAGGCGGCCTGAGCGCTACGCTGCAACGGCCGAGATTTTCTCGGCCCGGGCATAAGATTTCCTCATTTGTCGGCGCGTGGCGCGGCCCGCATGGTGGCGGTGCGCGTCTATGGGAGGGGATCCGATGTACCGGCTGTACGATTATCTGGAATCGGGCAACGGCTACAAAGTCCGGCTGCTGCTGACGCTACTCAAGACGCCGTTCGAGCGCATCGAGCTCGACATCATGAAAGGCGCGACGCGCACGCAAGAATTCCTGGCGAAAAACCCGAACGGCCGCATCCCGACGCTGGAGATTGCGCCCGGAGTCTTTCTCCCCGAATCGAACGCCATCCTGTTCTACCTCGCCGAGGGCACGCCTTATCTGTCGAGCGACCGGCTCGGCCGCGCGCAGGTGCTGCAGTGGATGTTCTTCGAGCAGTACAACCACGAGCCCAACATCGCGACCTCGCGCTTCTGGCTGGGCCACGGCCAGGAGATCACCCCAGAGCGCAAGCTTGCCTTGGAACAAAAAAACAAGCTCGGCTATGCCGCGCTCGACGTGATGGAGCGGCATCTCGCGACGCAGCCCTATTTCGTCGGCGGCCGCTACTCGATCGCCGACATCGCGCTTTATGCCTACACGCATGTGGCGCATGAGGGCAATTTCAGCCTCGATCGGTACGCGGCGATCCGTGCCTGGCTTAGTCGCGTCGCCGCGCAGCGCGGCCACATCCCTATCACGCAGGGGTGAGCGGGTCAGCGGAGAATCAGGTCAAGCGCGAAAGTGGAGCGTGAACAGATCCTGCGGGCGGCTCACCCCGCGCAAGGCGTAGCGCCCGACGGATACCAGGCGCGAATCCGCGCCGCCCAACGCCGCCGCGAAGGCGGAGGAAAGCAACACCGTCCGATCGACCGAGCGGCACAGCGCCGCGATCCGACTGACCTCGTTGACGGCCGGACCGACGACGGTGAAATCGAGCCGGTCCTTGCTGCCGACATTGCCGTAGAAGACCTCGCCGACATGGAGGCCGAGATACATTTCCGTGGTCGGCAGCTCGGCCGCCAAGCGGCGCTGGCTGAGCGCTTCTATGTTGCCGGCCGCCGCGCCCGCGGCGGCGAGCGCCTGCCGGCAAGCGCGGCTGCGGTCATCGCCGGTGAAAATGGCGAGCACCCCGTCGCCCATGAGTTTCAGCACATCGCCGCCCTGATCGTGAATGGCGGCGATGATCGCCTCGGCGTAGTCGTTGAGCAGCGGAATGATCTGATCCGGCGCCGCGGAATCGGTGATACGGGTGAAGCCGCGGAGGTCGCTAAACCACAGCACCGTCTCGATGCGATCGGCGACGCCGCGGGCGATATGGCCGCGCAGCACCCGCCGTCCCGCATCGCGCCCCAGATAGGTGTTGACCAGGGTCTCGGCGATATGGGTCAGCGAGGCCGATTTCAGCGCCATCGCCACCAAGGGCACGGTCCGCCGCAGATCGGCGATGTCGGCATCGCGAAATCCCGGTTTCGAGTCCGTGCACCAGGAGGAGCAGATGCCGTCCATGATGCGCGGTGCATCGTCCACGCCGAACGAGCTCACGAAGGCCGTGTAGTCGGTCAGCCCCATCTCGCGCAGCTCGGGAAAGATCGCAAACTCGCGTTCGCTCTTGCCGGCCAGTCGCTGCCGCATGAATTTCTCGCCGGAATCCAGCAAGTAAAAAAACGGGCTGCGCTTCCAGCTCTCGGACGCCTCGCCCGTCTCAGTCCGGCCGTACTCAATGAGTTTCGTCTCATTGCCGCCCCGCCGCCACAAGACCGCGCGGCCTTCATAGACCGGATGCAGGGTGTCGATCACGAACGAGACCCGCGCCAGCGGCAGGCCGAGCGCCATCATGCGCTCGCAGAAGCCAGTGACCAGCTCCGTCTCGGCCTCGCCCTTCAGCCCGGCTTCCGTTGTCCAGGCGACCAGATCCGCGAACTGGATTTCGTTCATGCGCCCTCGGGCATGTCGGCTGCCGGAAAATTCGGCCTATGCGGCCAGCGTGTCGAGTTCCTTGAGCAACGCCTCGCCCATCTGCGTGGTCGACACCTTGGTGGCGCCGGGCTGCATGATGTCGGCGGTGCGCAGGCCGCGCTTCAGCACGCTCTTCGCCGCCTGCTCGATCAGCGCCGCGTCGTCGGCGAGATCGAACGAGTAGCGCAGCAGCATGGCGAAGGACAGCAAGGTCGCCAACGGATTGGCCAGGTCCTTGCCGGCAATGTCGGGCGCCGTGCCGTGGATCGGCTCGTAGAGCGCCCGACGCCGGCCGGTCGCGTCCGGCGCGCCGAGCGAGGCCGAGGGCAGCATGCCGAGCGAGCCGGTCAGCATCGAGGCGAGATCCGACAGCATGTCGCCGAACAGATTGTCGGTGACGATCACGTCGAACTGCTTCGGGTTGCGCACCAGCTGCATGGCGCAGTTGTCGGCGTACATGTGGTTGAGCTCGACGTCCTTGTACTCCGCCGCGTGCAGCTTGGTCACGGTCTCGCGCCACAAGACACCGGTGTGCATGACGTTGGCCTTCTCGACCGAGGTCGCCTTGTTGCGCCGCTTGCGCGCCAGCTCGAAGCCGACGCGGGCGATGCGCTCGATCTCTGGCGTCGTATAGACCTGGGTGTCGACGCCGCGCTTGGTGCCATCAGGCAACGTGGTGACGCCGCGCGGCTCGCCGAAATAGACGCCGCCGGTGAGCTCACGCAGGATGAGAATGTCGAGCCCGGCGATCACCTCGCGCTTCAAAGTCGAGGCGTCGGCCAGCTCGTCGAACACGGTCGCCGGCCGCAGATTGGCGAACAGGCCCATGTCCTTACGCAGGCGCAGGATGGCCCGCTCCGGTTTCTTGTCGAAGGCGACGTTGTCCCATCGCGGGTCGCCGACCGCGCCGAACAGCACCGCATCGGTCGCCAAAGCGTCGGCCATCACCGCATCGGTGATCGGCACGCCGTGTTTATCGAGCGAGGCGGCGCCGACCAGGCCCTCCTTGATGTCGAAGCGCACCGCGCGCCGCTTGTCGAACCAGTCGACGACGCGCCGCACCTGGCGCATGACCTCGGGACCGATCCCGTCGCCGGGAAGGACGAGGAGTTTCTTATTGGCGGGCATTGTCTGGTGTCCTTTGAACGACCGTAGGGGCGGGTTGGAACCCGCCCCTACATACGATGTCATAGAGCGGATGCGACGGGCGGTCTCATCACGCCTGCCGCCACGGCTGTGCAGCCTTCTGCTTCGCCTCGAAGGCGTCGATCTCGTCGCCCTTTTCCATCGTCAGACCGATATCGTCGAGGCCGTTGAGCAGGCAGTGCTTGCGGAACGGATCGACGTCGAACTTGATGCATCCGCCATCAGGCCCGCGGATTTCCTGCTTGGCGAGGTCGATCGAGATCGTCGCGTTGGCGCCGCGGCTGGCGTCATCCATCAGCTTGCCGAGCTCTTCCTTCGTCACCTTGATCGGCAGGATGCCGTTCTTGAAGCAGTTGCTATAGAAAATGTCGGCGAACGACGTCGAGATGACGCAGCGGATGCCGAAATCGAGCAGCGCCCAGGGTGCGTGTTCGCGCGACGAGCCGCAGCCGAAATTGTCGCCGGCGACGAGGATCTTGGCGTTGCGATAGGCCGGTTGGTCGAGCACGAAGCCGTCCAACTTCTTGCCGTCGGTGGTCGTACGCAGCTCGTAGAACAGCCCCTCGCGCAGCCCGGTGCGCTTGATCGTCTTGAGGAACTGCTTGGGGATGATCTTGTCGGTGTCGATATTGACCATCGGCAGCGGCGCGGCGACCGCCGTCAGCGTCGTGAACTTTTCCATCGGTCGATCTTCCTCCTTGAATTCAGCGGCCGCGATCTACGCGCGGGCATCGAGGACGAGCGTGCCGGCCAGGATGTCGTGTAGCGCCTGGCGGCGATCGGTGAACACGGCGATGACGTAGCACAGCCCGGCGGTCATCAGCGACATGGTTTTCGTCAACTGGCGGATCAGGTTGCGGCCGAGCGGAAGCGGTCCGCCGTCGAGGCCGGTGACCCTGAGGCCGAGCGCCAGCTTACCGATGGTCGCTTGCATGCGCGCCGCCTCCATTGCCGCGAAATAGGCGAACGGCACGACGAAGAGCAGTGCCTGGGTAAGGCGCCAGCGGACCAGCGCGCGGACATTCTGGCCGACCGGCTCCTCGGTGCGAAACGTCGAGACGGCGCCGTCCGCGCCGGTCAAGCGGCTGTCGATGACCGCGTAGACGCGCACCGCGCCGTCGGCGAAGAAGCGCGTCTCTCGGCGATACGTCGTCTCGCGCAAGACACCCCCGGCCATCCTCTCGCGTTCCTCCCGCGCCGTCTCGACCGCGACATGCACGGGCTGAACCGCGAGCCAGAATGCGTCGAACACCGCGCCATCGGCGGGTGCCAGCGCGTTCGCGCCATGCACGATCAGCAGCACGGCGACGGCCAGCACCACGCCATCGACCGCCACCGCCGCCACCCGGCGCGGAAACGGCGCATAACGCGGCGGGACCGCCGCAACCGCGCTTACCGCCGGAGCCAGGACCATGGCGGCCGAGCGCCCTCAGCGCAGCTCGCGAATATCGGCAAGCCGGCCGGTCACCGCGGCGGCGACGGCCATCACCGGGCTCATCAGATGCGTGCGGCCGCCGCGGCCCTGCCGGCCCTCGAAGTTGCGGTTCGAGGT
>JACQDQ010000163.1 GCA_016201015.1 Pseudomonadota bacterium | reverse complement strand
GCGACGCATTGGTGACAATCGACGCAGTCGCCGTGCCCCTCCCACGACTCGCCCTGCTTGTGCTTGCCGCGCGGCTCGCCGCGCCAGGACTCGTAGGTGACCGTGAACGTGTTCTCATCGAACATCGCCGCCTGGAACCGCGGCCACGGGCACATGAAGGTGCAGACCTGTTCGCGCGCCCAGCCGGCGAGAAGGTAGGTGGTGGCGGTGAATAGTCCGAAGAAGACGTAGACGAGCGAAGAAGCCCGCAACGTCGCCATCTCGCGCATGACGGTCGGGCAGGCATAGCCGCACCACACGCGGCCCATCAGGCTGGTGACCAGAAACAGACCGACGGCGGCGAGCACCAGCAGGCCGACCAGGTAGTAGACCTCTTGCGGCCAAATCTCGATCGCGAAGAAATACGCGCGCCGGCCCGGCAGATCGATCAGCAGGGCCTGGTTCGGCGCATGCGGCCCGCGGTCCCAGCGGATCCACGGCGCGAGGTAATAGACGGCGAGGCAGAAGACGAGCAGGCCCCATTTTATCCGGCGGAACAGGCCGTCGACGCGCTTGGGATAGACCTTGATGCGCGCGGCATAGAGCGGCAGTGCCTCTCTTTGGACGCGGGTGGAGACCGCGTCCTCCGCTGCCTCGACGTCCGCTGTCAGAACCCTGTCCAAGACGGTCGAGCGGCTACTTGCCGCCTCCCAAGGCGTGGACGTAAATGGCGAGCATCTTGATCGTCGCATCGTCCAGGCGCTCCGACCACGCCGGCATGGTGCCGGCCCGCGCCGCGTGAATGCTTTGGACGACCGCGGTCTTGGTGCCGCCATACAGCCAGATCTGGTCGTTGAGGCGCGGCGCGCCCAGCTCTTGGTTGCCTTCGCCTTTCTCTCCGTGACAGGCGACGCAGTTGTCGGCGTAGAGCGGCGCACCGCGCGCCGCCGCGGCCCGATCCTCGCCATGGCCCGACAGCGACAGCACGAACTCGGCCACGTCGCCGATCTGCGCCGGCGTCAGCACGCCGTCGGCGCCGAAGCGCGGCATCAGGGAATTGCGCGACTTGTCGTTGGCGTTGCGCACGCCGTCGGCGATCGTCTGGTGGATGGCGGCGATGTCGCCGCCCCACAGCCAGTCGTCGTCGGCGAGGCTGGGGAAGCCCTTGGCGCCGGCGCCGCCGGCGCCGTGGCACGGCGCGCAGTTGTCGGCAAAGGCGGCGCGGCCGCCGGCGAAGGCGAAGCCGGCGAGCTCCGGATTGGCGCGAATCTGATCCAAGGTCGCGCCGCGGATGCGTTCGACGATGGGCGCTCGCCGCGCGGTCTCGGCCGCCAGCCGCTCGGACAATTCGACGCGCTGGTTGTAGCCGAGGATGCCGTCGGTATGGCCGGAGAGCGACGGCCAGGCCGGATAGAGCACGAAATACGCAAAGGACCACAGGATGGTCGCGTAGAACACGTAGAGCCACCAGGACGGTAGCGGCGTGTTGAGCTCCTTGATGCCGTCCCACTCGTGCCCGGTGGTGTCGCGGCCGGTGACCGCATCCTTCTCGATCTTGGTCGCCATCGTCGCTGGCCTCACGGGTCGTCGTGAAAAGGGATGCGGCCATGCTCCTCGAAGGCCGCCTTGCGGCGCGGCCACATCACCCAGACGACGACGCCGACGAACACGGCCGTAAGCCACACGACCCAGATCGAACTCAGAAGCCGATAGAGCGTGTCGGTATCCATGCTGTCCTCTTACTGCCTGAGGTCCTTGAGCGTGTAGTCGGTGAACTTCACCAGCGTGCCCAGCATCTGCAGATAGGCGACGAGGGCGTCCATCTCGGTGACATGCTTGGTGTCGCCGTCGAAATCGGCGACCACCGTCTTGGGATAGCGCGCCAGCAGCCCGGCCGCGTCGGCGTCGGGATCGGTCTGCGCCTCGAGATCGGCGCGGGCGCTGGCGATCATCTCGTCGGTATAGGGGACGCCGACGGCGCGGTTGGCCCGGAGATGCGCGGCGATGTCCGCGTAGTCGAGCGGGCGCTCGAGGAAGGCATAGGTCGGCATCACCGATTCCGGCACGACGGCCCGCGGATCGATCAGATGCGCCACGTGCCAGTCATTCGAGTACTTGCCGCCGATGCGCGCGAGATCGGGCCCGGTGCGCTTCGAGCCCCACTGGAAGGGGTGATCGTACATGCTTTCCGCCGCCAGGCTGTAATGGCCGTAGCGCTCGATCTCGTCGCGGAACGGGCGGATCTGCTGGCTGTGGCAGAGATAGCAGCCCTCGCGGATATAGATGTTGCGGCCCAGCAGCTCGAGCGGCGAATAGGGCCTGACGCCGGCGACGCGCTCGATCGTCGTCTCGATGGTGAACAGCGGAATGATCTGAACCAGGCCGCCGATCGACACGGTGATGAGCACCAGCACCGCGAGGAGGATGAGGTTGGTTTCGATCTTTTCGTGACTGAAGCGCATGATTTCGCCCCCGCCTAGTTTGCTGCCGCGAGATTGGGCGAAGGCGGGCGCATCGCGATGCGCGCCGGCGCGGCCGTGCCGCGCGCCGTCTGCCACAAATTGTAGACCATGATCAGCGCGCCGCTGAGGAAGAACAGGCCGCCGAGGGCGCGGATCACGTAGAACGGATGCATCGCGGCGACGGTCTCGACGAAGGAGTACTGGAGGAAGCCGAGTTCGTCATAGGCGCGCCACATCAGCCCTTGCATGATGCCCGACACCCACATCGAGGTGATGTAGAGCACGATGCCGAGCGTGCTGATCCAGAAATGCCAGGCGCAGAGCCGGTCGGAATAGAGCCCGCGCCGCTTCCACAACACCGGCACGAGATAGTAGACGGCGCCGAACGAGACGAAGGCGACCCAGCCCAGCGCGCCGGAATGGACGTGGCCGATGGTCCAGTCGGTGTAGTGGCTGAGCCCGTTCACCGCGCGGATCGACATCACCGGCCCTTCGAAGGTCGCCATGCCGTAGAAGCCGACCGAGGCGACGGTGAAGCGCAGCCCCGGATTGGTGCGCAGCTTGTCCCAGGCGCCGGAGAGCGTCATCAGGCCGTTGATCATTCCACCCCAGGACGGCATCCACAGCATGATCGAGAAGGTCATGCCCAGCGTCTGCGCCCAATCGGGCAGCGCGGTGTAATGCAGATGGTGCGGGCCGGCCCAGATATAGAGGAAGATCAGTGTCCAGAAATGGACGATCGACAGGCGGTAGGAATAGACCGGCCGCTCGGCCTGCTTGGGAATGAAGTAGTACATGATGCCGAGGAAGCCGGCGGTGAGGAAGAAGCCGACGGCGTTGTGGCCGTACCACCACTGAATCATCGCGCTTTGCACGCCGGCGGGGACGGAATAGCTCTTGGTGCCGAACCACGACACCGGCACGACCAGATTATTGCCGATGTGGAGCAGCGCGATGGTCAGGATGAAGGCGAGATAGAACCAGTTGGCGACATAGATATGCGGCTCCCGGCGCCTGAGGATCGTGCCGGCGAAGACCAGCAGGTAGACGACCCACACCAGCGTCAGCCACAGATCGACGTACCCCCACAATGTGGCGCGGCAGGTGCGCTGCACGACGAACAAGGAGGTGCCGAGCAGCGCGTTGCCGCCAAAGGCGAAGACCGCGGCCGAGGTGTGGACCGGCCGCAGCCGGCCGAACGTGGTCCATTCGAGGCCGAGATTGAGCGCGGGGAAGGCGAGCTGCAGCGCGATATAGACGCCAGCGAGAAAGGCGACGACGCCCCAGAACATGGTGGCGATGACAAAGGCGCGGACGACCTCTTCGTTGTATGGCTCGGCGCGCGGTGCCTCTGCGGCGCCGGCCGCCGCCCCGACGGAACTTCCGGTAGTCATTCTTCTGTGCCCCTGGCTTGCCTTGCGGCAACAGCCGGCGAAACCCTTCCGCCGCGCGTTGCACGGGCGCGAAGGTCCGATCGGCCGCCGCGCCGTAGATTCGGCGCAAGGCAGGGCGGCCGCATTGATCTGGATCAAGGCCAGCGCCAGCCGCGACGATCAGATTGCTGGTGGCGACAAGTTGGCGGTCAGTGCGCGATCGCCGAGGCGCAGCGCCACAGCCGAGGGAGAATGCCCGAGATGTCCGAGGCCGTGCCGGTCTTCGCCACGCCCAGCCCGCGCATCCGCCTTGTTTCCTTGGACCGGCCATGGGTGTGGCTGGCCGCCGGCTGGCGGGATTTGACCCACGCGCCGGCGGTGAGTCTCGCCTACGGCGCGGTCCTGGTCGCGATCAGCGTCGTCTTGACCTTCGGCCTCATCGCGGCCGGCCTGTTCTTCTATCTGATTCTGCCGCTTGCCGCCGGCTTCATGTTCGTGGCGCCGCTGCTCGCCACCGGCCTCTATGAAACAAGCCGCCGTCTTGCCAGCGGTGAGCCGGTATCACTCAACGATGCGGTGTTCGCCTATCGCCGCAACGGCGTGCAGATCGCCTTCTTCGGCTTGATCCTGATGCTGCTGCATCTCGCCTGGGTGCGGGTCGCCACGCTGCTGTTCGCGCTGTTCTTTCAAGGCGTCAATCTGAACTTGGACGCGCTGATCGATGCGCTGTTCTTCTCGACCGTGAGCCTGCCGTTCCTGGCGACGGGAACCGTGATCGGCGCGGCGCTGGCGATCGCCGCGTTCGCGCTTGGCGCCGTGTCGATTCCCATGCTGATCGACCGCGACGTCAATGTCTTTACGGCGCTGGCCACGAGCGTCACCGCGGTGTGGCTCAACTGGCGGCCGATGGCGCTGTGGGCGGCATTGATCGTCATCTTCACCGGCCTCGGCATGGCGACGTTCTATGTCGGCCTGGCGGTCGTGCTGCCGCTGCTCGGCCACGCGACGTGGCACGCCTACAAAGACCTTGTCGAGTAGCGCCTAGGCGACGGCTCGCATTGCGAGCAACGCCAGGAACGCGACGTTGACGAGCAGCAGCGGCACGGCGACGCGCCGTGCCGGCTTCAGCCAGGCGCGGCCGAAGAAGGCGCCGGCGTAGCCGACGCCGATCAGCCCCGGCACGGTGCCAAGGACGAAGGCGGCCATCGCCGCGGCGCCCGCCGCCGCGCTACCGCTTCCGGCAGCGGCCGCCAGCGCGCCGTAGAGCAAGCCGCAGGGCAGCAAGCCCAAGGCGGCGCCCAGCGCGTAGCCGTTCCAGCCGGTGGGATCGCCGGCGAACCGACGCGAGACCGCGGCGAGTTTCGCGGTGATCCACGCCGCTAGGCCATGCCGCCCGCCAGCCGGGCGCCAAAGATCGAGCAGCGCCAGCGCCTGGGCCAACAGGACGCCGGCCGCAATAACAAGGAAGGCGAGCAGCAGCCCGCGAAAGCCGGTGATGTCGACGAGGCGTTGGGCGAGCCCTCCCGCCACAAGGCCGAGCAGCGTGTAGGTCGTGAAGCGGCCGATATGATAGGGCGCGAGCGCGGCGCCCCTCAGCCGGCCCCACTCGCCTATTTCGCGGATGTCGCCGCGGTCGAGCCGTGCCGCCACCTGCGACAGCACGAACGGCCCGCACATGCCGGCGCAATGCGTGACGCCGCCGATCATCCCGGCAACGAACAGCGCAAGCGGCAGGCCGCCGAGATCGAGGACACGAGCGACGCCCGGCGGCCAGGCGTCCGCGCCGCACAGCGCCAGGATCGACTGCAGCAGGTCGGCGCCCATGGCGCGTTGCGCCGGCGGCCGGCTACATCATCCGCATCGCCGCGAAGAACACTTCATCGGCGGTCTTCCGCTGCCCGTCGGAGAGGACGCCATAAAGCGGTTCGAGCGCCGCCTTGAGGCGACGCAGCGAGTCGAGATGCGCGGCCATCGCCTTCTCGCTTTGATTTAGCCGCTCGGGCAGCGGCACAGGCCCCGGCGGCGCCGCGGCCGGCGCCATCATCGCGCCGTGCATGTCGTTCATCGCGCGGATGGTCTCGCGCATGGCGTCGGCGAAGGCGTTCCATTGCGGCATCTGCGCCTCGGTGATGGCGATCTCGGTCTTGAGGAACGCGAGCTTGCCCTCGACATGGCGGATCGCGCCGCCGGGCCCGCCCATCATCCCCATCATCGGCCGGCCCTCCCGCCGCATCCCCGGACCCATCGTCGGGCCGCCCATCGGTCCAGGCATCTGCATACCGCCAGGCATCCCCGGTTGAGCCGGCGGCATCGGCATCGGCGGCTGTTGGGCGAGGGTCGTGGTGCCGACGGCGACGCCCAGCAGCATCGCGGCGGCGAGCGCAATCCATTTGCGGAGGCTCTGCATGATCGAACCCTTTCGCTGCTTCAGGAGGTGGACAATCTCTGCGGCAAATCCTAATCCCGGACATTGACATACATCAACGGCATGCTGGCCGGACTGGGCTCTAATGACAAAATGGTGTCGCCGATGCGAGGAGCCGAGAAGACGATGACGAACTCCGCTGCGCTGCCGACGCAACTGCGACCGAAAGTCGCTGCCGTCGCTCCGGCGCCGAGACAGCCTGCCGCCGCTCGGGCGGCGCGCGTTCCGCGAACGCCCAGCCCCGCGGCATTCGACGGCATGGAGGCGGATACTGCGCGCGCCGACACCGTCGATCGCATGGTCCATGCCTGGCAGGCGCGATTCACGCTGTCGTTGTCGCCCGCGGCGCTGGCGCTGGCCTATGCCGATTGGGCGATGCATCTCGCCAACGCGCCCGGCAAGCAAACCGCACTGGTCGAAAAGGCGATGCGCAAATGGCTGCGCTTCGCGATCTATGCCTCTCGCGCGCTCGCCGATCCCTGCTGCAAGGCGTGCATCGAGCCGCTGCCGCAGGACCGGCGCTTCGCTGCCGAGGAGTGGCAGCGCCCGCCCTTCAACCTGATCCAGCAGGCGTTTCTGCTGACGCAGCAATGGTGGTACAACGCCACCACCGGCATCCGCGGCGTCTCGCGGCGCAACGAGGAGATCGTCGAGTTCGCCTCGCGCCAGCTCCTCGACATGGTGGCGCCGTCGAACCTGCCGTTCCTCAACCCGGAAATTCTCGCCGTCACCCAGCGCGACGGCGGCCAGAACTTCGCCCGCGGCTGGATCAACCTGGTCGAGGATTGGGAGCGGGCGATCGCCGGCAAGAAGCCGGTCGGCACCGAGACCTTCGAGGTCGGCCGCCACGTCGGCGTGACGCCGGGCCGCGTCGTCTATCGCAACGAGCTGATCGAGCTCATCCAGTATGCGCCGACGACGCCTGCGGTGCGGCCCGAGCCGGTGCTGATCGTCCCGGCCTGGATCATGAAGTACTATATCCTCGACCTGTCGCCGAACAATTCGCTGGTCCGCCATCTCGTCGACAGCGGCTTCACCGTGTTCATGATCTCGTGGCGCAATCCGATGCCGGCCCAGCGCGACTTCGCCATGGACGACTACCGCCGGCTGGGCATCGGCGCCGCGCTCGAGGCGATCGCCGCGATTTGTCCCGATGCACGCGTGCATGCCTGCGGCTATTGCCTCGGCGGCACGCTGCTGGCGATCGCCGCGGCAAAGCTGGCGCGTGACGGCGACACGCGGCTCGCCTCGGCGACGCTGCTCGCGGCGCAGACCGATTTTACCGAGGCGGGCGAGCTCACGCTGTTCACCAACGACAGCCAGATCGCCTATCTCGAGGACACGATGTGGGAGCAGGGCTTTCTCGACACCCGGCAGATGGCCGGCGCCTTCCAGCTCCTGCGGTCGAACGACCTCGTCTGGTCGCAGATGGTGAAGGAGTATCTCAAGGGCGAGCGCACGCCGATGATCGACCTCATGGCATGGAACGCCGATGCGACGCGCATGCCCTACCGCATGCATTCGGAGTATCTGCGCCGCTTCTTCCTCGACAACGAATTGGCCCAGGGCGGCTATCAGGTCGATGGCCGGCCGATCGCGCTCACCGATATCCGCGCCCCGCTGTTCGTCGTCGCGACGCAGACCGATCACGTCGCGCCGTGGCGCTCGGTCTACAAGATCCACCTGCTGACCGACACGGCGCTGACATTCGTGCTGACCTCGGGCGGCCATAACGCCGGCATCGTCAGCGAGCCGGGCCGGGCCAACCGCAGCTACCAGATGAGCGAGCACGATCCCGCCGGCCGCTACATCGACCCGGCGAGCTGGACCGCGGCGACGCCGTTGCGCGAGGGCTCGTGGTGGAGCGAATGGGTGCCGTGGCTCGGCCGCCACTCGGGTGCGCCGATCGCGCCGCCGGCGATGGGCGCGCCGGACTATCCGCCGCTCGAGCCGGCGCCGGGCACATATGTATTGGAGCCTTAAATTCGACTCTGCTTCGTTGCCTGCGACGGCGAGCGTCGGCCTGCGGATGTCCGGAGATAACGGCTTGCGGGCGGGTGCCCTTGAC
>JACQDQ010000028.1 GCA_016201015.1 Pseudomonadota bacterium | reverse complement strand
GAGCCGCGCGTTCGTCTGTTTCTAATGGGCGGCGGCAGCGGTCGACGCAACCAGGACGGCCGGCTCGACCATGGCGGCAGGTGGATCGAGGGCGATGATTGGCCGCTGCCGGGGACGCGGTTCGTCCCCTACCACCTGCACGGCGACGGAAATCTCGCGCCGGAACCTCCCGCGCCGGGCGCAGCGCCGCTCAGCTACGACTTCGATCCGGCCAATCCGGTGCCGACGATCGGCGGCGCGCTCACCTCCGGCCAACCGATTTTCGACGGCGGCGCCTTCGACCAACGCGAGGACCAGCGCTTTTTCGGCGTCCGCAATCCGGGACTGCCGCTCGCGGCGCGCGGCGACGTGCTCGTTTTTCAGACGCCGCCACTCACCGAGGATGTTTGCGTGATCGGTCCGATCGTCGTGCGGCTATGGATCGCGTCGTCATGCGTCGATACGGACTTCACTGCGAAGCTGATCGACGTCCATCCGCCGAGCGCCGACTACCCGCAGGGCTTCGCGATGAACCTGACCGACGGCATTCTACGCTGCCGCTATCGCGAGTCGTGGGAGCAGCCGGCGGCGATGACGCCGGGCGCGATCTATAAGATCACCATCGAGCCATTCGCCACCTGCAACCTGTTCAAGCGCGGCCATCGTATCCGGCTCGACATCTCGAGCAGCAATTTTCCGAAACACGACGTCAACCCGAACTCCGGCGAGCCCGAGGGCTTGGGCCGCCTGCGCCGGATCGCCACGAACACGGTGTTCGTCGATGCGGCGCGGCCATCGCAGGTGATCCTCCCGCTGGCGCCGTCGAACGTCTGAGCGTCGGCGAAGTGTGCCTAGAAAATGGGCATTGTGCCGCGGAGATGGTCACGTGCGGCGCCGATTTACCCTGTTTGAGCCCCGCCTGTTGCCGCCCGCGCCGGCACGATTTATGCACATTATCGGCTGAGGGAACTGAAGAAGAGAAAAATGGCCATGGTTCTCGCTCCGACGCGAACGACGGCATCGATCGGTTCCTCGCCGCTCCTAGGACATAATGGCGGCCCACCGCTCGAGGAGAAGCCGCGTTTTGCCAATGACTGGAACTACTATTGCTGGCGCCGCGCCCACCGCGCCGCCTGGAAGACGCCGCCGCGCGAGATCGCGCTACGACGCCTGCGGCGCGCCGAGGAGCTCGGCATGACCTATCATGAGTACACCGCGATCATCCTCGATCGCGGCGTGTTCCTGTAGTCGGCGCCGTCAATCGACCACGAACAGCTTGGCGCCGTACGGCGCCACCGAACGGTGCGCTTCGGCGCCGTCGGCCACCTGATAGCTCATGCCCGGCTTCAGCGTGAAGATGCGGCCATCGGCCAGCTCGGTGATCAGCTCGCCCTCGGTCACCAGCAGGAAGTGCCCCTTCTGGCACCAATGATCCGCCCTGTAGCCGGGGCTGTATTCGAGCATGCGCACCCGCACCTCGCCAAATTGTCGCGTGCGCCACAGCGCGTGACCGGTCTCGCCCTTGTGGCGCGTCTCCGGAACATTTGCCCAGTCCGTGGTGCCAAACGGCAGATTGTCGATCTTCATCGTGCGGTCTCCAGTTTTGGCCGCAGCAGTCGCATGCAAGACAGTCCAGCACTGAAGCCGACCATGTCCGGCTAGGCGAGTTGCTGATCGATGGTCTTGGTCAACGGCGTCTCGACGTTGCCCGTGTGCTTCGTCGTCACCGTCTCGACGAGGACGATCCAGCATTCCTCCTTGGCCACCGGATTGTGCATGACGCCTTTCGGCACGACGCAGAACTCGCCGGGGCCAAGCTTGACTTCCCGTCCGCCCTCGAACTGGATGAGGAGCCGCCCCTTGATCACTTGGAACAGCTCGTCCTCGCCGTCGTGCTTGTGCCACGCCAGTTCGCCTTTGAGCTTGGCGACCTTGATGTACTGGTCATTCACCCGGCCGACGACCTTGGGCGACCAATAGGCGGTCACGGCGTCGAGGGCTTGCTTGATATTGACCGGCTGCATCGAGATCTCCTTTCTTCGCGGCAAAAGGGCGTTCCGGCTGCCGACGGGGTTAGTCGACGATGAAGATTGTCGCGCCGCCATCCGACACGAGGCGGTGTGGCGGGCTGTCGTCGTCGGCCGCATGGTAGCTCAACTCGGGCGCCAGCCCTTCCGCGCTTCATGGTCCGGTCTCCAACATCGGCAGATTGAGCCCGTGCTCGCGGGCGCAGGCGATCGCCTCGTCGTAGCCGGCGTCGGCGTGGCGCATGACGCCGGAGGCGGGGTCGTTGGTCAGCACGCGCTGCAGGCGCCGGGCCGCCGCCTCGGTGCCGTCGGCGACGATCACCATGCCGGCGTGCTGCGAGTAGCCGATGCCGACGCCGCCGCCGTTGTGGATCGACACCCAGGTGGCGCCCGAGGCGCAATTGAGCAAGGCATTGAGCAGCGGCCAGTCGGCGACGGCGTCGCTGCCGTCCCGCATCGCCTCGGTCTCGCGGTTGGGGCTGGCAACCGAGCCCGAATCGAGATGGTCGCGGCCGATGACGATCGGCGCTTTGAGCTCGCCCTTCGCCACCATCTTGTTGAAGGCGAGGCCGATGCGCGCGCGGTCGCCCAGGCCGACCCAGCAGATGCGGGCCGGCAGGCCCTGGAACTTGATGCGCTGGCGCGCCAGGTCGAGCCAGTTGTGGAGATGCGGGCTGTTCGGCATGAGCTGCTTGACGCGCGCGTCGGTGCGGTAGATGTCCTCGGGATCGCCCGACAGCGCCGCCCAGCGGAACGGCCCGACGCCGCGGCAGAACAGCGGCCTGATATAGGCGGGCACGAAGCCGGGAAAGTCGAAGGCATCGGCAACGCCCATCTCCTTCGCCATCTGGCGGATGTTGTTGCCGTAGTCGACGGTCGGTACGCCCATGCGGTGGAAGGCGAGCATGGCGCGCACCTGCACCGCCATCGACTCCTTGGCGGCGCGCTCAACCGTGGTGGGGTCGGTTTCGCGCATGCGCTGGTGCTGATCGAGCGTCCAGCCAGCGGGCAGATAGCCGTTGCGCGGATCGTGCGCCGAGGTCTGGTCGGTGACGATGTCGGGCCGCGCCAGCTTGTCGCCCGCCTGCACGCGCCGAACAAGCTCGGGGAAGATCTCGGCAGCGTTGCCGACTAGCCCGACTGATATCGCCTCGCCCTTTGCGCGCGCCACATGCAGCGTGGCGAGTGCTTCGTCGAGCGTCGTCGCCGAGCGGTCGAGATAGCCGGTAGCAAGGCGCTTCTCGATGCGCGAGGGCTGGCATTCGACGGAAAGCAGACAAGCGCCGGCCATGGTCGCCGCGAGCGGCTGCGCGCCACCCATGCCGCCGAGCCCGCCGGTGAGGATCCATTTGCCCTTGAGGCTCCCGTCATAGTGGCGGCGGCCGGCCTCGACGAAGGTCTCGTAGGTGCCCTGCACGATGCCTTGGCTACCGATATAGATCCACGAGCCGGCGGTCATCTGGCCATACATCATCAGTCCCTTGCGATCGAGCTCATGGAAATGGTCCCAGCTCGACCATTTGCCGACCAGGTTCGAATTGGCGATGAGCACGCGCGGTGCATCCTCATGCGTCTCGAACACGCCGACCGGCTTGCCGGATTGCACACACAGGGTCTGCGTCGGGCCGAGCGTCTTGAGCGCGGCGACGATGCGGTCGTAACAGCCCCAGTCGCGCGCGGCACGCCCGACCCCGCCATAGACCACCAGTTCCTCGGGGCGCTCCGCCACCTCGGCATCGAGATTGTTCATCAGCATGCGCAGCGGCGCCTCGGTCAGCCAGGACTTGGCGCTGATCTGCGGCCCGCGCGGCGCGCGGATGCGGCGTGCGTTGTCCAGTCGGTTGCTGTCGGGCATTGGGTCCCCTCGGTGTCTTTGGCCCTGCGTCAGATGAACGATCGCGTCGACGCGCGGTCGCGGCGGCACACGAGGCGCATACCAACATCGACCACACCGGCGAGCGTTGTCCCTCGACGCATGTATATACAATCGCGTCAGCCAATGTGAGGGGCCGCGATCGGCTGGGCAAGGATCCGGCGGAGACGCCACGCTTGAGCCCACGGCCCGGTGGCCGCCGGACAGCGAAACCTGGATTCGACGGCATGGCACCTGGTCGGCAGTCAGCTTATACTTACGATCTTGGTGCACCCGCTCCCCACCGGAGCTGCGCGCGCCTCGATGAGGCTCCGGATGAAACGCCGTAAATTCTTGAAAAGCGGCCTGGCTACTGGTGCTGCCGCAGCTGCCGGAGCGACATCTTCATTCCCGTCACCGGCGCTCTCCCAGGGCCGCATGGAATGGCGGATGGTGACCTCGTGGTCGCGCAAATTGCCGGGACCCGGCAGCGCCGCGGGTTGGCTGGCGGAGCGCATCGCGGCGATGAGCGGCGGCCGTCTCACGGTGAAGGTCCACGCCGCGGGCGACATCGTGCCGGCGTCCGGCGTGTTTGATGCCGTCTCGCAGGGCACGGCCGAGATGTATCACTCCATGCCTTCGTTTTGGCGCGCCAAATCGATCGGCATCGTCATCTTCGGCGCCGTGCCGTTCGGCCTGATGGCCGGCGAGCAGCACGCCTGGATGACGCATGGCGGCGGACAGGCGCTCTACGATGAGATTTACGAGCGCTTCAATTTGAAAGGGTTTCTGTGCGGCAATACCGGCAACCAGTGGATGGGTTGGTTCAAGAAGGAGATCAAATCAGTCGAGGACTTCAAGGGCCTGCGCTTCCGCTCCCCCGGGCTCGGTGGCGAGATGTTTCGCCGCATCGGCGCTTCGATCGTGCAATTGCCGGGCGCGGAGATCGTCCAGGCGCTGCAGTCGGGCGCGCTCGACGCGGCGGAATTCATCGGGCCGTGGACCGACGCCGCGCTCGGATTCCAGCAGGCAGCCAAGTTCTACTACTGGCCGGGCGTGCAGGAGCCCGGCTCGGCCGAGGAATGCGTCGTCAACAAGGGTAAATTCGACGCGCTGCCGAACGATCTCAAAGAGATTGTCGCCGCGGCGTGCAGGTCCGCATACGACTACGCGACAGGCGAGTACGTCGTGCACAATCCGCCGGCGCTGCAGGAGCTCGTCAGCAAGCACAACGTCCAGGTACGCAAGGCGCCGCGTGACGTGCTGCTTGCCTGCGGCAACGCGGCCGGCGACATCGTCGACGAGCTTCGCCAGGACAAGGACGATGTGGTGCGGCGCATCGTCGACTCGTTCCTCAAATTCCGCGCGCTGGCGGTCGACAACGCGCTTTACACCGAGCATGCGATGCTGGACGCGCGCATGCTGCCGTACAAATACGGGATTTGAGCCAGGCCCCTTCGTCCGCTGGCAGTCGATTGCCGTGCCGCGAGAATTGGGCATGCCGCCGTCATTCCCTTAGCCGCGCAATGGCGCGCCGGTAGCCGGCGGCGGCCTGTTCCTCGTGGACGTGGACGCCATCGCGTACGACCCACTGGCCGCCGACGATCACGTCGCGTACCGGCGTTGCATTGCCGGAGAATATCCAGGAATCGAGCAGCAGGTCGTCGCCGCGGCCGGCGAGGGCCGGATGCTCGGCGTCGAGCACGACGAGATCGGCGCGCTTGCCCGGCGCCAATGCGCCGATCGGCCGGGCCAGCGCCTGCGTGCCGCCAGCGAGCGCTTGGCGGAAGAGATCGGCGCCGGTCGATGCGCCCTCGCGACGCGCGCCGACGTTGCGGGCGCGCGTGACCAAGCGCTGGCCGTATTCGAGCCAGCGCAACTCCTCGACCGGGCTGGTTGCCACGTTCGAATCGCTGCCGATGCCGTAGCGGCCCCCGGCGCCGAGCAGGGTCGGGAAGGGGAACAGGCCGTCGCCGAGATTGGCCTCGGTCGTTGGGCATAGGCCGACGACGGCGGCGCTGTGGGCGAGCGCGCGCGTCTCATTGTCCGTCACATGTGTCGCATGGACGAGACACCAGCGCGCATCGAGCGCCGCGTGGTCGAGCAGCCATTCCACCGGGCGCTGGCCGCACCACGCCAGGCAGTCTTCGACCTCCTTCGGCTGCTCGGCGATGTGGATGTGGATCGGCGCCGCCGGATCGCGCGCGGCGAGATGGGCGACGGCGTCGCCGAGCGCCCGCGGCGTCACCGCGCGCAGGCTGTGCGGGGCGATACCGATGCGCACCTGCGGGTCGCGGCGATGGCGTTGCTGCAGCCGCTCGACAATATCGCGGAACGCGTCGTCCGACAGCACGAAGCGCCGCTGCCGTTCGGTCGGCGGCGTGCCGCCGAACTGCGATGTCTGGTAGAGCACCGGCAATAGCGTCAGGCCGATACCAGCGGCGCCGGCGGCGGCGACGATCCGTTCGGCCAGCTCGGCCGGGTTCTCGAAGGGCAGTCCGTGCGGATCGTTGTGGAGGTAGTGGAACTCGGCGACCGACGTATAGCCGTGCTTCAACAGCTCGACATAGAGTTGGGTGGCGATCGCCTCGACGTCGTCGGGACCGAGTTGGGCAAGAAAGCCATACATCACGTTGCGCCACGACCAGAAGCTGTCGCCTTGCGGGCCGCAGCGTTCGGCAAGCCCGGCCATCGCCCGCTGGAAGGCGTGGCAGTGCAAATTGGCCATGCCGGGCACGACCGGGCCGGCCAGGCGCGTCGCGTCGATCCCTTCGCTGTCGGCAAGAATAGACGCGATGTTGCCGTTCGCGTCGACCTCGATGCGGACGCGACGGGCCCATCCGGACGGCAGCAGCGCGCTTGGCGCGAGATAACTCGGCATCGACGAATTCGGCGTCTTCGGGCTAGAAATTGGTTCTCCCTTGTAATGCCCGGCGCCCGTCGGGCGGGCAAGGGAAATGAGAGGTTGATGTGCCGCGCTGGGACGCCGTCTGGACGGGTGCCAATCTTGCCACGATGGTTGTTGGCGGCGCGCCCTACGGCGCCGTTCGCGATGGCGCCATCGCGATACGGGATGGCCGGATCGCCTGGCTCGGCCCGCGCGCCGCGCTGCCGCATCACGAGGCCGTCGAAAGCGTTGATGCCGGCGGACGCTGGATTACGCCCGGGCTCATCGACTGCCACACCCATCTCGTCTTCGGCGGCGATCGCGCGGGCGAATTCGAGCTGCGCCTGCAGGGCGCGACCTATGAAGAGATCGCGCGGCGTGGCGGCGGCATCCGCTCGACGGTCGCCAGCACGCGCGCGGCGTCCGACGCAACGTTGCTTGCCGCCGCGCAATCGCGGCTGCAGCGGCTGATGGCGGAGGGGGTGACGACGATCGAAATCAAGTCGGGCTACGGGCTCGAGCGTGACAGCGAGATCAAGATGCTGCGCGTCGCGCGCCGGCTCGGCGAGCTTCATGCGGTCTCGGTGGTGACGGCGTTCCTCGGCGCGCACGCCGTGCCGCCGGAGTATGACGGCCGTCAGGGCGATTACGTCGACCTCGTGATCGATGACATGCTGCCGGCCGTCGCCGACGCGCGGCTGGCGGATGCGGTCGACGTGTTCATCGAGCGGATCGGGTTCACCGGTGATGAGACGGCGCGGATTCTCGCCGCGGCTGGACGCCGCGGCCTGCCGGTCAAGCTTCACGCCGATCAGCTATCCGACCAAGGCGGCGCGGCGCTTGCCGCCAGGTTCAAGGCGCTGTCGGCCGATCACCTGGAGTATGCGAACGACGCCGGCCTCGCGGCGATGGCGGCTGCCGGAACCGTCGCCGTGCTGCTGCCCGGTGCCTTCTATTTCCTGCGCGAGACCAGGCTGCCGTCGATCGCCGCCATGCGCCGTGCCGGCGTCAGGATGGCGCTGGCGAGCGACTGCAATCCCGGTTCGTCGCCGGCGGTGTCGCTACTGCTCATGCTCAATCTCGCATGCACGCTGTTTCGCCTGACGCCGGAGGAGGCGCTGGCCGGCATCACCCGCCACGCGGCCGCCGCGCTCGGCCTCGCCGGCGATCGTGGTACGCTCGAGACGGGCAAGATCGCCGACTTCGTGGCATGGGACATCGCGCATCCGGCAGAGCTCAGCTATTGGCTGGGGGCCAATCCGGCGGCGTGGATCGTTCGTGGAGGCAAGATTCGGAGATGACGGAACTCTTCACATTCACGCCGGCCCGCGAGCCACTGCTGATCAGCGTGCCGCACGCCGGCACTTACGTGCCGCCGGAGATTCTCGCGCGCATGACGCCGGAGGCGCGGTCGCTGCCCGACACCGACTGGCATGTCGAGCGCCTCTACGCCTTCGCCCGTGAGCGCGGCATCGGCATGGTCGTCGCCACGCATGCGCGCTACGTCGTCGATCTGAACCGCGATCCATCGGGGCAGGCGCTCTATCCCGGCGCCGACAATACCGAGATCGTGCCGCTGACGACGTTCGATCGCGCGCCGGTCTATCTGCCCGGCCGCGCCGCCGATGCGGCGGAAATGGCGCGTCGCGTGGACGCGTATTGGCGTCCCTATCACGAGCGCCTGGGTGCCGAGCTTGCGGCGATGCGCGCACGCTTTGGCATCGCCGTGCTGTGGGACGCGCATTCGATCCGCAGCGAGGTGCCGCGGTTCTTCGCCGGGCGGCTGCCCGACCTCAATCTCGGCTCGGCGCGCGGGCACAGCGCCGCGCCCGAGCTTGTCGCCGCCGTCACCGAGGTGTTCGCTCGCCAGTCCGCCTATTCGTGGGTGCTCGACGGACGATTCACCGGCGGCCACATCACACGGCATTTCGGCCAGCCGTCGACGGGAATCCACGTCCTGCAGCTCGAAATGGCGCAGGTCGCCTATATGAGCGAGCCGCCGCCCTACGACTATCTGCCGGACCGCGCCGCGCGGCTGCAGCCGCTGCTGGCCGACGGATTGGCGTCATTGCTGGCGGCGGCGAAGCGCCGGGTGGCTGCGCACGCACACTAGACATGCGCGGCGCGGTCAGACGAGCCGCCGTGCCCTTACTTCCTGCACCAACGCGGGATCCGTCACGACGCGCTCCGGCGGGAACGTCACCGTCACGGTCGTGCCGGTGCCGACCTTGCTCGCGATCTGGAGCGTGCCGCCGTGCAGCTCCATCAGCGCCTTGGTCAGCGGCAGGCCGAGGCCAGATCCTTCGTATTTGCGCGTGAGCGTCGAATCGACCTGGCCGAACGGTTCGAGCGCCCTCGGGATGTCAGCCTCGGCGATGCCGATGCCGGTGTCGGCAACGCGCAGGACAAGACCTGCCGTCGGTTCGATGACAATCTCGACGGTTACGGAGCCGCCAGGCGGCGTGAACTTGACCGCGTTCGACAGCAGATTCAGGAGAATCTGCTTGAGGCGCCGCTCATCGGCGCGCAGCGGCGGCAGCGCTCCGGCCAGCGACCAGTGGACGGCGATCTCGTTCTCGCGCGCGCGCGGGCCGACCAGCCGGATGCAGGCATCGATAATTTCGTGCATGTCGACGATATCGTCTGAAAGGTCGATCTTGCCCGCCTCGGCCTTCGACACATCGAGAATGTCGTTGATCAATCGCAGCAGATGCAGGCCGCTCTCGCAGATGTCGTGCACGTATTCCTTGTAACGCGGCACGCTGACCGGTCCGAACATCTCCTGATCGATGATTTCGGCGAAACCGATGATGGCGTTGAGCGGCGTGCGCAGCTCATGGCTCATGTTGGCGAGGAATTCGGTCTTCGTGCGATTGGCGATCTCCGCGGCTTCCTTGGCTTCGCGCAGGCGGTCCTCTCCCTGCTGGCGATCGGTCACGTCGGAGAAGAGAATCACGAAACCGCCATCGGGCATCGGACTGCGCCGGATTTCGATGCTGCGGCCGTCTGGTCGACGCCGTGTCAGGCGCATCGTCGGGCGCCGGTCGACCAGCTCGAGCCGCCACTTGACCTCGGCCTCGACATCGACCCTGCCGAATTCGCCGGTTGCCGCCTGGTGGCGCACGAGATCGACATACGGCGTGTCGGTGCGCAGCAGACGAGGCGGGAGGCCGGTAATCTCGGCCACACGGTCGTTCCAGGCGATCAGGCGCCGACCAGCGTCGAACACGGCGATACCTTCGCCGATGTTCTCCAGCGTGCTTTGCAGCAGCGATGTCTTGCCGGCAAGCTCGCCTGCGCGCTGCTTCGCCGCGGTGATGTCGTTGACGACCACGGCGAAGCCGCCGTCGGCCAGACGCTGCTCGCGGATTTGTGCCCAGCGAGCGCCCGAAATCGGCACTTCGATCGGCTCGACCGGGGCACGATGCTGCGCGATGCGCCAGGCGATCCAGCTTTCGGCTTCGGCGGCGGCGACTTGCAGCAGGCCACGGCGGATGTTCTCGCGCACCAAGGCCTCGAATGTGATACCAGGAGCCAGAATGTCGCTGGGTAGGCCGAGCAGCCGACGATAGGCCTGGTTGCATAGGACGAGGCGATCGTCGCGGTCGAACAGTGCGATCCCCTCGTTCAGCACGCCGATCGCATTCGCCAGCCGCCTCTCGGCGCGGATCGCCTGATCCTGGGCGGCAATTTCCGCCGTGATATCGCGGCCGGTACCGCGATAGCCGCGGAATTTGCCCGACGCGGTGACGATCGGTCGGCCGCCAATGACGAATTGCCGCATCCGGCCGTCGCTGCTGGCACAGCTCAATCGCAGATCGCGGAACGGCCGCTGCGCCTCGATCGCGCCAAGATGTCTGGCCCAGTCCACGGCGCCGACCCCACTCGGCCCGACGTCCGGAAGGCGCTTGCCGACCAGTTCATCGACTCCCGAAGCCGGCTGCGTCGAGGGCGGCTCCGACACATGGGTGAAGCGCAAATCGGCATCGCATTCCCAGAACCAATCCGCCGTCGCCTCGGCGAAGTCGCGAAACTTCTGCTCGTTTTCCTTGAGGCGGGCTTCCGCTAGTCGGTGCTCGGTGACCTCAGTATAGGTTGTCGCGAAGCCGCCGCCGGCGAGAGGGGCGCCGCGAATCTCGATGACGTGTCCATTCGGCCGGGTCCGCTCGAAACAGTAGGGGGCTGGGCTGGCCATCAGCGCAAGCCAGTACCGGACATGGCCCTCGGTGCCATCCGGCCCGTATTCGCCGCGTTCCGCAATGCTGCGTACGAAATTGGCGAAGGGGTCGCCCGCCTTCAAGCGATCGGCGGGGAATTCGAACAGCTCGAGGAAGGTGCGATTGAAGGCAACGACTCTGAGGTCGCGGTCGACGAGGCTGACGCCGACCGGCAAGTGGTCGATCAACGCTTGAAGCCGCGCGGCCTTTGGTGATTGCGGTGCTGATTTGCGGCGAAGGGCGGCGCCGATGACGATGGCGAGCCCCGCGCCGAGCACGGCACCGACGACCGCAGCCTGGCCAGAGACGTCGATCAAGCCGTCCTCCCGCAGTCCGGCCAGATGCGATCCGCTCGGCCAGGGAAACGGTGGACTAGACTAACATAGGGCGCGTGGTTGAAATATGGCGAAGGGGCCGCCTTGCGTTAACTTTAGTACGCGACGAGCGAGGCGAATGGCACGTCCAATCGCTGCCGGCCGCCGAGGAATGACAGCTCGATGATGCAGGCGGCGGCACGTACATCGGCGCCCGCCTTGCGCAACAGGGAGATCGCGGCCGCCAGCGTGCCGCCGGTCGCCAGCACGTCGTCGAGGACGACCACGCGCTGGCCGGGGCGCACGGCACCCTCCTGGATTTCGATGGTGTCCGATCCGTACTCGAGCTGATAGGTGTGCGGGATGGTCGTGCCGGGCAGCTTGCCGCGCTTGCGCACCATCATGAAGCCACAGCCGATCTGCAGGGCGAGCGGCGCCGTGACAAGAAAGCCGCGCGATTCGATCCCGGCCAGCAGGTCCGGCCGATGCGGTCGAACGATCGTCGCCAACCGCTCGACCGCCGCGTGCCAGGCGGCGTGGTCGGCCAGCAGGGGCGAGATATCGCGAAACAGGATTCCGGGCTTCGGGAAGTCCGGAACGTCGCGAATGCGCGTCTTGAGATCCATGTCGGCCAGAGACTCCAACGAGGCGGACGAAACGGCGCATCCTATCGGCGGCCTCCGCGCCGCGCAATTTTTCAATTTGGCCGATGGTTGCGCGAAAGAATGAGCGCGGCCCGGGGTGCCCGGCGCCTATCTGGTCGACGCCGCCATCGCGCGCGCCGGCGGGACGACCCGGCCTATTTGAGCGTTTGCAGATAGGTAATGATGTCGGCCCGCTCCTCGGCCTTCTTCAGCCCGGCGAACGCCATGATCGTCCCCGGAATCATCGCCTTGGGATCGGCCAGGTATTTTTCGAGCACTTCCGGCGTCCACGTCACGTTGGCCTTCTTGTTGGCCTCGGAGTAGCGGAACCCTTCGACAGATCCCGACGGGCGTCCGACGATGCCGAACAGCGACGGCCCCAGCCGCTTCGGCCCATCCTTGGTCGCGATGTGACAGGCGGTACAGACGCGGCGGAAGGTTTTCTCGCCTTCGGCCGGATTGCCGGCCGCCTGCGCCGGGCCGTAAGCGAACCCGAAGACCATGGCGGCGCCGGACGCCATCAGTATCAATCTACGCATGCGCAGTATTTCCTCCGAGGGTAAAAGCGTATGGCGCCGCCCGTCGACGGCGGTGCGGCCCGGACTATAAATAAGATTCGCAAATGACCTGTCAACCCGCGGCGGCTGCGGCGTCCTCGTCGCGCTTGAATCGTTCGAGCCGGCGGGCGATGGCCTTGTGGATGAGATGCGGGATGAGAAGGTGCGGCGGCAGCCGCAGATGGTGGGCGCGCGCATAGAGCAGCCACAGCGCCGTGGCGCTGAGCGCGTCGTGGCACGACGGGTGGCTTGCGCGCAGCATGCGGTCGAACAGCGTGTCCATGATCGGGCGGAGCAGGCGATGCGGCGCGCCGGCCTGCGCCAGTTGCAGCGTCGCCGCTGGCACCGGGGTGCCGAGCAGCCGTGCGGTGTGGCGCAGCGCGTAGTAGAGCTGGCGCGCGAGGTCGAGCTCGCGCGCGCGGGCGACGAGCTGCTCCCAGAAACCGGGCGCCGCGGCGAAGTGGCGGAGCAGCAGGTCGAGGTCGTCGAGGTCGCGCAGGCTGCGTTCGGCCTCGCCCTCGTTGAACAGATGGGTCGCGCTGTGCAGCACCAAATCGGCCGGCGCCAGCGTCCATATGCCCGGATGGTCGGATAGCGGTCGGGCGGCGGCGCGCAGCTCGGCCGCATCGAGGCGCACCCGCGTGGTACGCGGGACGATCGTGTGGTGCACATCGATCACCGATCCGCGTTCGGCGTGACGCAGCGGCGGGATCTGGTGCATCCAGTTGCGATAGTAGCGTTGGTCGTAGGCGTCGAGCTTGATCTGCCGCCAGCCGGCCTTTTCCAATGCGGCTTCGACCGCAGCGAGCGAATCCCACGGGACCAGGATATCGACATCGCTGAAAATGCGACCGCGGGCGGCCGGCAATCCGGCCATCACATAGGCGGCGCCCTTGAGCAAGATCAGCGGCACGTCGGTGTCGCGCAGGGCACGTGCGATGCAGCGGACCTCCCAATGAATGTCGCGCGCATGCTTTCGGGCGAGCGTGCGCGCGGCCTCGAGGTGCAGGCGGGGCGCTTCGGGCAATCTCGCCAGCACGCCGGCGAGGTCGGCCCGCTCGCACAACCGGGCAAGCACGACGGAGCGCCGGGCCTGGCGGATCAGCAGGTCCCAGTCGGCAAGCGACAGATCGGGGAGCCGGCTCGGCTCGCG
>JACQDQ010000161.1 GCA_016201015.1 Pseudomonadota bacterium | reverse complement strand
TACTGGGCGACGCCGCTGCAGTTTTTCGCCAAGGACGGCGATTGCGAGGACTACGCCATCGCCAAATTCGTCTCGCTGAAAATGCTCGGCTTCACCAACGAGCAGATGCGACTCGTCGTGCTTGACGACCTCAATCTGCAAATTCCGCACGCCATACTTGTGGTCTATATCGGCGGCCGTGCGTTCGTACTCGACAACCAGATTCCGAAAGTGGTGCCGGCCGAAGTGATCCACCATTACCGCCCGATCTATTCGATCAACGAGGACGGCTGGTGGCTGCACCGGCCGTAAGGCGATCCGGGCCTTGCCGTCTGCTGCGCCGGAGGGCCGAAGGCGGTCGCCGGTAGGTGGCGAGAAATGCCGCGTTGAAGCGGCGCAGGCTACCGAAGCCCGCGGCGAAGGCGATTTCCGCAATCGCCATGCCGCTATCGTCGAGCAGCCGCTTGGCGATCTGAATCCGTCGCGTTCGTGCAACGGCAGCCGGCGTCGCGCCAAGATGCTTGTGGAAAAGCCGTCGCAGATGACGCGATCCCATGCCGAGCTTGGCCGCCAGGGCGTCGATGCCGTATTCGTCCAGAAACCCTTGACCGATGAGCTTGGCGGCCCGCGAGACACTCGCCGCCGACCCGTTCCATGCCGGCGTGCCGGGCGCGGTCTCCGGCCGGCAGCGCAAGCACGGCCGAAAGCCGGCCTGCTCGGCGGCGGCGGCGCTTGGAAAGAAGCGGACATTCTCTGACTTCGCCGGCCTGACCGGGCAGATCGGTCGGCAATAGATGCGCGTCGTCACCACGCCGGTGAAGAACTTGCCGTCGAAGCGCCGGTCCCGCGCCAGGCGCGCGCGATTGCATGTTGCGAAATCCAGCATGGCGTCACGAGATTATCACGCCCGGCCGTGACCGATTTGGCCGGATTCGGACTCCATCCCACCGACCAAGTCCGTCGATGGCCGGCATTCGGACAGGACATAAGCAGAGTTCCGTGATCACGCTCGGAGGAGGACGCACCGATGTCCGCGCTGGACGAACGCGCTGGGCAACTATATCGGCATACGGCGCAGCGGCACACTGATCGCAATGGCGGGCGAATGCCTGAAGCCGCCGGGCTTCACCGAAGTGAGCGCGATCTGCACGCGGCCGCAAGATCGCGGCAGGGGCTATGCTCGGGCCCTCGTCCGCCGCCTCATGGACGAGATTTTTGCGCGACGCGAAATACCGATCCTGCACGTCTTTCCGGACAACCAGCCGGCGCTGCGGCTCTATGAGTCGATAGAGTTCGTCGTTCGCGCACGATTAACTATCATTTGGCTCGCGCCGGCGGTGCGGATGCGGTCAGCCATGTCAGATAACCGGCGCGATATTAAATAACTTGTTGTTATTTAACAATAAAATTGCAATCTATCGATTTGAGGCGGCGGCGCGCGGCGATCGCCCGTGTCCGGGGCAATGGGGGAACAAAGCCGCCGGTAAATCGTTGTCAGATGCCCCACTGGCGACGCGAACGCTCAGGCATCGGCCGGAAATTCCCGACGCCCTGGATTCGTCGGTACTTATCTCCTATTCTGCGGTGACGAATTCGGCGGCGGGGCAGGCGGTTCCGCTGCGGCAGGTTTGGTTTGGTTCCGACCGCTGGGCGGGCGCCGTGCGAGTCGATTGAGTTTTGGCTCATGTCTATGTTGAGGAATCGCGGCGTTGTCGCGGCGGACCTGCAGACCATGCTGCTCGGCATGGTTCGCGTGGTAGACGTCAGCATCGTCGTGTTGGCCGCGCTCATCGCGTATTGGATCCGGCATAGCCACGAAACCTATGCCGTCCCCAGCTACTACCTGATCGCCATCGCCATGGCGGCCGTGCTCACCGCCGTCTACATGGAAATGGCGGATCTCTACATCTTCGCCAACTTGTCGCGGCTCTCCTCGCAGATCGGCAAGCTGGCGGTCGCCTGGGGCGGCGTCGTGCTGAGCCTGATCGCGCTCGCCTACTTCACGCAGACTTCGGTATTTTTCTCGCGCGCTTTCGTGCTCGGCTGGTTCGTGTTGAGCTTTGCCGGCTTCATGGTGGTGCGCCTGTTGCTGCTGCCGCAGATCGACCACTGGCAGCAGGAAGGCCGACTGTCGATCAACATCGCCGTCGTCGGCGCGAGCGAATCGGGCGAGAACCTGATTCAGTTGCTGGAGGCCCAGAGCCGTGGCCAATACCGAATCGTCGGTGTGTTCGACGACGTGCGGCCGCGCGCCGGCGATACAGTACTGCCAATCGCCGGATCGATCGAAGATCTCATCCGTTACGCCCGCACCAACCAGGTCGACGAAATCGTCGTCGCGCTGCCGTGGCGCTCCTCCGGGGACCTGGAGGATCTGGTCAAGAAGCTCAAGACGCTGCCGGTCAATGTGCGGCTGTGCCCGGACTATGCGGAATGGATGATGTCGGTGCGCGGCTTCCACGCGCTGGCCGGCGTTCCCATGCTGTCGGTGCTCGAGCGGCCGCTCTCGGGCTGGAGCCTCGTGCTCAAGACCTTGGAGGACCGCATTCTCGCCGCGATCCTGCTCCTGCTGTGCCTGCCGCTGGCCGTCGCCGCCGCACTGGCGATCAAGGTCGACAGTCGCGGGCCGGTTCTCTTTCGCCAGAATCGATACGGCTTCAACAACGACCCGATTACCGTCTACAAATTCCGCACGATGTACGTGCAGCCCGGCGAAGCGGACGCGGTGCCGCAAGCCAAGCGCAACGATCCGCGGGTCACCCGCGTCGGCGCCTTCCTGCGCCGCGCCAGCCTCGACGAGCTGCCGCAGCTCATCAACGTGCTCAAGGGCGAGATGTCGCTGGTCGGCCCGCGGCCGCATGCCGTCCAGCACAACGAGCAATACGCTGCGGTCATCGACGACTACCTGAGCCGCCATCGCGTCAAGCCGGGCATCACCGGCTGGGCGCAGGTGAACGGCCTGCGCGGCGAGACCGACACGCCCGAGAAGATGCGCCAGCGCGTGCTGCACGACCTCTATTACATCGACAACTGGTCGCTATATCTCGATCTCAAGATCCTCCTGCTCACCCCCTTCGTGTGCCTGAGCAGCAAGAACGCCTATTGACCGCCTGACAGCGCGACCCGGTTCCTGGCGGCCGGCGATCAATTTTCTTTCTTCGAATGACCGAGCGCTTGGGCCGACGCTGCCGCTCAGGTTACGCGGCGCCGTGCCGCCCGGATTAACGCCGCGTTAACCAGGCAACCGAACAATCCGCGTTGCCGCGCGGCAGGAATTTGCAATTTCAGTCATCGTTAACCAATGCTTTCGTAAAATACCTTTGGCGCAGACCGGATCACCCTGACTTGGCGATGGACGCAAGAGCGAATGGCAGTCGGCCACAAAGTCGAAGACTCGCTCCCGAACCAGGCAGTCGCGTTGCTCGATTACACGCGGCGTCTCGATCGGCATCGTACCGGGCGTCGCGCCGTCTACATGCATCTGTCGAAGCTGCGGCCCTATAACCGCCGCGAGCAGCATCTTCGCATCGCCTACAATACCCTCGAGACCTTGGTTCAGGCGCATGAGGGCCAGATCTTCGCGCTGGCCAATGCCGACGTCGTCCTGCTGTGCAAGGGCGCGACAGTCGCGGACATGGACGCCGTCATCCTCAAGGTGCGTTTCCTGTTCAATGAGGATCCGCTCGTCATGGGCGACGACGGAGATGCCAAAAAGCGTTTCTGCGACTGGTTTGACCTGGAGCAGGACTATCCCACCTTCCTCGCACATGTCGAAAATCTGCTTGCCGCCCTTGCCGCCGAAGAACGCCGGCGCAGCAGCGACGTCGAGCGCCAGGCGGCGCGGCGCGAGCCGCCGCTGCAGACGCTCGATCCCCGCGAACTCGCCCGCATCCAAGACGCGCTAACGCGCGCCGATCTGTCGGCCGTCATGCGGCGGCAGGCGGTGTGCATCCTGGTCGGCGATCAGCCGCCGCAGCTCGTGTACAACGAGGTCTTCGTCTCGATCGCCGACTTGCAGCAGGTCATCGCGCCCAAGACCAACCTCACGTCCAATCGCTGGCTGTTCCAGTACCTGACTGAGACGCTCGACAAGCGCCTGCTGGCGCTACTGCCTCGCATCGACGATTCGAGCATCGCCAGCCGCTTCGCCCTCAATCTCAACGTGGCGAGCGTGTTGTCGCCGCAGTTCCTCGCCTTCGACACCTCGCTGCGCGCCGG
>JACQDQ010000160.1 GCA_016201015.1 Pseudomonadota bacterium | reverse complement strand
CAGGAATTTTATCGCATCCGCCGCCTGCCGCCTTACGTATTCGCCGAGGTGAACACGATGAAGGCGAAGGCGCGCGCCGCCAATCATGACATCATCGACCTGGGCATGGGCAACCCCGACAGCCCGACCCCGCGGCACATCGTCGACAAGCTGGTCGAGGCGACCCAGGACCCGCGCACCCATCGTTATTCGATGTCGCGGGGGATTCCGGGGCTGCGGCGCGCGCATGCCGCCTATTACAAGCGGCGGTTCGGCGTCGAGCTCGATCCTGAGAGCGAGACCATCGTCACCCTCGGCTCGAAGGAGGGGCTGGCCAACCTCGCGCAGGCGATCACCAGCCCGGGCGACATCGTGCTGGTGCCGAACCCGAGCTATCCGATCCATCCTTATGGCTTCATCATGGCGGGCGGCTCGGTCCGCCACATCCCGATCGGCGAGGGCCAGGATTTCTTCGCCAACCTCAAGCGCGCGGTGAAGCACTGCGTGCCGTCGCCGCTGGCCCTGGTCCTCAACTTCCCGTCCAATCCGACGGCCCAGGTGGTCGACCTCGACTTCTACGGCGAGTGCGTCGCAATCTGCCGCCACCACAAGATCTGGATCTTGTCCGACCTCGCCTATGCCGAGATCTACTTCACCGAGACGCCGCCGCCGTCGATCCTGCAGGTGCCGGGCGCCAAGGACATCGCCGTCGAATTCACCTCGATGAGCAAGACCTACTCGATGCCCGGCTGGCGGGTCGGCTTTGCCGCCGGCAATCGGACCCTGATCGGCGCGCTGGCGCGCATCAAGTCCTATCTCGATTACGGCGCCTTCACGCCGGTGCAGGTAGCGGCGGTCGCCGCGCTCAACGGGCCGCAGGATTGCGTGCGCGAAATCCGCGAGCTCTACCGCCAGCGCCGCGATGCCCTCATCTCCGGCCTCGCGCAGGCGGGCTGGCAGGTGCCGAGCCCGCCGGCCTCGATGTTTGCCTGGGCGCCGATTCCGACGCGGTTTTCCAACATGGGCTCGCTGGAGTTTTCCAAGCTGCTGCTGGAGAAGGCGCATGTCGCGGTGTCGCCCGGCATCGGCTTCGGCGAATACGGCGACGGCCATGTCCGCATGGCGCTGGTCGAAAACGTTCAGCGCATTAGGCAGTCGGTGCGCAACATCAAGCAGTTCCTCAATTCGGCCGATGGCGGGACTGCGGCGGTGGCGAAACCCCGCGCGAAGGGCAGCCCCTCGCCAGCGCTGACGCCTTGAAACCGCCGCTCAAGATCGCGATCGCCGGCCTTGGTACGGTGGGCGCCGGCGTCCTCAAGCTCATTGCCGCGAACGGTGACTTGATCGCCAAACGCTGCGGCCGGCCGCTTTTCGTGGTCGCGGTCGGCGCGCGCGACCGGGGGAAGGATCGTGGCGTCGCGCTCGGTGCGGTCAAGTGGTACGACGATGCCGAGCGCATGGCCGAGGAGGCCGATGCCGAGGTCGTCGTCGAGCTGATCGGCGGCGCGGACGGCATCGCCAAACGCATCTGCGAGGCGGCGATCGCCCGCGGCCGCCACGTGGTGACGGCGAACAAGGCGCTGCTTGCCAATCACGGCACGGCGCTGGCCCGCGCGGCGGAGGCCAAGGGCGTCGCGCTGTGTTACGAGGCTTCGGTCGCCGGCGGCATTCCGATCGTCAAGGCGCTGCGCGAAGGGCTCGGCGCCAACCGCCTCTCGCGCATCTACGGCATCCTCAACGGCACGTGCAACTATATCCTGACAGTCATGCGCAAGACGGGGCGCGTGTTCGAGGATGTGCTGGCCGAAGCGCAGAAGCTCGGCTATGCCGAAGCCGATCCAGGCCTCGATGTCGACGGCATCGACGCCGCCCATAAGCTGGCGATTCTCGCCGGCGTCGCGTTCGGCACCGAGATTCGCTTCGACGCCGTTCATGTCGAAGGCATTCGCCACGTCTCGCCGCTTGACATCGAATATGCGAAGGAACTCGGCTACCGCATCAAGCTGCTGGGCATCGCGCGGCTCACCGAGCACGGCCTGGAGCAGCGCGTGCATCCGTGCATGGTGCCGGTGGAGACGCCGATCGCCCATGTCGAAGATGTCTTCAATGCCGTCGTCGCCGACGGCAATTTCGTCGGCAACGCCGTGTTCGAGGGACGCGGCGCCGGCGCTGGACCGACGGCGTCAGCGGTGGTCGCCGATCTGATGGACATCGCGCGCGGCGACCGGCCGCCGACCTTCGGTGTGCCGATGGGCGATTTGGCGGTGCTGCCGACCTCGCCGATGGAACGCCATCGCGGCGCCTATTACATCCGGCTGATGGTCGTCGATCGGCCGGGGGTCATCGCCGACGTCACGGCGGCGCTGCGCGACGAGCAGGTGTCGCTGGAATCGATGTTGCAACGCGGACGGCGACCCGGCGAAATGGTGCCCGTCGTGTTGGTCACCCATCCGACCGAGGAAGCGGCGATGAACCGTGCCTTGCGCCGGATCGGCGGCCTCGGCAGCGTGCTGGAGAGCCCGCGGGTGATCCGCATCGAGGAGCTGTAGACAATAAGACTCAAGATCGTCGGAGGAAGCAGATGGCCCAGCGCATGACCATGGATCGCAATCTGGCGCTCGAAGTGGTGCGCGTGACCGAGGCGGCGGCCTTGGCCGCCTCGCGCCTCATGGGACGCGGCGACGAGAAGGCGGCCGATCAGGCGGCGGTCGACGCGATGCGCCGCGCGCTCAACGGCCTGACGATCGACGGGACGGTCGTCATCGGCGAGGGCGAGCGCGACGAGGCGCCGATGCTGTTCATCGGCGAAAAGGTCGGCAACGGCAGCGGCACCAAGGTGGACATCGCGCTCGATCCGCTCGAAGGCACGACGATCACGGCGAAGGGTGGTCCCAACGCCTTGGCGGTGATCGCCATGGCCGAGCAGGGCGGCTTCCTCAACGCGCCCGACGTCTATATGGACAAGATCGCCGTGGGCGGCGGCTTGCCCGACGGCGTCGTCGATCTCGACGCCGCGCCGGCGGACAATCTGAAGAACCTGGCCAAGGCCAAGAAGACGGATATGGCCGACCTCGTCGTCTGCATTCTCGACCGGCCGCGGCATGCCGAGCTCATCACCAAGGTCCGGGCCGCCGGCGCGCGCATCATGCTGATTTCCGACGGCGACGTTTCCGGCGTCATTGCCACGTCGCGGCCAGGCAGCGGCGTCGACATCTATATCGGTAGCGGCGGCGCCCCGGAGGGCGTGCTGGCGGCGGCGGCGTTGCGCGCCATTGGCGGCCAGATGCAAGGCCGGCTGCTGTTCCGCAACGATGACGAGAAGGGGCGGGCCGCGCGCCTCGGTGTCAAGGATCTCAATCGCAAATACAACATGCTCGATCTGGCCAAAGGCGACGTGATGTTCGCCGCGACCGGCGTGACCGACGGTTCGATGCTGCGCGGCGTGCGGCGCTTCGCCGACGGCGCGACGACCCACTCGATCGTCATGCGCTCGAAGACGGGCACCGTGCGGGTGATCGAAGCCACGCACAATTTCAGCCGCAAGCCCGGCGTGGAGCCGGCGGGCAAATAGCCGCGGCCGCACCATGGCACACGGTGCGGAACCAAGCTTTCTCGGGGTCGATCACTCGCTGACCGGGCGGCGCTGGCTTGCCCGTCTTCAGGACGATCGCGCGGCGCTGGGACTGGCGCAGCGCCTGAATGTCCCGGAAATCGTCGCGCGCGTGCTGGCGGCGCGCGGCATCGGCGCCGACGACGTGCCCAACTTTCTCGATCCCAAGCTGCGCGATCAGCTACCTGATCCCGATCACCTCAAGGACATGGCGCAGGCGGCCGCACGCCTAGTCCGAGCCCTGCGCGACGGCGAGACGATCGCTATCTTCGGCGATTACGACGTCGACGGCGCCACCGCCGCGGCGCTGTTGCAGCGGTTTTTCACCGGCGTCGGCGGCCGCGTGCGGGCTTACATTCCCGATCGATTGATCGAGGGTTACGGCCCAAACGCGCCGGCGTTGCTGCGTCTCAAGGACGAAGGGGCCGGCGTCGTCGTCACCGTCGATTGCGGCATCACCGCGCACGCGCCGCTCGCGGCCGCGGCCGCGGCTGGGCTCGATGTCATCGTCGTCGATCATCATGTCGCCGAGCCGTCGCTGCCGCCGGCCCACGCCGTGATCAATCCCAACCGGCTGGACGAGACGAGTCCGCACCGCCAGCTCGCGGCAGTCGGACTCGCCTTCCTCCTCGCCGTGTCGGTGAACCGCAATCTGCGGCTGGCAGGATGGTACGCCTCGCATGCGGAACCCGACCTTCTCGTGCTGCTCGATCTCGTGGCACTCGGCACCGTGTGCGACGTGGTGCCGCTGACCGGCCTCAACCGCGCCTTCGTCGTGCAAGGGCTGCGCGTGCTGGCGCAGCGGCGCAACGCCGGGCTGGTCGCGCTTGCAGAAATCGCGCGGCTGCGGGAACGGTGCGGCGCCTATCATCTCGGTTTCATTCTCGGGCCGCGCGTCAATGCCGGCGGCCGGGTCGGGGCGGCGGATCTCGGCGTGCGTTTGCTCACCACCGACGATCCGCACGAAGCGCGCGCGCTTGCCGAGCGGCTCGATGCGCTCAACCGCGAACGCCAGGCGATCGAGACGGCGGTGCTGGAAGCGGCGACGGCCCAGGTCGGCGCCGCGGTAGACGGTCCACTGGTATTCGCCGCCGGCGATGGCTGGCATCCTGGTGTCATCGGCATCGTCGCCGGCCGCCTGCGGGAACGGTTTCACGTGCCGGCTTGTGTCGTCGCGATGGCCGGCGATGTCGGCAAGGGCTCGGGGCGGTCGGCGCTTGGGGCGGATCTCGGCGCCGCGGTTATTGCCGCGCGGCAGGCCGGTCTGCTGATCAATGGCGGCGGTCATCCCAACGCCGCCGGCTTCACCGTCGCCGCCGACAAGCTGGCGCCGCTGCGGGAGTTTCTGCGGGCCCGGATCGCCGACCAGGTCGCGTCCCAGGACGTGCGGCCCACCTTGGGCGTCGATGGGGCGTTGTCGTTGGCCGCCGTGACGCCGGAATTCATCCAGACCTTGGAGCGCGTCGGTCCTTATGGTGCCGGCAATTCCGAGCCGCGATTCGCCGTGCCGTCCAGCCTCGTCGTCAAGGCCGACATCGTCGGCGAGCGGCATGTGCGATGTTTCTTGGGCGATCAGCGCGGCGGCAGGCTCGCCGCCATCGCCTTCAGAACCGTCGGTACGCCGCTCGGGGCGGCGTTGCTCGATAGGAGTGGCGCAAGCCTGCACCTCGCCGGGCATCTTCGCGCCGAGGAATGGAACGGACGGACGCGGGTGCAACTCATGATCGAGGACGCCGCGCCGGCGTTGCCGGACGAGAGCACAACATAACCAGCATTCACACGTATCTAAAAAAGAATAGAGCGCCCAATGGGTTCGTTATTTTGACATCATTGCGGTGGTACCGTACCCTGAGATTGGGCGTAAACGGCCGCATTTACGGCGACATATTCTGTGCCTTACGATTCTCCTGTGCCCGGCTGCACCTGCCCGCTATGCACCGGACAGGCCTTCGGGGCGACACCCAATGCGTCCAGCCTCGGCGACTCCAACGCAGACCTACAACCTGCTTCACTGACCGCACCGTCGGATCGTGTCGCTGCGCTGCTTGCCGATGGCGGTCAGGACCGCTGGACGAACGTCGTCAACGGTCGCGTGACGGTACAAGCCGCGTTCATGGAAACGCGGCCGAACTATTACAACGCGCAGGAATATCCGAACTTCATTCCGTTCAACGGCACGCAGCGCCAAGCGGCGATCCAGGCGCTGCAGCTATGGCAGGACGTCGCCAACATCAACATCACGGTCGTCAGCAATCCGGCCAGCGTCGATAACCTCATATTCTTCGGCACCACAGCGCCGGGCGGCCTGATGAGCCCGGGCGCCGCGGCGCACGCCTATTTCGCGGGCGGTTCCAACCCGCGGAGCGGCGATGTCTGGCTCAACAACACCTATTCTCCGAATGCGAGCCCGTCGCCGGGCAATTACGGTTTCCTGACGCTGGTCCACGAGATCGGTCACGCGCTTGGCCTCAAGCACCCGGGGAACTATGACGCGGGCGGCAACATCGCCGGCGGGCCCGTGCTGCCGCAGGCCGAGGACAATCGCCAGTACTCGGTGATGTCATACAACCGCCATCCCAATGGCGGTGCCGAGCCGTCGACGCCGATGCTGTACGACATCGCGGCGGTGCAGTTCCTCTACGGCGCCAATATGACGACGCGGACGGGGAACGATACCTATTCTCTCGGCACGGACGAGAACCGCGTGTTTGCGATCTGGGACGCGGGCGGAATCGACACGCTCGACGCCTCCAACCAGACGCGCGGCGCGATCCTCAATCTGAACGAAGGCAGCTTCAGCTCGATCGGCGCCAACGAGTTCGGCGCTGCCGCACGGAACAACGTGGCGATCGCCTATGGCGCAACGATCGAGAACGCGCGAGGCAGCGCCGCCAGCGACACGCTGATCGGCAACGCCGCAAATAACCTGTTGCAGGGCGGCGGCGGGGCGGATCGCTACATCTTCGTCGGGCCTTGGGGCAACGACCGGATCGACGACGCGAGCTCCGCCGACAGCGTCGAGTTCAACGATTTGACGTTCTCTGGGCTGAACATCAGCCGCGACGGGCGCGACCTCGTCTTTGCTCATGGTGGCTCGAGCGATCGGCTGACCGTCGCCGGCTACTTCGCCAGCGCCACCGGCTCGGTCAACCTCAATTGGCACTTCCTCGCCAGCGGGCTCGAATTCCAACTGCCGAATGTCGCCGTGGGCGGCGGCGACGATTCGGTCGCGACCGCACGTCCGATCGGCCAGCTATCCATCGTGCCGACGATCGTCTCCGACGATATCGGCCCGCAGGATACCCAGGATTTCTGGCGCATCAACGTGACCGAAGGCGGCCTGGTCGACATCCGGCTATCGGGTCTGCGGGCGGATGCCAATCTCGAGTTGGTTACCGGTAGCGGCGAGACGATCGCCGCCTCGCGCAATGGCGGCACGGCAGCGGAGTCGATCTCGCAGTTCCTCGACGCCGGCGTCTATTTCCTCCGCGTCTTCGGCGCAACCCCGACCGCGGCCACGAGCTACGATCTATCGGTACAGGTGCGGCCGACGGTGGGGCCGAACAACGCCGACAACACGCGCGATGGCGCCCGCGACCTCGGCACCATCGATACCCGCAACACGCAGGATCTGTTGGACTTCGTCGGCCGCAGCGACCCGGTCGATTTCTACCGTTTCACGCTGGGCGACGGCACGATCCTGTCGCTGCGGCTGTCGGGGCTCGACGCCAACGCCGATTTGCAACTGCTCAACGCGCAGGGCGCGGTTCTGGCCAGCTCGCAGCACGGCGGTACCGACGACGATGCGATCGAGCGCAGCCTGGCGGCCGGCGACTACTTCGTCCGCGTCAATGCCGCTGCCGGCCTCGACACCAGCTACCACCTGCTGGTCTCGGGCACGACGATTGCCAGCGACGGCGCCGGCAACAGCCGCGACGAGGCGCGACAGGTCGGTACGCTTGACGCGCGCACGCGACCATTCAATGACTTCATTAGCGGCGCCATCGACACCAATGACTTCTATCGCGTCACGGTGAACGGCGCCTCGGCCTTTTCGGCCCGGCTGAGCGGCCTATCCGCCAATGCCGACATTCAGCTCCAGGATGGGCAGGGGCGGGTGATCGCATCGTCCCAGCATGCCGGCACCGATGATGAGTCGATTGCTCTTGGCCTGATTGCCGGCGACTATTTCCTGCGCGTGTTTCCGGCCGGCAGCGCGGAGACCAATTATCGGCTGGAGATGTCCGGCGCGCTGATTGCCAACGATGCGGCCGGCAACGACCGCGACACCGCACTCTTTGTCGGCACGCTCGACAGCCGCCTGCGCAGCTTCAACGACTTCGTAAGCAACACGCTCGACCATGATGATTTCTACCCTTTTACGTTGATCGGCGCCGCGGCGGTAACGCTGCGCGCGTCGAACTTGTCCGCCGATGCCACGCTGCAGCTTCAGGATGCGCAAGGGCGCGTGATCGTGACGTCGAATCAGCCGCAGACCAGTGACGAGACGATCGT
>JACQDQ010000027.1 GCA_016201015.1 Pseudomonadota bacterium | reverse complement strand
TCCTTGGGCTGAAAGCTCTGCACGAACTTCAAGGTCTTGGCGATACGCGCCTTGAGATCGGCGAAGGTCTTCTCGTCGTCGTCAAATTTCGGCACCTCGACACCGGCGAGCCGTGCGGCCGCACCCTTGGCGGAATCGCTGGCGATCTGAACCTGGCGGGTAAGCGGGAACATGTCGGGTGCAAGCCGGTAGTTCAGCATGACCGCGGGATCGATCTTGCGCTTCGTGGCGTCAGCCTCCGCCTTGTCGAGGATGGCGGAGAGGCTATTCAACATCTGGACGAAGGTCGGAATCGAGGCCTGATACATGGTGAGCGACATAGGTGTGAATCGCTTTCTGTAAGATGGCGAAGCAGGCGGATATTTGCACCCAAACGAGCGCCGTGTGCAAGTGGTCTGTCCCAGCGCGAGCCGATGGTGAGGATTGCGCAATTCAGGGTAACGGTCGACATAGATGTTCGCGAGCGCAAATCTGCTTGCCTCAAATGGCCGCAATGGAGAACCGGCTTGGACGCAGCTCCGTATGACCTTCCGCCCTAACCCGCGCCATGCCGGACGTTGAAAGTTTGAACGCTCCGATTGCCATCGTCGGTGGCCGTGGAAGAAGACTTGCCGGCCGGCGAGGCGGCACGACGCGACGTCGGGGCATTTCTTGCCACCTTCGGCGAGGAGTTCGCCTCGATCGGCGTGCAGCTCGGCGCGCGCTATGACGGCTCGCCGGTCGTCGTGCCTGATGGCGCTGTTCCCGCCGACGATTTCGTCCGCTACACGCCAACCAGCACCCCCGGCGGCCGCGCGCCTCATGTATGGCTCGGCCAGGGGCGGGAAGCGGGGAACTCGCTGTTCGATCGCTTCGGCCCCGGCTTCACGCTGCTCCGCCTCGGCGGCTCGGCGCCCGATTGCGCTGCTCTTGAAGCGGCGGCACATGCCCGCGCGATGCCGTTCAAAGTTCTCGAGGTCGCCGACGCCGAGGCTCGCGACTTGTACGAGCGCGATCTCGTTCTTGTTCGGTCGGACCAGCATGTTGCCTGGCGCGGTAACCTGCCGCCGGCCGATCCCGATCGCTTGCTGGCGCAGCTTGTGGGCGCGGGCGATTGATCGGTCGCTGCCATGGTGCGCCGTTGTCGTTGCCGCGTGAGCAGGAACCGTGGCCGGAGACCGCTACGAACAGCACCCTTTGCAAACCGCTTCGGCTGCAGGCACATTCTCCGTCAGTCAAGCTCAACCCGACAACCGGACAATCCGAAACGCGATAGGATCCAAACATGACGCATGGGATGGTCAGCGCTGCGCAGCCCGAGGCGGTGGAAGCGGGACTCGAAACCCTGCAGGCGGGCGGCAACGCTGTAGATGCCGCCGTTGCCACGGCGCTGGTGCAGACGGCGGTCGACCCGCAGATGTGCGGCATCGCCGGTTTCGGCTGCATGCATGTCTACAGCCCCAAGACCGGCGTGCATGTCTGCCTCGATTTCTACGGCCGCGCGCCAATGGCTGCGCGCCCCGACATGTGGGCCGACCTGATGATTTCCGAATCCGAGGACGGCTTCGGCTTCATCCTCAAAGGCAACGCCAATTGCTTCTACGGCTCGATCGCCACGCCGATGACCTTGCGCGCGCTCGGCACCGCGTTGAAGCGCTTCGGCACCATGCAGATCGGCGCGCTGCTCGGCCTCGCCGTGCCGCATTGCGAGAACGGCTTCGTGGTGCGGCCGCATGTCTCCGCCTATTGGAACATGCTGCCGACCGAGTCCAAGCCGCCACACAGCGCGCTTCTCACCAACGTGCCGGCGACGCGCAAGATCTACGTCAAGCCGGACGGCAAGCTGCACGCCGTCGGCGACACGCTGCGCAATCGTGACCTCGGCGCGACCTATCGCCGCATTGCCACGGTGGGCATCGAGGCTTTCTACGAGGGCGAGATTGCGCGCCGTATCGCCGGCGACATGCGCGCCAACGGTGCCTTGCTCGCCGAGACCGATCTCGCGCAATGCCGCGTCGAGGAGACCAAGCCGCTGTGGGGGTCCTATCGCGGCCACCGCATCGCCACCAACCCGCCGCCGGGTGGCGGTCTCATGCTGCTGGAAATGCTCAACATCCTGGAGTATTTCGACCTCAAGGCGATGGGCCACAACACGCCGGACTATATCGCTACAGTGGCGGAGGCGATGAAGCTCGGCGCGGTCGACCGCGACATGCATCTCGGCGATCCCAAATTCGTCGACGTGCCGGTCGCCAGGCTTTCGTCGAAGGAACACGCGGCGCGCCTGGCCGAGCGCGTCAAGCGCGGCGAGAAGGCGCATGTGCCGCGGATCAAGGCGAAGGAGGCAGCCGACACGACGCAAGTCTGCGTGGTCGACGAGCACGGCACCTGCGTGTCGCTCACGCACACGCTCGGCTCGCCGTCGGGCGTGGTCACCGACGGACTGGGCTTCATGTATAACGGCGCCATGGAGGCGTTCGATCCGCGGCCGGGACACGCCGCCTCGCTGGCGCCGGGCAAGGCGCGCGTATCGTCGATGGCGCCGACCATCGTCTTCAAGGGCGAGCAGCCGTTCTTCGTGGTCGGCGCGCCGGGCGGCACCTACATCACGCCTGGAATCCTGCAGGCGGTGCTCAACGTGGTCGAATTCGACATGACCGCGCTCGAGGCGATCTCGGCGCCGCGCTTTTGCGCCACCTCGGACACCATCCACCTGACCAACCGCATCCTGCGCTCGACCGAGCGCGATCTCGCGACGCGCGGCTATCCGGTGAAGCGCATCCCGCTCAACTTCTACTTCGCCGGCGTGCACGGCATTCGCATCGACGGCGGCCGGCTCGACGGCGCCGCCGACCCCGGCCGCGACGGCATGGCGGCGATGGTTTGACCAGGCGAGGCTTCTTTTGTCCGCTCCGATGAACTGCAGCATCGCGTGACGAATGTTTCAATGAGCGCGGGTTCGAGAGCCGCCCGGATGAATTCCGGCGTTAAGGTCGATCGCAACCTCGATGAGCTGGATTAGCCATGCGCCATGTCACCGATCTGCCGTGCCGGGTGCGCGTTATCGATCACCAGTGGATCCCGCTCAAGGATGGCAGCCGGCTCGCCGCCCGCATCTGGCTGCCGGAGGATGCCGAAACCTCGCCCGTGCCGGCCGTGCTCGAATACATCCCCTACCGCAAGCGCGACATGACGGCCTGGCGGGACTGGGCGACCCATGGCTACCTGGCCGGCCACGGCTATGCCTGCATCCGCCTGGACGCGCGCGGCACTGGCGATTCCGAAGGTTTGTTCGGCGAGCAGTTCGATCTGCGCTATGCCGAAGATGCCGCCGAGGCGATTGCCTGGATCGCGGCTCAGCCTTGGTGCACCGGCGCGGTTGCCATGTTCGGGCTGTCCTGGGGCGCCGGCATCGCGCTCCAGACCGCGGCGCTCGAGCCGCCCGCGCTCAAGACGATTATCTGCGCTGCCGGCATCGACGACCGATTCGCGACGAAATACCTGGGCGGCGCCATGCTGACGGGCAACGCCGCCAACATCCCGGCCTGGATCCTCTACGCGGTCCGGCCGCCTGACCCCGCCATCGTCGGCGCGCTTTGGCGCCAGATATGGCTGAAGCGGCTCGAGCGCTGCACCTTCACCGGCGAGAGTTGGCTCGCCCATCAATCACGCGACGCGTTTTGGCAGAACGCCAGCGTGCGCGATCGAATCCAGCGCATCCGCTGCCCCGTCTTTGCCGTCTCCGGCTGGGCCGATCCCGGCTTTGCCAGCAGCATGCTCCGCGTGCTGGCGAGCGCCCAGGTGCCCAGGCACGGCCTGATCGGACCGTGGTCGCACCGCTATCCCCATCTCGGTCATCCCGGGCCGGCCATCGGCTATCTCCAGGAGACGCTCGGCTGGCTCGACCATTGGCTCAAGGGCCGGGACACCGGCGTCATGAGCGGACCGGCACTGCGCGTCTGGATGCCCGAGGCGGCGCCGCCCGATCCGCGACCCACGGTGCAGGCCGGACGCTGGATCGGCTTATCCGGCTGGCCCGCGTCCGATGTCGCCGAGCGTAGCTGGACGCTCAATCCAGGCCGATTGGCCGTGGACGCCGGACCCGCGACGCCCGTCGCGATTACCTGGCGCGGCGAAGTCGGCGCGGCCGGTGGCGAATGGATGCCGATTTTCACGACCGGCGCCAATCCGGAGATAGCCGACGATCAGCGCACGGACGACGCGATGTCCGTCTGCTTCGACACTATGCCGCTCGCCGAACGTATCGAACTCTTGGGCGCGCCGGTGCTGGAGCTGGAGGTCTCGGCCGACCAACCGATCGCCATCCTGGTGGCGCGGCTGTGCGACGTGGCGCCCGATGGGGCCTCGCGCCGCGTCAGCTTCGGCGCACTCAATCTGGTGCATCGCGACGGCATGGACCGGCCAGCGCCGATCGAGCCGGGCCGGCGCTATGGCGTGCGCCTGCCGCTCTACGAAGCGGCCTACGCCTTTCCGCCCGGCCATCGCTTGCGCATCGCGATCTCGACGTCCTACTGGCCCATGATCTGGCCCAGCCCCGCGGCCGCCGGTGTGACTATTCAGGCCGGCGTGAGCCGGCTGATCCTGCCGGCGCTGAAGCGCCGCGGTGCGGATGCGACCGTCATCGCGACGCCGGAATCGGCACTGCCCGCGCCGACGACCATGCGGCGGCCAATGGCTTATCAGAGGCGCGAGAGTGTCGATCCGGCCGGCCCGCGCGTCCTTGATATCCGCGAGGATTTCGGCGCGACCCACTACACCGACATCGATCTCGAGGCCGACGAGGTCTCCGTGCGCCGCTGCCGCCTGAAGCCCGACGATCCCGCATCGGCCGAGGTCGAGACCGAGACGCGCTGGCAGCTTGTGCGCGGCGGCTGGCGCGTTGGTGGATTGGCACACACCCGTGTGAGCGGCAATGCCGGAGCTTTCGTCATCGAAACCCATTTGGAGGCGAACGAGGGTGACGCACGCATCTTTTCGCGCGACTTTACCACGCGGGTTCCCAGGACATTTGTCTAGGGAAACTCAATCTTAGCATATAGGCGAATGATGCGGTCACTCGCGGCGATGATTTTGAAGCGGATCGGCCTGGGGTTTGTCACTCTGGCGATCGTTTCGTTCATCGTCTTCTTCGCTGTCTATCTTCTGCCTGGCGATCTCGCCGAAGAGATTCTCGGTCAGGCGCGCACCCCTGAAACGGTCGCCAACATCCGCCACGAGCTCGGCCTCGATCGCCCCGCCGGCACGCGCTACATCGAATGGATCGGCGGCGTGCTGACCGGCGATTTCGGGCGGTCGCTGGCGAGCGGCCGCTCCATCGCGGAGCTGACTGGCAGCCGCCTGGTCAACACGTTCTTCCTCGCAGGCTTCGCCGCGACCATCTCACTGCCGCTATCCATCGCGCTCGGGCTCGCCGCCGCGCTTTATCGCGGGCGGCTCATCGACCGGTCGATCAACGTGGCGGCCCTCACCGCCATCTCACTGCCGGAATTCTTCGTTGCCTACATCCTGATCCTCGCCCTGTCGGTCAAAGCCGGCTTGGTTCCGAGTCTTGCATCCGTAAACCCGGATACGCCGCTTGCCGAGCGGTTTTATCGCACGATCCTGCCGGTCGTCACGTTGACCCTGGCCGTCGCGGCCCACGTGATAAGGCTGACGCGCGCCGCGATCGTCAATCTGATGGCAAACCAATATATCGAGATGGCGCGCCTCAAGGGCCTGAAGCCGTCCCGCGTCATCGTGCGCCATGCCCTGCCGAACGCATTGGCGCCGATCATCAACGTGGTGGTGCTGAACCTCGCCTATCTCATCGTCGGCGTGGTCGTCGTCGAGGTGGTCTTCGGCTATCCCGGACTGGGCCAGCTTCTGGTCGACGCGGTCGCAAAGCGCGATATCCCCGTGGTGCAGGCGACCTGCCTGATTTTCGCGTCGACCTACATTGTCCTCAACCTGATTGCCGATGTGCTGACGATCGCGCTCGATCCGCGCCTACTGCATCAAAGATGAAGGTCGGGCGATGACGAACCTCGCCACAGCGTTCCGCGCGGCACCTCCGACCGCATGGTTCGGCCTCGTTGTCACGACCTTGATCTTTTTTGTCGCCCTGCTGGCGCCGGTGATCGCGCCCTACGGCCAGACACAGATCGTCGGACCCGAATTCGCACCCTGGAGCAACAGTCACCTGCTCGGCACCGACAATCTCGGCCGCGACATGGCAACCCGAATGATCTACGGCGCGCGCAATACGGTCGGCGTCGCTCTCGCCACGACGCTGCTCGCCTTCCTGCTTGGCGGCTCGGCCGGCCTTCTTGCGGGCACCGTACGCGGCTGGGCCGATCAATTGCTGGGACGCTTCGTCGACATCATCATGGCGATCCCGTCGCTGATCTTCGCGCTCCTGCTGCTGGCGATCTTCGGGACCTCGATCGCCAGCCTGATCTTGATCATTGCAGGCCTCGAGTCCACGCGTTTCTTCAGGCTTGCGCGGGCGCTGGCACTCGGCATCTCGGCGCTCGACTACGTCGAGGCGGCGAGGCTGCGAGGCGAAGGCCTCGGTTGGCTGATCTATCGCGAGATCCTGCCAAACGCGGCCGCACCGCTCATCGCCGAATTCGGATTGCGTCTCTGTTTCGCGTTTCTCTTTATCGCCACGCTGAGCTTCCTCGGTCTCGGCATTCAGCCGCCGACCGCCGATTGGGGGTCGATGGTGCGCGACAACGCCGTGCTCATCACCTACGGCGACATCACGCCTTTGCTGCCTGCCGCGGCGATCGCGCTCCTTACCGTCGCGGTGAACTTCATCGTCGACTGGCTTCTCCAACGCTCCAGCGGCCTCAAGGATTGAGCGACGTGGCCAAACCCGACGCAACCGCCGCCCTGCTATCGATACGTCATCTGACGATCGAAGGACGTTCGGATTCCGGGTTGGTTGAGATCGTACGCGATATCGATCTCGATCTGGCACGGGGCGAGGTGCTCGGCCTCATCGGCGAATCCGGGGCCGGCAAGTCGACATTGGGGCTCGCCGCGATGGGCTTTACGCGCGACGGGTGCCGCGTCACAGGCGGATCGATCGTGTTCGACGGCAAGAACCTGACGGCGGCGAACGAAGACCATCGCCGTCGCCTGCTGGGCTCGCGCATCGCCTATGTGGCGCAGTCCGCCGCTGCGGCGTTCAATCCGGCTCATCGCTTGATCGACCAGTCCGTGGAAGCGGCTGTGCAGCATGGCATCTGCGCGCGGCTGGAGGCCGTGCAGCAGGCGATCGCTCTCTATCGGCGAATGCAGCTCCCGCACCCGGAAGAGATCGGCTTCCGCTATCCACATCAGGTGTCGGGCGGCCAGCTGCAGCGCGCCATGAGCGCCATGGCCATGGTGGCCAAGCCCGACCTTATCATCTTCGACGAACCGACGACCGCGCTCGACGTGACAACGCAGATCGAAGTTCTCGCCGCGATTCGCCACGCGGTGAAGGCGATCGGCACCGCGGCAATCTACATCAGCCATGACCTTGCGCTTGTCGCGCAGATGGCGGACCGCATCATGGTCTTGCGAAACGGTCGGCTTGTCGAGGAGGCCGACACCCGCACCATGATCGCCTCGCCGCGCGAGGCCTACACGAAATCTCTGTGGGCCGTGCGCAGCTTCCGCGCGACGCTCAAAGCGGCAGTGCCGGCGGGCGAAACACCCCTGCTGCGAGTGAAAGACGTCACCGCAGCCTATGGCGCGGTTCCCGTGCTGCACGAGGTGTCTCTCGACGTGCACAAGGGTCGCACGGTTGCGGTCGTTGGCGAGTCGGGTTCGGGAAAGTCGACTCTGGCGCGCACCATCACCGGGCTCTTGCCGCCCAATACCGGCAGCATCTCCATCGCCGGACGCAAGCTGCCTGCGAGCTTTCGCGACCGGGCCAAGGACGATTTGCGTCGGGTGCAGATGATCGTGCAGATGCCGGACACCGCGCTCAACCCGCGGCAGCGCGTGCGCGATGCGGTCGGCCGGCCGCTGGAGTTCTACTTGGGACTGAAGGGGGATGCCAAGGAGCGGCGGCTGCGTCAGCTCTTCTCTGAGATCGAACTTGATCCCGACCGCTATGCCGACCGCTATCCGGGCGAATTGTCCGGCGGGCAAAAGCAGCGCGTATGCATCGCTCGCGCGTTGGCCGCCGAACCGGAGCTGATCATCTGCGACGAGATCACCTCGGCGCTCGACCAGCTGGTCGCCGAGGAGATTCTCAAGCTGCTCGACCGGCTCCAGCGCGAGCGCGAATTGTCGTATCTGTTCATCACGCACGATCTCGCCACGGTGCGCGCCATCGCCGATGATCTGGTGGTGATGAAGGATGGGCGGGTCGTCGAGGCCGGTTCCCGCGAGACCATGTTCTCGCCGCCGCACCATCCCTATACCGATTTGTTGCTGTCCAGCGTTCCGGAAATGGATCCCGACTGGCTCGACCGTACGATCAATCGCCGCAGGCGGGCCGCAATCCTCACTGGTGCCGCCGGCACGGCCGCCGATGGCGCCGGCCGATAGACCATCCGCCGCATATACTGCGCGGCCAATGTCAGCTAACATTTGTCATATTTATTACGGAGGGAGGCCAACATGAACAAGACAATGGTGATCTTCGGCGAGCCAACCCGCAGACAAGTGCTGTTGGGAGCCGCCGCCACGGGCCTCGCGCTCGGCCTCGGCAACCAGGCGCTTGCCCAGGCCGCGCCGAAGAAGGGCGGGCGGCTGCGACTTGGGGCTTCGCAGGCCAATACCGGCGATTCCCACGATCCCGGCACCTGGGGCGTCTCGGCAATCGTCAATCTCGGCCTGAGCGGGGCGGTCTACAACAACCTCACGGAAATCGGGCCGGATAACGTGCTCGTCCCCGAGCTCGCAGAGAGCCTGGAGTCTTCGAAAGACGCCAAGACCTGGATGGTCAGGCTGCGCAAGGGCGTGACGTTCCACAACGGCAAGACGCTCGATGCCGACGACGTCGTCGCGTCGTTCAACCATCACCGCGGGCCGGCTTCGAAATCGGCCGTCAAGGGCGTCCTGGACGCGATCTCCGACATCAAGACCGACGGCAAGGACGGTGTGGTATTCACCTTGGCAAGCGGCAGCGCCGATTTTCCCTATCTCGTCTCGGACTATCATCTCGCCATCACGCCGGCTAAGGATGGCAAGGTCGACTGGGAGCCGGCGATCGGCACGGGCGGCTATACGCTGGTCTCCCACGAGCGCGGCGTGCGCATGGTGCTCAAGCGCAATCCCAACTACTGGAAGGCGGGGCGCGCGCATTTCGACGATGTCGAGCTGATCGCCATCGGTGACATAGCCGCGCGTATGAATGCGATCGTTACCGGCGAGGTCGACGTCATCGGGCGGGTCGACATCAAGACGCTGGCTCTGCTTCAGCGCAACAAGGACATCGTGATCGAGGAGGTCACCGGCACGCAGCACTATACGATGCCGATGTTCACCGACACTGCGCCATTCACCGATAACAACGTGCGGCTGGCGATGAAATACGCCATCGACCGCAAGACGCTCGTCCAGACCATCCTGCGCGGACACGGCCGGCCCGGCAACGACAGCCCGATCACGCCGGCCAACCGCTACTTCGCCGCCGATGTTCCGGTCCGCGACTACGACCCGGACAAGGCGAAATTCCACCTGAAGCAGGCGGGGCTGTCCTCGCTCAAGGTCGACCTGTCGGCCGCCGACGCCGCCTTCGTCGGCGCCGTCGATACGGCCGTGCTGTTCAAGGAGCACGCCGCGAAGGCCGGCATCGACGTCAACGTGGTGCGCGAGCCGAATGACGGCTACTGGTCGAATGTCTGGACCAAGAAGCCGTTCGTCATGTGTTTCTGGGCCGGACGGCCGACCGAGGATTGGATGTTCAGTCAAGTCTATGCCAAGGGATCGCGGTGGAACGACACCCATTGGGATAACGAAAAATTCAACAAGCTGCTTCTCGAGGCACGCGCCGAGCTCGACAGCAACAAGCGCCGGGAGATGTATCGCGAGATGCAGCTTATCGTCAGCAACGACGGCGGTGCGATCATCCCGATGTGCGCCAACTACGTCAGCGCGCGTACGACTAAGATTGCCCGCGGGCCGTCCATCGCGTCGAACTTCGATCTCGACGGCCAGAAGTGCATCGAACGCTGGTGGATGGCCTGAGGTCGGGCTTCGTTCGCAACGGAGAGTCAAACAGGCGGCTTCGGCCGCCTGCTTTGCTTGGCCAGCGATCATCCGGTTTCCGCGAAACGCCGAAGCGATCCGCTCAGGTCAGAGGACGACCTCGATCAGATACGGCCCCTTGCTGCGTAGCCCTGCTTGAAGCTCGCGATTGAACGTGTCCATGTCGGTGGCGCGGCCGGCCTCGACCCCCATGCTGCGAGCGAGCCCGGTCCAGTTGAGGTCCGGGCGCCCCAGGTCAAGCATGTCGAGCGCCTTGCGGCCGGGTTTGCCGGCTTGCACATTGGCAAGCTCGTTGCGCAGGATGGCGTATGAGCGGTTGGAGAAGACCACCGTCGTCACGTCCAGCCCCTCGCGTGCATGAGTCCACAGTGCCTGCAGCGTGTACATGCCGCTGCCGTCCGCTTCCAGACAAAGCACCTTGCGGTCCGGACAGGCGATGGCGGCGCCCGTGGCCACGGGTAGGCCAAAGCCAATCGATCCGCCCATGTTCTTCAACCAATCGTGCGGATGGCTGGAACGGCTGCTGCGCAAGAAGCTGCGTCCGCTGGTAACCGACTCGTCGACCACGATAGCTTGCTCCGGGATGAGCGCGGCGATCGATTGGCCGAGCGCGTCCAGCGTAATCGCGCCGCTGGCAAGCGTGGGCGGCTGGTAGGCGGCCGCCTTTGGCGTGTGCGCGCGTGCGCCGACTGCATCGACCAGCCATTCCAGCGCCTGCACGGCATCCTCGTCATGTCGCGCCAGTACGTGCAGCCGACAATCGGCTGGGGTGAGCACGCTGGGTTTGTTCGGGTACGCGAAGAAGGCCGTCGGCGGCGTCGCGCCCACCAGGATCAATTGCTGCAAATCGGCGAGCGCCGCCACCGCCTGATCGACCACGTAGGGAATCGACTCAGCCGCCACGCGTCCTGCCCCACGTTCCACCCGGGCGTTTGAATTGCCGACCAGCAACCGGGCGCCTGTCGCCGCCGCGATCCGGTCGGCCATCTGCAGACCGTGCGCGCGTAGCACGGAACCGGCTAGCAGCAATGCGGTGCGCGCGCCCGATCGCAACATCCGCACGGCCTCTGTTACGGCCCGTTCCGCGACCTGGGCCCGAGCTGGAACGTTCGGCACCGCGGCCGGCGCCTCGGCCGGATTCCACGCCGTGTCGGCGGGCAAGATCAGCGTCGCGATCTGCCCGGGCGGCGTGCGGGCGACGACGATTGCCTCGGCAGCGTCGGATGCCACCGCGCGGGCGCTCCCCGACGTGCGTACCCAATTGGAGAATGGCCGCGCCGCAGTCTCGATATCCGACGTCAGCGGCGTATCGTGCTGGCGATGATAGGTGGCGTGATCGCCGACGATGTTGACGATTGGCGTGGCGGCGCGCCGAGCATTGTGCAGGTTGGCAAGACCGTTCGCCAGCCCGGGTCCGAGATGCAGCAGCGTCGCCGCCGGTTTCTCGGCCATCCGGCCATAGCCGTCGGCGGCGCCGGTCACTACCCCCTCGAACAGGCAGAGCACGCAGCGCATGCCGTCGATGCGGTCCAGCGCGGCCACGAAATGCATCTCCGAGGTGCCGGGATTGGCGAAACACACCTCCACCCCACCGCCCAGCAATGTGCGCACGAGGCTTTCCGCCCCGTTCATTCTCGCTGACTGCAAACTGGAAGGATCAGGCAAATCTCGACCGCTCCTCGAATGTCGGATGCTTCCCGGCACGTCAATGACCATTCAGATTGCGGCGCCACAGGTCGAATAGCTTGCGCCAGCTCTCCTCGGCGGCGGCGGCAGAGTAAGCTTGACGTTCCGCGAAGCAGTAGCCGTGATCGGCGCCTGGAAAGACGTCGAGGCTAAACTTGACGCCGGCCTTGTCCAGAGCCGCCCGAAACGCCGCCACATAGGACGGCGGCGTGGATTTGTCGATTTCGCCGAACCCGTAGTAAAGCTCAGCCGCAATTCCTGCCAAGTGGCGGTGCGGCGAGTCGTCTGTGTCGGTGACAAGACCGACCCCATAGAGGGATGCCGCCGCCTTGATGCGGTGCGGAAACTGGGCCGCCGTGGTGGTGATGTAGCGTCCGCTCATGCAGTGGCCCACGGTGCCGACCGGCCCGGGCGTAACCTTTGCCTGTGCGTCGACGAAGGACAATATCGCCGCCATGTCATCCTTGACGAGCGTGTCCGTCAGGCTCTGGCGCGCAGCCCGCACCACGGCGGTCATCGCATCGTCGCGCCGCGATAGATCGAGACGGATTGTCCCCAGGCGGTAGTACATGTCCGGAAGCAGGCAAAAATATCCTCCCTTGGCGATCCGCCGGGCGTGGTTGCGCAGCTCCTCGCGCATGCCCGGCGCGTCCATGAGCAAGATCACCGCGGGCCAAGTACCCGGCCCCTCGGGGCAGGCCGTGAAACTCGGCATCGTGCCGTGCTTCGTGGTGATGATGAGTTCTCTCTCGATCAAGGCGCGTCCTTCCCTTGTTGACTCTTTCGCCGGCTTGGCAGGCGGCTAGGCCGACTCGGCTGCGATGGACGAATGCTCCCGCAATCGCACCTGATGCTGCATTCGTCCGGCGTGCTCTCCGTAGCAGAATTCCACCTCGGCACCGATCCAGCTTCCTTCCGGCACCGGCCCGACGAGATTGCTCAGGATGATGGGGCCCTCCTCGATTTGAACCGCGACCACATTGTACGGGGGCACGTGGTCGTCGAAATACTGCCGATGGAAGATGACCCAAGAAAGGATGGTTCCGCGCCCGGCGATGGGATGCCAGCGATAGTCGAGCGAGAGACAGTTCGCGCAGATCGGAGCCGGGGGATAGCGGAACCGTGCGCATCGACTGCAGGTCTGCAGCTCGAGGCGGTGCCTGCCGATACTCTCCCACATGGGAGCGTCGTACATGCTCATCACCGGCTTCGAGTTCGCCATCGAAGCACCTATCGTCCGTAGATGATCGAAACGGCTTTGCCGGCGACGTCGGAGCTATAATGCACATACCGGCAGTTCGCGACCTGACGCTCACCGCATTCCCGGCGCAGCTGGCGAACCGACTCGATCTGGTGGTTCCACCCCTGCATATAGGATTCGGAGAGGTGTCCGCCGCTGGTATTTATCGGCAGCCCCTTGTCCAACGATATGCCGTCCTCCCGCATGAACCTGCCGGCGTCACCGATCTTGCAGTATCCATAGCCCTCCAAGGCGAGAGGAATATGGCACGAGAAGCTGTCATACACCTGCAAGACGTCCATATCGGCTGGGCCGACCCCGGCCATGTTGAAGACTTGTTCCGCGGATTGCGCCTGCGCCGGACGATAGAAGTCGAACAGACGGGGCTCGAGGCTGGTCGCACCATGATTCAGGTCGGACCGTCCAACCCCGTGGATATAGACGGGATCTAGCCGGATGCGCCGGGCGCGGCTGCTCTCGGCGATGATCAACGCAACGCCGCCGTCGTTTATCAAGCAATAGTCGAAGAGATGCAGCGGCTCGCACACATAGGCCGAGGACAGATACTCATCCAAGGTGATGCGCTTCTGCATGATCGCGTTTGGATTTCGGCTCGCAGCCAACCGCTGCGCCACCGCGACTTGGCCAAGGTCGGCCTCGGTGATTCCGGTAACCGCCATGTAGCGGCGAAACATCATTGCATACAACGCGCCCTGCGACGTGAATCCCCACGGCGCGTGATAGACATACGACAGGAATGCGCCGCCGCCGACCGGATCGGCGCCGCCGTAGCGCGCCGAGGCGGACCGCTGGTCGTTTCCGTAAACGAGGGCGACCACCTCGGCCAGGCCGGCCTTGATCGCCATGCAGGCCTGGATCACGGCAAGCATCGCGTCGGCCTGTCCTCCCCAGCGGGCGTCGATGCCGAGAAGCTCGCCGACCCTTTCGTATGCTGTTGTGGGACCGACGATCAGGCCGTCTACCTGGTCGCGATGCAGTCCGGCATCTTCGAGAGCTCGGGTGAACGCGATTGCGGCGTAGCCGTAGGAGTCATGCGGCTTCTCGCCGGCACGAACGCGACCGTGGTCGGCTGTCCAGTCAGTGTGCCCGACGCCGACGACCGCTGCGACCTTGGCAAGGTTGCGATCCCGCATTTCTGCCCCGGATTGATCGTTCGCCGAGGTGGGTCTCATACCGCGCCCTCCGGTCGGCGATCGAAGCGAGGCCTGGCGAGGAACGCGGCCGCCATCATCGCTGCGCGGTCCCGCGCAATGGCGGGTGACCTCTCATGGCGTCGCGCCACAGGAGGCGAGTTTTCTCATTATCACCCAGTGCAGGGACTCTTGCTGCCAAGTCGAGACTTCCAAGTCCACGCGGACGATCCAGGAACGAGCGGTCCATTTCGACGGACCCACGACAGCGGGTCAAACGACAAAATGGCAAGTATGAATTGAGGTTTCATCACAAACATGCCGGCTGCCCGGTCGTGGGCGAGGAATTTGGGGCGTCCCGCGCAGGTGAGCAAAGATCAAGAGAGCCGTGCGCTTTAATCGTTTGACGCTATGTTGCTCCATCCCGAAAGTAAATCATCTTACGGCTTCGTTCTGCAGGTTTGCGCTTTCGCGAGCGTGCGCCCATGGAGGACCGATACGAGTTGATCGGACTGAGTGCGAGGCGGGCGCCTTCCGCACGACGCAACATCGATTGCAAAGCAGACAATGTCTGACGAGGGCTCAGATCATCACGTCCCGGGGTGATAGCTCGCCGGCTCGAGTTCCGCCTGTATCGAACCGAGGATAGAGCGAAAGAAGCCGCTATATGAGCTTGCCGCTTGCCGGCGTCTTGATAATCGAGGCGAATTCGGCGGAATGCCCGCTTGCACTGCGCCTGGCGACCTCGCTCGCCGGCCGCATCGCAGCGGATCTCGGCGCGGACGTGATCAAACTCGAACCGCCCGAGGGCGACCCCGTGCGGCGCGTGCCGCCACTCCTCGGCGACATCGGCGCAATGTTCGCATTTCTGAACGCCGGGAAGAAGTCCGTGACGATTGCCCCGGCGGAAGAGAAGCGCGTTCTTGACCGGCTGTTTCGCAAATCCGACGTGGCGATTCTCGATCATCACATGAGTGTGCGGCACGGCGCGGCCTTGCTGCCGCGTGTGGCCGCAGTTATCTCGATGTTTGGAGCGGGTGTCCCGTCGTCGGCCGCGGCAAGCGAGTTCACCGTTATGGCGCTGGGCGGCCTTCTCGACATCGTCGGCGATCCAGATCACGAACCGCTGCGGCTTGGAGGGCATCAGCTCGCCTACTCGGCCGGATTGTCGGCGTATGCCGGAATTGTCGCCGCGCTTTGCCAGACGCCAGTGGGGGACAGAAGGGAGATCGTGCGGGTCAACTTGTTGGATGTCGCGGTCTGGTTGAATTGGAAGAGCGCGACGATCGCCGCCTGGTCCGGCCGGGCACCCAACCGCTGCGGGCGGGCGTCGGAATGGCAAGTCATTCGTTGCGCCGATGGCTGGGTCGCGCTCGTCTACCAAGACTCCGATTGGCCTGCCCTGCAAGAGCTCGTAGGCGACCCCCGCCTCGGCGACAGCCGGTTTCAAACGCGGGCTCAGCGACGGCTCCATGCACGCGAATTGGCGGGAATCATCGAGCAAGCCATTTCACCAAGGCGGCGCGACCAACTCCGCGAGGTCGCGCTAACCAGGCGTGTCCCGCTTGGTCCCATCTGGAGCCCGGCCGAACTGGAGCGTGACCCGCAGAACTTGGCTCGGGACTTTCTGGGCCGGATATCGCTCGGTGGCGACGCGTCGGTGCTGATGCCGCGGCTGCCGGTTCTTTGGGACGGCGAGGCCTTCCGACCCGGCCGCATACCCGTATCGAGCGAGAGCGTCGAGATGCAGCGGTCATGACGAGACCGTTGAACGGCTGCCGTGTCCTCGATCTCGGGATCATCACGGCCGGTGCGGCGACGTCCGCCCTGCTTGCGGATATCGGAGCCGACGTGATCAAGATCGAGTCGCCTACCTATCGCGACCCGTTTCGTAAATGGACATCGACGCCGCCGCCGGATGCAACGTCGAGCCTGCCGCCATTTTTTCGCGCCACGAACCGCAACAAATCAGGAATCAGCCTGGACCTGAAGAGCGCGGCCGGCAATGAGGCATTCCTTCGGCTCGTGGAACGCAGCGATGTGGTCGTCGAGAACTTTCGCCGCGGCGTCATGCCAAGACTTGGTCTCGGCTACGAAAGGTTGCGTGCCGCCAATCCTCAAATCATTCTGGCCTCCATCTCCAGCCAGGGTGACACCGGTCCCGACGCCGGTTACGTGTCCTACGGGTCGACTCTTGAAGCGGTCGGCGGCCTGGCCTGGAGAACGGGCTATTCGGACGATGGACCGGTGGTGAGCGGCCGGGACCTCAATTATCCAGATCAAGTCGTGGCCATCTTCGCCGCCGCAATGATCATGACGGCATGGCGCGCGCGCCGCGGCGGCAGCGGCGGGGCGCATCTCGATCTGTCTCAACGCGAGCTGACCAGCTTTCTGTCGGGCGAGGCGTTCGTGGCGGCCGCAGCGACTGCTGAGTCGCCGCGCAACGGCAATGCGCAGGCGCCCCATCTCGTGCAGGATTGCTTCCGTTCGAGCGACGAAGTGTGGGTCGCGGTCACGATCGATGGTCGCGACGTTCCAGCGCTGGAGCGGGTTCTTGGCCGCGGTCTCGAGACGGATGGCACCGATGCTCTTCGGGTCGCCCTGGCGGAGTGGATATCCGCGCGAGACTCGTCGAGCTGCGTCGAGCGCCTGTCCGCCGCCAGTATTGCCGTCGCGCCAGTATTGAACGGCAAGCAGGTTCTCGACGGCGCCGGGCGAGGCTGGAATTATGGCCTGACACGGGCGACAGATGGATCGCTCGTCAAGGGCTTCCCCTTCCAGCTCGAAGCAAGCCCACTCGCGATCTCGTGCGACGCTCCCGCGCTGGGCGCGGATACGGCGGAGGTGTTGACCAAGATCGGCGGCTACTCAAGGGCCGAAGTGGCGGCTCTCGCCTCGGCGGGGGTCATCGAGTTGGACGACGAGACGGCCAGACAGCCACTTCGAACAACCCAGTGAGGTCAGGCGGTACGGCTCGGGCTGCTCTGCAGCCTGCGGCGGTGTCGGCGTCTCTCAGCCGTCCGCCTTCGGCGCGGAGGAGCAATGCTCGCGTGCAACGTGATTTGCTCGCCTGCACTGCTCAGGCGGATTCCGCTGTCGCCTGAGCGCCCGCGCCGGGGGAGCCTTCCTCGACCACCGTGCCGTCGCAGCCGGCTTCGGCGATGATCCAGTCGCGGAACTCGATCAGCTGCGGATTTTGCGCGGCGTGCCGAGAATAGACGAGGTGAAATGCGCTGCCGTCGCGGTAGATGAAATCGAATGGCGCCACCAGGCGACCCGCGGAAAGATCTTCGGCGACCAGGGCTTTGACCCCGACTGCCACCCCAATCCCTTCGATCGCAGCCTGATAGGCGAGGCTCGAACTCTCGAAGCGGATGCCGCGCTGCGGGTCGACGCTCGGCGCGCCCGCGGCGGAAAGCCAATTCGCCCAGTCGTGAGGTCGTGCCGACGAATGCAGCAACGTGTGTGTCCGGAGTTCCGCGGGCGCACGGACGCGAGCGATGTCGGAGAACAGCTTCGGGCTGCAGACGGGCATTAGTTCGATGTCGACGAGGCGATGGGCGATCATATCCGGCGAGGCGCCGGCAAGCCGGATCGCGACATCGGTGTCGCCGGTGGCAAAGTTGGCGGCAATCGGGAGCGCGGTGGTCAACCGGATTTCCTGCTTCGGATGGCGGGCGTGAAACGACCCTAGTTTGGGCAGTAGCCAACGAAGGGTGAAGGTAATCGAGGAATGGATGTGCAAATGGCGTTCGCGCTTCGAGTCGAGAATGCTTCGCGTCGCTCGGTCAATGCGCTCGAAGACAACTGTCAAGGTGCCGACATAGGCGCGGCTGGTCTTCGTCAATTTGACCTCGCGATGGTTCCGTTCGAATAGCGGGACGCCTAAATGGTCTTCCAGCCCCCTGATCTGACGGCTGATCGCGCCCGGTGTCACGTGAAGCTCCTCCGCGGCGCGCGTAAAACTCACGTGACGCCCCGCCGCCTCGAGAGCCCGGAGCGCATTCATCGGCGGAAGTCGCCATGCCATGTCCATATCCTTTGAGAAAAACTCAATCAAACATATCGTTTAGTCGTTTGACATACAAGGTCACGGCTGCGATCAATCCGAGACGTCGGTCGAAGCCGGCTGGCCCGTGGGCGTGGCCTGAGGCCGGTTCCGACCCTAGCGGAGTAGGAGAGCGGCTCGACCATATTGCGGCACGGTCCTGGACTGCCGCCGCAGGCATGTCGGCCCATAGTTTTGGTCGAGCGTGAATTTTCAGGGAGCCGCATGCGCCTGTTCTGGTCGTCCCGTTCACCCTATGTGCGCAAGGTGATGATCGTTGCTCATGAGATCGGTTTGGCAGACGGCATCACCTGCATCCCCACTGTCGTCAGCACGACTGAAACGGATCTTGACCTCGTCGCGTGCAATCCCCTCGGGCAAATACCCTCCCTTGTTCTCGACGACGGGACGGTCATTTATGATTCTGCCGTCATCTGCGAGTATCTCGACGGCCTCCACTCGGGACGGCGGCTGTTTCCCCCGATCGGTCTGGCGCGCCTCGACGCCCTACGCCGTCAGGCGCTTGGCGACGGGCTGATGGACGCGTTGGTTCGGCGGTTTGCCGAGCACAAGCGCCAACAGGCTCCACGCCACTCAGATTACATCGAAGCCTACCGTCGGAAGGTCCGGCGTGGATTGGACGTTCTCGATGCGGAGGCGCCGCCATGGATGGCCTTGCCGTTCGATATCGGCCATGTCGCAATCGGCTGCGCGTTGTCCTATGCCGATTTCCGGTTCGGCGGCGACAACTGGCGTGACGGCCGTCCGCGATTGTCCGCGTGGTATAGAGATTTCGCCAACCGTGCATCGGCGAAGGCGACAGAACTGACGACAGGCACCGAAGCTCAGCCGAACAGTCCGCGGGCCTAGGCAATCAGAGTGATGTTCCATACGGGTATCCGGGAAAGGAAGGTTCCATGACGCGGAAGGCCTCGGCTTATATTGCCGGAGCATTCGAGCATCCGACGCGTAAAGCGCCCGACAAGTCCGTGGCGCAACTTCACGCCGAGGTCGCCATCGGCGCACTCGAGGATGCCGGTCTGACCAAGCACGACGTCGATGGCTATTTCTGTGCCGGCGATGCGCCTGGCACAGGCCCGTTGTCGATGGTCGACTACATGAATTTGAGGCTGCGCCATGTCGATTCGACCAATATCGGCGGCTCCTCATACCTGCTTCACGTGGCGCACGCGGCGGAAGCGATTGCCGCGGGCAAATGCGACGTTGCCCTCATCACGCTCGCCGGACGCCCACGCAGCCAAGGCGCCGAGCGGGGCATTGCGCCGCGGCGCGATAACCCCGTGCAACCCGACTTTGAGTGGGAGCATGCGTTCGGGCTCACCACTCTGAACACCTATGGCATGTGCGCCATGCGGCACATGTATGAGTTCGGGACGACCAGCGAGCAACTGGCCTGGATCAAAGTCGCGGCATCTCATCATGCGCAGCACAATCCGAATGCGATGCTGCGCAACGTCGTAACCGTAGAGGATGTGATAAACTCCCCGATGGTGGCCGATCCGCTTCACCGGCTCGACAGTTGTGTGGTGAGCGACGGCGGAGGCGCGCTGATCGTCGTCAAGCCAGAGATCGCGCGCAGCTTGAAGCGGCCGCTGATCAAGATCATCGGTACCGGCGAGGCCGTCCGCGGACAGTTGGGCGGTGCGGTCGATATTACGACGTCTGCCGCCGTGTGGTCGGGCGCCACCGCCTTCGCCGAAGCCGGCGTAACGGCCGCGGATATCAAGTACGCGTCGATTTACGACAGCTTCACGATAACGGTGCTGATGCAGATCGAGGATCTCGGGTTCTGCGAAAAGGGCCGGGGTGGTGAATTCGTTTCGGGCGGCAATTTGATCGCCGGGGTCGGGCGGCTGCCGTTCAATACCGACGGTGGCGGCTTGTGCAACAATCACCCGGCGAATCGCGGCGGCATGACCAAGGCGATCGAGGCCGTGCGCCAGCTCCGAGGCGAAGCGCATCCGGCCGTCCAGGTAAAGAATTGCGCCCTTGCCCTGGCGAACGGCATCGGCGGCCAGCTTGGCACGAGACATGGCAGCGCGACGCTGATCCTCGAACGGGAGTGAGAATCGTGAGCGAGACGAAAAATCCGGCGCCACCGACGAACCCGGAGACCGAGATGTTCTGGAAAGCGGCAAGCGAAGGCCGGTTCATCCTGCGCAAGTGCACAGCCTGCGGCAAGCCGCATTGGTACCCCCGCGCGATCTGCCCATTCTGCTTCAGTGACAAGACAGAATGGCAGGACGCTTCCGGCCGCGGCACGATCTACTCCTACAGCGTCACGCGGCGAGCGGCTGAACCGTATGTGATCGCCTATGTAACCTTGGAGGAGGGCCCGACGATGATGACGAACATCGTCGATTGCGACTCCAAGAAGCTGGCGATTGGGCAGAAGGTGCGGCTGGTGTTCAAGCCCGCCGCGGCGGGACCTCCGCTGCCATATTTCCGGCCCGCTTGATGCAACCCTCCGGGCGAGCGGCGGCCCCGAGAAGCATCCAGGAGGAACAGTGAATTGGGCAGATGTGAACGGTGCCACGCTCCGCTATGAGCTGAGCGGCGCCGGTCCGCCGACGCTGGTTCTTCTCCATGAAATGGGCGGCATGGTGGAGAGCTGGGACGCCGTTGCCCCAATGCTTGCCGCGAAGCGATGCGTGCTCCGGTACGATGCCCGCGGCGCCGGGCTGTCCGAAAAAATCCGCGGCAGCATCACGATTGACGACTTCACCGACGATTTGTTCGGCCTGTTGCGCATCCTCGGCGTGACCGAGCCAGTCGCTCTGGCAGGATGCGCCGTCGGAGCGGGAGTTGCGATCCATTTCGCCGCACGCTTTCCCGATCGCGTTGCCGGCCTCGTCGCGATGGCGCCGGCGACCGGCATCGCCCCCGAAAGACGGGCAGCGACAATGGCCCTCGCTGACAGAATCGAACGCGAGGGTCTCCGACCAAGGGTGGACGAGGGGATTTCGCGCACCTATCCAGTGCAGCTGCGGAAGGACATGCGCCGCTTCAATGACTTTCGTTGCCGACAGATTGGCAACGATCCCACGAGTTACGCGGCGATGTATCGCATGCTGGCGAATCTCGAAATGGAGGCGGACTTTGCGCGGATAGAATGCCCGACACTCGTCTTGGCGGGCCTGCTGGATCAGACCCGACCTCCGGCAACGGTTCTGCAGGTCGCCCGTTCGATCCCTGGAGCGAGGTTCGAAGTGATTGAGACCGGGCACTCGATGGCGAACCTGACGCCAGAGCTCGTCGCCGCTCGGATCGCCGGATTTCTGGCCGAGATCGGGTTCTAGGTGCCCAAGACGCGCAACACGGCGGCGAATGTCGGTTCTGGGGAATGTCCGCGGAAGCCGCTCGCACGGGGGCCTGCGATAAGAGTTGGGCTGAGCCCGTTGGCCGGCCTGACGTGAAGAAATCTCAAGCATGCCTGCCAAATTGTCGTTTGACGCATTACAACGCGGAACGCAGAGTCTTCATGCTGTCGCCGGGCCAGCGCAATAAAAAGACGTCCGCTAAGCTGCGCGCCGCTCCTGATCGTGGCGGCAAATGCCAGCGATGCCGCTAGTCGTGAGGGGGAAACTCGGTGGCGGTTGAATTTTCGGTCCGTGAGCATGTGGCAACAGTCGTGCTCAACCGGCCGGAGGCCATGAATGCGCTCGATCCTGAGACGCGGGCGGAACTGACCGAGAGGTGGCAGACGATCCGGGGCGATGACGATATCCGTGTCGTCATCCTGACCGGTGCGGGAGACCGCGCCTTCTGTACCGGCGCCGATCTCAAGAAGACCATGCCGCCGAAAGAGAGCTTTGCGCAGTTGACCTTCGGCGGCGATGGCGGCGAATCGCTGGTCAAGGCGCTCGAAACCGACAAGCCGATGATCTGCGCCATCAACGGCTATGCTCTTGCCGGCGGGCTCGAATTGGCGCTGGCCTGCGACATCCGCATCGCCGTGGAGTCCGCCCGGTTCGGCTTGACGGAAGTCCGTATCGGCAGCATTCCGGGCGCGGGGGGAACCCAACGGTTGCCGCGCGCGGTCGGCTTGTCCAATGCCATGCTCATGCTGTTGACCGGCGAGCCGATCGACAGCGCCGAGGCGCTGCGGATCGGCTTGATCAGCCGCGTCGTTCCGGCGCCTGCGTTGCTGCAGGAAGCGAATGCAATTGCGGCCAAGATCGCCGCCAATGCGCCGCTTGCGGTTCGTGCCGTGAAGCGTCTTGTGGCTCGTGGTTCGAACCTGCCGCTCGATGCCGCAATCGAAGCTGAACGCCTGACTTGGGGTGTCCTGCGGGATACGCAGGACCGCATCGAGGGGCGCCTCGCATTCCAACAAAAGCGAAAGCCCGTTTTTCGCGGTCGTTGAACTAAAGCGAACATGATCGGCTGCGGCCGGATTCGAGCGATCAAGTGCAACCGTGTCCAGGCTGCAACACGACGGGAGGGAAGCGTGACGAAGTGGTGGCGATGGAGACTGCAGCTTGTCGCCATTTGCGGGATGGCAGCGTCTTCTGCGCTCGGCGCGGCTGCAATGGCCGCCGATGGCGGACTGATCGAGGCGGCAAAAAAGGAAGGCGAGGTCGTCTGGTATAGCTCCCTGATCCAGAATCAGGCCTCTCGACCAATGGCCGCGGCGTTCGAGCGGAAGTACCCGGGGATAAAAGTTCGGGTCAACGCCGGCGTGGTCAGCGACTTGACCTTGAAACTGCTCGATGAGGCGCGGGCCGGAGGCGTTCGCGCCGACGTGTCGCATGGGGGGTCGACCTTCGTCCGCCTGAAGAAGGCCGGACTGGTCGATCGCTACGTGCCGGACTCCGCCGCCGACTATCCGTCCGACTACAAGGATCCGGAGGGCTACTGGACCGCGGAAGTCCTGTCATTTCTCGTTGCGGCCATAAACACGGATATCGTTCCGCCTGGTGACGCCCCGCGCTCCTACCAGGATATCCTGGACCCGAAATGGCGAGGAAAGATCGCCTGGACCAATCAGATGACGCAGGGCGGCCCACCCGGCTTCATCGGCACCGTCTTGCAGAGCATGGGACGCGACGCCGGTTTGCAATACTTGCGGAAACTGGCGCAGCAGCAGATCGTCAACGTACCGGCGAATCAGCGGGTGGTACTCGATCAAGTCATCGCCGGTCAGTACCCCATCGCGTTATCGACCTTCAACCATCATTCGGAGATCAGCGCCAAGAAGGGCGCGCCCGTCAGGTGGCTGAAGATCGAACCCGTCACCGCCACGCTGGACGCAGTCTTCCTTCTCAAGAACGCGCCTCACCCGAATGCCGGCAAACTCTTCATAGACTTCGTACTGTCGGGCGAGGGGCAGGCCGTGTTTCGCGCCGCCGATTACATTCCGGCCGATCCGCGGACGCCGGCGCAGATACCATCCCTGAAGCCGGAAGGCGGCAATTTCAAAGTCGCAATATTGCCGCCGCAAATGGTTGAAGAGGAGTTGCCTGACTGGATCAAGATCTACAACGAGCTGTTCAAGTGAAGCAGGTGGCGGTCGTCGGCGCCGCCGGAATGCGGCCGCGCAGGCGCGCTCAGTCAAGCTGGCGCGGCAGCGGGCTCACAATTTGGCTGCCGGCCGGCATCATGACCATGGTGCTGGCGATCCTGGTCTTGCCGCCGATCGGCGTTCTGCTGCAGACGAGCCTGACCGAGGTCAACGAGACCGGCGGCGCAGGTTCGTTTACGCTTGCCCATTACGCCGCGCTCCTTGCTGATCCGAAGCTTTACTCCAGCGCCTGGAACTCGGTGATATTTGCCGCCATGGCGACGGGTGTTTCGCTGTTTTTCGGCGGCGCACTTGCCTGGATCGTCGAGCGCACCAATGCCCCATTGCGGCCGCTGGCGTACGTGACGGCATTCGTGTCGCTCGGCACGCCTTACGTCATTTATGTCAGTGCGTGGCTGTTTCTGCTCGGTCGGGCAGGCCCGATCAACGACCTCTATCGGCAGTTCTCCGGATCCAGTGGCATCATATTCAACGTCTACTCGATGGCGGGCATGGTTTTGGTCGAAGGCTTCCTGTGGTCGCCTTTGGTGTTCTTGCTGCTATCGGCGGCGTTCCGCCGGGCGAACGCCGATATGGAGGAAGCGGCCCGAATGTGCGGCGCCTCGGTATTCCGCACCTTCTGGCACATCTCGTTGCGCCTGGCTCAGCCTGCCATCATTGGAATCGGCTTGTTCGTGTTCATTCGCAACCTGGAATCCTTCGACGTCCCGGTGCTGATCGGGACCCCGGGTCGCGTCAATCTCCTGACGACGGATATCTACCTGAGTATCACGCAGATCCCGCCGTTGCTCGGCCATGCCAGCGCGTTCTCGGTGGTCCTGATCGCTGTCGTGGCGGTGCTGCTCTATTTCTACGGTCGCATCTCGCGAAACGCCGATCGCTACGCGAGCATTACCGGGAAAGGGTATCGTCCACGACCGTTCGATCTGGGGCGGGCGCGCTGGCTTGGTGGCGCCGTGATCCTGTTGAATTTTGTGGTCATCCTGGCGCTGCCTTTGCTCGCTGTCTTGTGGAATTCATTCATGCCGTTCGTGCGGCCGATGAATCTCGCGGGACTTCGATTGCTGACGATGGAAAATTACTTGGCGGTGCTGTACGAAACGTCATACGTGCAGTTGGCCGTCAATACGATATTCGTCTCCGCGCTGGCCGCGACGCTGGCGATCTTTCTCACGGTGATCGCGGGATGGCTTGCCGTTCGGCGTTGGCCGGGCGGCGCGACGCTCGATCAGATCACGAGCATTCCCTTGGTATTCCCGGGCATCGTTCTCGGCGTCGCGATGATGGAAATCGCGCTATGGTCGCCATTGCCGCTCTATGGAACGCTGTGGTTGATCTCTATTGCTTTCGTAATCCGCTATATGCCGTACGGCATGCGGTACGCGTATTCCGGCGTGCTGCAGATCCACAGAGAGCTTGAGGAAGCGGCGGGTGTCGCGGGGGCCTCGCAACTCGCGATCTTGCGCCGGATCGTCGCACCGTTATTGTCTCCCGCGATTATCGCGGGGTGGCTCTTCATCTTTCTGCTTGGCGCCAGGGAACTTTCGATAGCGGTGCTGCTCGCGGGTCCGGAGTCGCAGACCATGGCCGTCGCGATGTTCGATCAATGGTCGAATGGGCAGGGCGCCGAAGCGTCCGCGCTTGGCGCCGCTTGGACCGTCCTGATGACGATCTGCGCCTGCAGTTTGTATTTCGTTGTGCGCCGCCAGTCCGACATGGTCGCGGGAAGCTGAATCCTGTGGCAAACGTCGATTCCGCTCTAGAAGTGATTGACTTGGCCAAGGACTATCCCGGCACCGGACATGGCACGGGTCGCGGCATACGCCCGATCAGCTTCAGCCTCAAGACCGGCACCTTCTTTACCCTGCTGGGACCAAGCGGATGCGGCAAGACGACCACGCTGCGGTGCGTGGCCGGCCTCGAGCAGCCGGACGAAGGCATGGTTCGTTTGGGCCGCGATGTTCTCTTTGATGCGCGGCACGGAACCAATGTCGCGCTCAACCGGCGCAACATAGGGATGGTTTTCCAGTCATACGCGATCTGGCCGCACATGACCGTCTTCGAGAACGTGGCCTTTCCTCTGCGCGTCTCGCGCGATCGCACGTACGGCGCCGCGGAAGTCGAGCGCCTGGTCGGCGGCGCGCTCGAGACCGTCAATCTTGCTGGCTTTCAGGGCCGCTCGCCCACCCAGTTGTCGGGCGGGCAACAGCAACGGGTCGCGCTGGCCCGCGCCATCGTCCGGAGTCCGAGGCTTCTGCTGCTCGATGAGCCGCTCAGCAATCTCGATGCCAAGTTGCGCGACGAGATGCGGAACGAGTTGAAGAGACTGCAGCAGCAGATCGGCGTTACCACGATCTACGTCACGCATGATCAGTCCGAGGCTTTGGAAATGTCGGACATGATCGCGGTCATCAACCAAGGACAGCTGATGCAGATCGGCTCGCCGCGCGAGATCTATTTTCGACCGCGCGACGCGTTCGTCGCCGGCTTCATGGGATCGACGAACCTTCTTACCGGCACCATCGCGGGGAGCGTGCCCGAGAACGGTGTCGCCACGGTCAAGCTGACCGGCGGGCAAGTCGTGAAGTGCCAGTTTCCGAACCCGACCTCTTCGGTGAAGCCGATCGCAATATCGGTGCGTCCCGAGGCGATCGACCTGCGGCAGACGAATGCGCCGCCGCGTGATGGTTGGAACCGTCTTATCGGCACCGTCGTCTCCGCCGGGTTCCTCGGTCAGACCAATCGCTACAATGTCCGCGTGGGCGACCTGCATCTGCAATCAAGGACTGGTCCGGAAACGAATTTCACCAGCGGCGAAAGCGTCGCTGTCGAATTCTCCGTCATGAACGCGATTGGGCTGGCCACTGCCGACGGAAAAGTCGGAACGGACGGGCCGGCGCAGCGCATTGAACCTGGAAACAACTCGAAATGATGGACAAGCGAGTTGCCAGTATCGCTGAGGCCCTGTCGGGCGTGCGCGACGGCGCGGTCGTCCTGGTTGGTGGGTTCGGTGCCGTTGGCCAGCCGAACATGTTGATGGACGGGTTGGCCGAGCAAGGTGCGCGCGAGCTGACGATTGTCGCGAATAACGCGGGATGGGGTCGCGAGACCGGCATCCCGCGACTGATGGGGCTGGGGCGGGTTCGAAAGATCGTCTGCAGCTTTCCGAAGGGTTCGGTCATCTTCGACGAGCTCTTCCGCGCCGGCAAGCTTGAGGTCGAACTCGTGCCGCAAGGAACCCTGGCCGAGCGGATCCGTGCGGCTGGAGCCGGAATTCCGGCCTTCTATACGCCGACCGGGGTTGGAACGCGGATGGGGGAGGGCAAAGAGGTGAGGGAGTTTGCCGGGCGCAGCTTTCTGCTCGAGCAGGCGCTTCAGGCGGATGTCGCGCTCATCGAAGCCTGGCGAGCCGATCGATGGGGCAACCTGACTTACAGAGGGAGCGGTCGAAACTTCAATCCGATCATGGCGATGGCCGCGCGGTTGACCATTGTTCAGGCGCACGACGTCGTCGAATTGGGTGAACTCGATCCCGAGATCGTCGTCACGCCCGGGATCTTCGTGGACCGCGTCGTGCGTGTTGCGCGCGAATGACCAACGCCGCGAGATGGGGACGAGCTTTGAGGTTTGGCGGGAGGCTTGCATGAAGGACATCGTGATGGCTTCTGCGACTCCATTGGACAGAACCGGGATGGCGGCGCGACTGGTTCGCGACATCCCGGAAGGCTGGTATGTAAACCTGGGGGTGGGCATGCCGACGACGGTTGCCGACCACGTACCGCCGGGGCGCGAGGTCGTCTTCCATTCCGAGAACGGCATCCTCGGCATGGGGCCGGCCCCGTCACCCGATGCCGTCGATCCATGGCTGGTCAACGCCGGCAAGAAGGCTGTCACATTGCTGCCGGGCGCCGCGCTTTTCCATCACGCCGACAGCTTCGCGATGATTCGGGGCGGACACTTGGACCTCTGCGTCCTCGGGGCCTTTGAGGTGGCGGAGAACGGCGACATCGCCAACTGGACGACATCATCGAACGACATCGTCCCGGCCGTCGGCGGCGCGATGGACCTGGCCGTCGGGGCCAAGCAGCTTTGGGTCATCATGGAGCACACGACCAAAGAGGGCCGGCCGCGGCTGGTCGAGCATTGCTCCTATCCGCTGACCGCTCCCGGTTCGGTGAATCGCGTGTACACCAACCTCGCCGTTCTCGAAGTGACGGCGCGTGGATTCGAATTGCTCGACATCGTGGCCGGGCTGACCATCGAAGCGCTTCAGACAATGACCGCGGCGAAAATTCATCTTCCGCGCACCACCTGACAGGCGCGGCGCGGCGCCGGCAGTCTATGTCCGACCGAGGAATTCCTTCATCCAACGGTCGTAGAGCTGGCTGCGGCTTAGCCGGTTCAGCACATCCTTTGATGCCCCCATCTTTTCAGGGCGCGAGCCGTCGCGAAGAGCCTTGAGGGAGTCATAGACGGCCGACACGGCGGCGGCGAAGGGCAGATGACCTTGCAGGCAGATCCGTACGCCGCGCGACTCAAGGTATTCCGTATCGTCGATTTCACCCTTGGCCGCCCCAAGAATGATCGGAATCCTCACAGTCGAAGCAACGGCATCGAGTTCCTTGCGCGACCGGATTCCGGCCAGGAACAGCGCGTCGACGCCGGTCGCCGCATACGCGGTTGCCCGGGCCAGGAGGTCGTCAAGTCCGGAGGTGGCCGCGACGCTCGTTCGCCCTGCAATCACCAAGCCGCGATCCCGACGCGCATCGAGCCCGGCGCGCAATTTGCCGACGGCTTCCTCGATGGAAGTCAGCTCCGCCTTCCCGCTGCGGCCGAAGGGGGGCGGCAGCAATGTATCCTCTATCGACAGCCCGGCGACGCCGGCGGTTTCCAACTCCTCCACGCTGCGCCTCACATTGAGCGCGTTGCCGTAGCCGTGGTCGGCATCAACGAAGAGCGGAAGACCGCCGGCACGACAGATGCGATGGGCCTGCTCGGCGAACTCCGTCAGCGTCAGGAGCACCAAGTCCGGCTCGCCGAGGACGACCAGCGACGCCACCGAGCCTGCAAGCATGCCGATTTCAAAACCAAGCTCCTCGGCAATGCGCGCCGACAATGGGTCGAATACCGATGCGGGGTGAACGCAACGCTCACCCGCGAGAATGCCGCGAAGCTTCTCGCGGCGCGCGGTCGAATTCATTCCTTCAACCTATTGCGATTGTGACGACGTGGCTACGTGTTCGCCGAGTCCAGGCCAAGGCGCTGGGGATGCCTCTATGCGTCGTATCACGACGGCCGTCAAATTCAGGCCCTCGACGCTGAGGACGGGCTCGCTTCAGGCACGCGCCAAAGCTCGCCGCCGCTCATCGGCACGGGCACGCCCGTCGTGGTCGGCAGACTGATCGGCAGGCCGCGCAACGAACGCACTGCCAGGTAGCCGAAACATTGTGCCTCGATGAAATCGCCGTCCCAGCCCACGGCTTCGACGGGCTCGACTGCCACGCCGACCCGCTCGGCCAACAGACGCATGAACATGGCGTTGAAGCGTCCGCCGCCCGTGACGAGCCAGCGTCTCGGCGCGGCGGGAACGTGACGCAGCGCATCCGCCGCCGAGGCGATGGTAAAGGCCGCGAGCGTTGCCGCGCCGTCGCCGTCCGAAAGACCCTCGACGATCTGCGCCCGCAGGTGGAAGTCGTTGCGATCGAGCGACTTCGGCGGCGGCCGGTCGAAGAAGGGATGCCGCATCAAGCCGGCCAGGATGCGGGCGTCCGCCTGGCCCGAGGCGGCGAGCCGACCGCCCTCGTCATAGGGCTTGCCGATCCGCCGCCGCACGAAATCATCGAGCAGGGCCGAGGCGGGACCGGTGTCGAAGGCAATGACCGTCTCGCCGTCGATATACGTGACGTTAGCGACGCCCCCTAGATTGAGCACCATGACCGGAGGCTCGAGGCGGCCGGCCAGCGCCTTGTGATAGAGCGGCGCCAACGGCGCACCCTCGCCGCCGGCCGCCATGTCGGCGTGGCGGAACCGATTGACGGTATCGATGCCGAGCGTCCTTGCAACGCGGACGCCGATACCGAGTTGGCGCGTGAAGTGCCGCTCCGGGCGATGGAGGATGGTTTGCCCGTGCAATCCGACGACCGACACGCTCGCCCTTAAGATGCCCTGCTCGCGCATGAATGCCGCGATCGCCGCGGCGTGGGCGTCCGTCACCTCCGCCTCGAGCTCTGCGAGGGGATCGTTCTCGGCGGCGGCGGGATCCGCGATCAACCGCAGCAGCGCGCGGCGGAGATCGTCGCTGTAACCGTAGGTTCGCCCGGGGCCCGGCCGCACGACGCTTGCGCCGTCGGTTTCGACGATCGAGACATCGATGCCGTCCATCGATGTGCCGCTGATGGCGCCGATTGCTGTTACCAGATCCCCGTTCGCCACCCGGTACTCCCGACTTGCGGCTTGCAATTGGTATTATGCCGGCCTACGATTTTTAATACCACTACCGCCCGGCTTGGCTGCCAAAATCTCAGAGAAAAAGAGGCTAGAGGAGGCTAGAGGATGGTCAGGAACGCGCTTCGCTCGATCATGGTCGCCGGGGCGCTCGCCCTGCCGGTCCATGCCGCTTCCGCGCAGACCCTTGAGCTTGGGATCGATCAGTCGCCTGCGGGCCTCGATCCGCACATCGTCACGGCCTTCTCCTCGTTCATGGTCGTCAACGGCACGATCTACGAGGGCCTCACCGCCATCGACAAGGACTTGCGCATTGGTCCCGGGCTGGCCGAATCCTGGACGGTTTCTCCCGACGGCAAGACCTATGTGTTCAGGCTGCGCCGCGGCGTCACCTTCCACAATGGCGCGCCGATGGAGGCCGCCGACGTCGTTGCGTCTCTCAAGCGTACTCTGGCGAAGGAGATCGCGTCACCGCTCGCCACCCGGCTCGCGGCGGTCGAGAGCATTGCCGCGTCGGATGCGCAGACCGCCGAAGTCAAGCTGAAAGAGCCGTCCGCTCCGCTCCTCACCTCGCTGGCGACAATCGCCATCGTGCCGCGCGCCTTCGAGAGCGACAAGGACAGCCTGCAGCGCCAGCCGGTTGGCACCGGGCCGTTCAAGTTCAAGGAGTGGCAGCCCAACAGCTTCATCGTTCTCGCGCGCCACGAGGGATATTGGCGCCAGAGCCTGCCGAAGCTCGACGGCGTCAAGTTCAACATCGTGCCCGAGTCCGCCACCCGGCAAGTGGGGCTCGCCAGCGGCCAGTACGCGATGCTGCCGAACATCGACGCGGCCACGGCGCTGCAACTCAAGGGAAAACCCAATCTGCGGCTTCAGGAGACGCTCGAACTCGCCTATTCGCTCATCGGCCTCAACGTTTCGAAGCCGCCCTTCAACGACCCCAGGGTGCGCGAGGCGGTGAACCTCGCCCTCGACCGCCAGGAGATCATACAGGCCGCATTGTTCGGCGCCGGCGTGCCGGGCGGCCCGCTTTCACCGGCCCTCAGGGATTGGGCGGTCGATGTGAACGAGTTCCCCTGCTATGGCCGCAACCCGGCGAAGGCGATGGAGCTCCTCAAGGCCGCCGGCCACGCACAGCCCATCGCCGTGACCATGACCGTGCTGCCGCGCCAGGACATCAAGGACATCGCGCAAGTGGTCCAACAGCAGCTCAACAAGGCCGGCTTCCGGGTCGAGCTGAAAACGCCCGAGTTGGGCCAGTTCATTCAGGACTGGCGCAATAGCAATTTCGATCTCTTCGCCTCGACCAATGCCGGCAGCCCCGACCCCGACGATTACTTTTATCGTACCTTCCGCACGGGCGGTTCGACGAACGTGTTCAAATACTCGAATCCCGAGATCGACTCGCTGCTCGATACGGCGCGCGCGACGGTCGACGCGGCCGCTCGCAAGGCGTCCTATGCGAAGGTGCAGCGGGTGCTCGCCTGCGAAGGGCCCGTGGTTCATCTCGCCTATGCTCAACTCTTCAGCGCGCTGCGCGGCAACGTGCAAGGTTTCGAGATCATCGCCAACCGGTCGCTCTCATCTCTCGTCAGCGTCTCGGTCGCCCGTTGAGCGGCGCGTGGCTGCCTGCCCAGGCAGCGCCGGCTCATGAGCGGACGCAGGAGGCCTGCAGCACCGCGTGTTCTTCCGCCTCATCATCGCCCGGCTCGTTGACCTGATCTTCGTCCTCGTCAGCGTCTCGGTCGTCGTCTTCTTCATGATCCGGCTGATCCCCGGCGATGCGGTCGCGATCATGCTGGGCGCCAACACCGAGGTGACGCCCGAGCGCATGGCCGGGCTGCGCGCCCGCCTGGGGCTCGACCAGCCCGTCGTGCAGCAATATCTCGCGTGGATCGACGCCGCGCTGAGCGGCGATTTCGGCACGTCCCTGTGGACCGGCCGCCCGGTGCTCGACGAGATCGCCGTTCACGTCTGGCCGACCCTGCAGCTTACCTTGCTTTCGTTGCTGATCGGCGCCGGCCTCGCCGTGCCTGCGGGATGCTTGATGGCGGAACTGCGCGGCCGCCTGGCCGACGCCATCATGCGCGTGGCGACCGTCGTTGGCCTGACCATTCCCTCCTTCTGGCTCGGTATCGTGATGATCCTGGTGATCGCCGCGCTGGCGCCGTCCGTTCAGGCGCTGGGCTATGTGGCGTTCTCCGACGATCCGCTCGACAATGTGGCGCGGCTGCTGCTGCCCGCCGTGACGCTGGCTTTGCCGATCCTGGCCAATCTCTCGCGGCTCCTGCGCTCGGCCATGCTCGATGCGTTGACGCAGGACTACATCCGCACCGCGCGGGCCAAAGGCGCGACCGAACGCAGCGTGGTTTATGTCCACGCCCTGCGCAACGCGCTGATTCCCTTCGTGACCAGCGTCGGGATCATGACCGGCTACCTCCTGGGCGGCGCCATCGTCGTCGAGCAGGTGTTCGCCATACCCGGTCTCGGGCGACTGATCCTCGGCGCCATCGCTGAAAGAAATTACCCCTTGCTGCAGGCGACAATTCTGCTGGTGACGTGCGGTTTCGTTGTCGTCAATTTCGTCGTCGATATGCTCTATCTGGCGATCGACCCGCGCGTGCGAGCGTGAAGCATGCGTCGGCTCGCCCATAACCGCCTCCTGGTACTGGCCGTCGGGTTCGTGGCGCTGCAGGCGCTGCTCGCCGTGTTCGCGCCTATCGTATCGCCTCACGATCCGCTGGAGCAGCACGTGCTGGCACGGCTCCGCGGACCAGGCGGAACCTATTGGCTCGGCACCGATCAGTTCGGCCGCGACGTGCTCTCGCGCATTATCTACGGCTGCCGCGCGTCGCTGGCCGTCTCGGCGACGGCGGTGGCGGCAGCGCTGCTTGCCGGCGGTACGCTCGGTCTGCTGGCGTCCTACTATCGCGGCTGGCTCGAACGCATCGTCATGCGGCTGATGGACGTGCTGTTCGCCTTCCCCGTGCTCCTGCTGGCGATCGGTATCGTCGCGGTCCTCGGGCCGCGCAACTCGACGGCCGCGGTCGCCATCGCGATCGTCTATACGCCGATCTTCGCGCGGCTTCTGCGCGGTCCGGCTCTCGTCATCTGCGAGAGCGACTACGTGATGAGCGCGCTTGCCGTCGGCGCCTCGGACATGCGTGTCATCTTCATGCACGTGCTGCCGAACCTCATGAGCGTGGTGCTGGTCCAGACGAGCCTGTTGCTTTCCGCGGCGATTCTGGTCGAGGCCTCGCTATCGTTTCTTGGCCTCGGCACCCAGCCGCCGACGCCATCGCTTGGACTCATGCTCTCGGAAGGGCGAAATTTCCTGATGCTCTCGCCCTGGAGCGCGATCTTCGCGGGAATCGCGATCCTATTCCTCTCATTCGGCATCAATCTCCTGGGCGATGTGCTGCGCGACACGCTCGACCCGCGGCTCCGGGGCGAACGATGAGGCTGCGCGCGGCGCAGCACGAGGACAGCCTTGCCCTTGCCGAGATCGCCGCCGAATCCTATCGAACAACCTTCGCTAGGATTCTCGAGCCGGAAGCGCTCGCCCAGCGCGGCGTCGGATTCTTCGAGACGCATTTCCGGGCGGTGCTGGACCGCGTTCGCGTGGCCGTCCTCGCCCAGCGAGTCGTTGGCTTCTCGCAGATCTCGGGCGGCCATCTCGACATGCTGTTCGTTGCGCCGGGACGGCACGGGGAGGGGGTCGGCGCGGCCCTGCTCGACGACGTCGAGAGGGCTGGCATTCGAACGCTCGAATGCTTCCGCGACAACCTTGCCGCTCGGGCGTTCTACGAGCGGCACGGCTGGCGGTTCGTCCGCGGCTACGAACGCGAATTCATCGGGCGGAACCGGGCGTTCGTTTTCTACGAGAAGCGGTGACTGCGGCCTCCTCAGCCACCACGCCGGTCAGCGGCCCGACTCCTCCGCGGAGCGGATTCCGGGGTCGCGAATCTCGGTGACGAAGTCGTAGCGGTCGCCGCGATAGGCCGAGCGCGTGTACTCGACGGGCGCGCCGCTCGCCAGGAATGTGCGGCGCTCGATTCGCAGGATCGCCGCGCCGACGGGAATGGACAGAAGCTGCGCCTCCCGCGCGGTCGCCAGCGAGGCATGGAGGCGCTGCAAACCGCGTACCGGCCGATTGCCGAGGCGCGCCAGGGCCGCATAGAGCGAATCGCCGAGCCGTTCGAGCGGCGGCAGAAGCGCCGCCGGCACCACCGCGCGCTCGATGGCAAGCGGCTCATCGTCGGCGGTGCGGACGCGCGACAGGCGTGTGACCATCGAATCGGGCGCGATCGCCAGCGTCATAACTTCTTCGGGCGTCGGCGGAGCCAGGACCCTGTCGAGCCAAATCGAGCCGGGCTTGCTGCCGCGATTCGCCATGTCCGCGGAAAACCCCGCCAGGACCGAGGCGGGCTGCTCGATCCGAGGCGCCACATAGGTGCCCGAGCCGCGGCGGCGGGAGAGCATGCCGTCGCGCAGCAGCGTGTCGATCGCCTTGCGCACGGTGACACGGGAGATGTGCGTCACGTTGCTCAGTTCGCGCTCGGACGGCAACGCCTCGCCGACGCGCACGGAACCGTCGTTGATCAGCCCGCGCAAGCCCTCGGCGAGCTGCAGATAGAGGGGCGTGGGCCTCGACGAATCCAACGATATCGCGTTGAGGTACAACATCACTGATTGCCTGCTTGAACCCGGCCGATCTCGGCCAAGGCGCTGCGCAAGCTGCCGTTGTGCCGGTCGAGAACGGCTTCCGCCATGTCGCGGTCGAGGCCGAAGACGATGATCGAGGCGAGCTTGATGTCGCCCCCCGCACGCTCGAGCGCGCGGGCGGCATCGGTTTCCTTGCAACCGGTGATGAACGCGACCATGGCTTCGGCGCGGTGCCGCAGTTTGGCGTTGGTGGTGTGCATGTTGACCATCAGCCCGCGATAGACGCGGCCAAGCTGGATCATGATCGCCGTCGACAGCAGGTTGAGCACGACTCTCTGCGCGGTGCCGGCCTTCATCCGCGTCGAGCCGGCGATGATCTCGCCGCCGGTCTCGATCAGTATGGGGTGCTTGGCGGCAGCGAGGAGCGGCGATCCGGGATTGTTCGCTATGCCGATGGTGATGGCGCCGATTTCCGCTGCCCGACGCAGCGCGGCGACCGTAAACGGTGTCGATCCGCTGGCGGCAAGGGCGGCGACGACATCGTCCGCACCGACGGCGGCTTCGTTGATTTGATCGATGCCGGCCTGCGCGTTGTCTTCGGCCTCTTCCGAACTGGCCGTGAGCGCACGCGGCCCGCCCGCGATCACGAAGACGACCCGGGCGGTCGGCCAGTCGAATGTCGGGGAAAGCTCGGCGCCGTCCTGAACAGCCACGCGACCGGAGGTGCCGGCTCCCACATAAACAAGGCGTCCCTTGTTCCGCAGCGCCGCCGCCCCATCCTCCGCCGCACGGGCGATGGCGGCCAATGTCGGGCGCACGGCAGCAACCGCCGTCAGTTGGCCTTCGTACATCGCCTCCACGGCTTCGATCGTCGACCAGGTATCCAGGTCGGCGAAGCGTGCGCTAACGTCCTCCGTTACCATCGCCGCCTCTCACAGCTAATACCAATTACAATACCAATTTAATGCCATTGACTGGAAGGGCAATACCAGTCATCGCTGGCGACTATTGGCGCCGATCGGCACCGCCAAAAGCGATCGCCTGTCCTTCGCAAGATGCGCGCGTCGCGCGGCGTGCCGGGCGGGGCGGCCGCGCGCGGATCGACGGATGCAGCGACAGCAGATTTCAAACCGCGATGCGTGACAATTCCGCCGCTGCGATCGCTCTCGCGCTTGTTGGCGTGGCGTTGCTGACCGGCATGGATGCGCTGGTCAAGTCGTTGTTGGTCCATTTCACCACCTTTCAAATCGTGCTGCTGCGGTTCGTCTTCACCGCGCTCTGGGTGGGCGTGCTGGTCGTGATCCAACGTCCGCGCTTCCCCCGGCGCGGCCGCCTGCCCGGCCATGCCGGGCGCGCGGCGCTGACCGTCGTTACGACGTGCAGCTTCTTCTACGCACTCGGCAAGCTGCCGCTTGCCGAGACCTTTGCCTTGTCGTTCACGTCGCCCATCTTCATCGTCGTTTTCGGCGCGCTTTTCCTGAGCGAGCCGTTGCGCTGGCCGATCTTGATCGCGATTGGGGCCGGGTTTTCCGGCATGCTGGTGATTGTCTTCGGCGGACATTCGACGCCGAGCGGACAGGAGCTGAACCTCCTTGCCGTCGCTGCCGCGCTGCTCTCGCCGGTCACCTACGCGCTTAGCATCGTGCTGCTGCGGGCGCAGACGGCGCACGAGCCGGCGTCGGTCATCGTTCTCGTCCAGGCGATCCTGATCAGCCTGTTCATCGCGCCTCTGGCGGCGGCGGATTTTCAGTTGCCGCGCGCCGAGATGCTGGCGCAATTCGCTCTCGTCGGGCTGCTCAGCGCCGCGGGCTATCTGGCCTTCGCCCATGCCCTGTCGCGGACGACCGCGGCACGCTTCAGCGTGGTGGAATACACCGGCCTCCTGTGGGCGGCTCTGCTCGGCTACGTCTTCTTCGCCGAAGCGCCGCGGCTCGAGCTGTGGATCGGCGCCGCGTTGATCATCGGCGGCTGTCTGCTCGTGCTGCGCCAGCGCGCCGCGGCCCAGTCCCCGGCCCCGCCGTGATCGGCGGCCGGCGTCGATGTGCACCCGTCACCGGCGCGCGGCTCGGCTGCGCGCGAGATGCAAGGCGCCGGCGACCGCGTCGGCTTCGACGGGCTTGAGGCGGCGCCGCACGTCAGGCGCAAGCCACGGCTCGATGGCACTGGACAGCCCGCCGACCAGCGCCAGCCGCTCGACGTTGCGGCTCACCAGCGCCCGCACGAGGCCGTCGACCTGCTCGGCGGCGCCTTGAACGATCCGACGTCCAATTGGGTCACCATGGTCCGCGTGGCGCATGACGAGCGGCGCGAAGGTGGCGTAGTCCGTAGACGTCGCGCGGTCCATCCAGGCGGTGGCCTCGACCGGATCGCCGCTGAACCGCGCCATCACATCGCGGAGGAGGGCGCTCCATTCCAGACGGCCATCGACGGCGCGCAAGGTGAGCCGGATCGCTTGCAGCCCGAGATCCGCGCCGCTGCCCTCGTCGGAAATCGGGAAGCCGTAGCCGCCGACGCGGATGTCGCGGCCTTCGATGCGCGCCAGCCCGATGCTGCCCGTGCCGACGATGATGATGCCGCCGTCGCGGCCCGAGTGAGCGCCGAGACAGGCGATGAGTCCATCGCTGGCGAACACCACGGAGGCGAAACGATGAGGGCGCGCCTGCAGTGTCTCCAGCGCCCCTTTGCGGCCGATCCCGGCCAGGCCGATGCCGACGTGACAGCGACCGAGATCGCCGGGCCCGAGACCGGCCTCGCCGAGCGCGGCCAGGTAGGCGGCCTCGACGGACGCCATGGCCTGATCGATGCCGAGTCGGGTCGTCGCCGGACCGGCGATACCGTTGCCGAGCATGCGGCCCGCGGAGTCTTCCAGCCGAGCGCGGCAGCCGGTCCCGCCGCCGTCGACGCCGATGAAAAGCGGTTCGTCGGGTCCTTGGTCTTGCGTTGCCGGCCCGTCGGCGGTCGGTAGCGTCATTCGGGCACGCGCCTGATGTCGGCGCCACAGCGCACGAGCTTGCGGTCGAGCGCCTCGTAGCCGCGATCGAGGTGGTAGATGCGGCTGACCGCCGTTTCGCCGCCGGCCGCGAGGCCGGCGAGGACGAGGCACACCGAGGCGCGCAGGTCGGTCGCCATGACCGGCGCGCCTTTGAGCGCCTTGACGCCGCGGACCAGCGCCGATGTCCCCTGGAGCGTGATGTTGGCGCCGAGCCGGCCGAGCTCGGGAACGTGCATGAAGCGGTTCTCGAACACGGTTTCGCGGATCATCGACGCGCCGTCGGCGATCGTCATCAGCGCCATGAACTGCGCCTGCAGATCGGTTGGAAAGCCGGGATAGGGCTCGGTGACGATATCGATGCCGCGCAGCGCTCCGTCACGTGCCACCATCAGCCAGCGGTCGGTCGGCCACAGCCTGACGCCGGCCGCTTCGAGCGCCTCGCCGACCGCGGAAAGATGCTCGAGCCGCGCGCCGGTCAGCTCGAGATGGCCGCCGGTAATCGCCGCGGCGATGGCATAGGTGCCGGCCTCGATGCGATCGGGAACAATCTCGTGCCGTCCGGCATGAAGGGCTTGCCCGCCCTGAACGCGGATGCGATGCGTCCCCGCTCCCTCGATCTGCGCGCCCATGGCGGCGAGGCAGGCGGCGAGATCGACGACCTCCGGCTCGCGCGCCGCATTCATGATCTCGCTTTCGCCCTTGGCGAGCGTCGCCGCCATCAGCGCCGTCTGCGTCGCGCCGATCGACGGCGAGCCGAAGACGATCCTGCCGCCGGCGAGGCCGTTCGGCGCCTTCGCCACGATGTAGCCGCCATCGAGATCGATCGTCGCGCCGAGCACCGCGAGCGCCTTCAAATGCAGATCGACCGGCCGCGCGCCGATGGCGCAGCCGCCGGGCAGCGAGACGCGGGCGGCCCCGAACCGGGCGACCAGGGGACCAAGCACGAGGAGGGTTGCGCGCATGCGCCGGACGATGTCGTAGGGCGCCTCGACGTTCCGCGCGCCATCCGCTTTCAGCGTGACGCTTGACGAATCGCGCGTGCTCGTCACGCCGTAATGCGTCATCAGCCGCACCATGGTGTGCACGTCGACGACGTCGGGCATGTTCGTCAGCGTCAGGGGTTCGGCGCTCAGCAGGGAAGCCGCGATCTGGGGCAGGGCGGCGTTCTTGGCGCCGCAGATCTGAACGGTCCCTTGGAGCCGGTGTCCGCCCCGGATAAGCAGCCGTTCCATGTCTATTCCCGCACCCCGCGCGTATCTGTCAGGCCCGTCGAGCGGCCGACCACACGATAGTTAGGTGGTTCTATATTGGTCTTGTCAATTGGTATGCCAACACCAACCTGGTCGAGGATGCCTGTGGGCCACGCTGGAGCGAGTTTCGATCAGGTTGACTCATCTGCGTCGCCCCTGTCCCGAATCGTCATGCCGGCCAGAGCCCAAGGTCGAGCGGACCAAGCATCGCGAGACCGAGTGGGAAAGCCGGCACCCAGGGCCGGTTGCGCGCTTGTCATGCCGGCGCAAGCCGGCACCCAGGGGCAACATCGTGCTCTATGATCCCTGGGACCCGGCCTTCGCCGCTATCGCATGCACACATCTCGAAATGGGATTCGAAATGGAATCTTCGGAGCCCCTTTTCGATTCTTTTCCGAAAAAGCACCATCCCGGCAGCGCAACAAACGGAATCGAAATGTGGTCGGACCCGAGATGTGTGCATACGATAGCGGCTTTCGCCGGGGTGACATTTCGGGGTGACGACGCAAGTACACCCGATCGGACTCCGCTCTAGGAGAATCGCGTGGAGACAAGGACGGGAAGATGTCTGAGAGCGCGCGAGTGAGCGGCGGTGGGAAGTCCGATGCGGCGGCTGCGGCGGGGCTGGCGATCGTCGCGCCCCGGCTGTTCGACGGGCAGGTGATGCGCGGACCCACGGCGGTGCTCGTCCGCGACGGCATGGTCGTCGGCCTCGCCGCGCCCTCCGAGATTCCGTCCGGCTGCGATCGCGTCGATCTCG